>JAHEJV010000346.1 GCA_024638705.1 Deltaproteobacteria bacterium | reverse complement strand
CTTCGACCTCACCACGTAGTTCCCGCGCCGCTCGTCGAACTCGAGGTCGATGATTCCCTGCTTCTCGGCCATCTCGAGGATCTCGGCGAACGAGCTGGCTCCGTAGTAGCCCTCGCTGAAACCGGGATAGAGGCGGCGGATCGTCTGCTTCAGCATCGATCCCCACACCGTGTCGTAGTCGCGCTCCAGCGAGCGGACGCCCTCGGCGATCTTCTCGGCGAGATCTTCGTGCTTGTTCTCCGCGTCCGACGACTTCTTCTTCGTGGAGGGCTTCTTGCGCTTCTTCTTCTCTTCGACGTCCCGGATCAGGTCGTCGTAGTAGATGAACTCGTCGCAGCTCCCGATCAGCAGGTCGGAGGTCGAGCTCTTCACGCCGCAGCCCATCACCCACTTGTCGTTCTCCTTGAGCTTGGAGACGAGGGGCGAGAAGTCGCTGTCACCGGAGATCAGGGCGAAGGAGTTGATGTGCTCCTTCTGGTAACAGAGGTCGAGGGCGTCGACGACCATGTGGATGTCGGCGCTGTTCTTTCCGCTCGCCTTGCTCTGCGGGATGTCGATCAGCTCGACGCCCTGGGTGTGGAACTCGCGCACGGCGTCGCGGTAGTTGCTCCAGTCGCAGTAGGCGCGCTTGTAGATGATGCGGCCCTTCTCGAGCAGGCGGCGCAGCACGAGGTCGATCGCGAACGACCCCTTGCGCATGCGGCGCACGCCGATGGCGAGGTTCTCGTAGTCGACGAAGACGGCGATCAGCGGTTCTTCGGCCAAACGCTCAGTCTTCCTTCTCTTCTTCTTCGTCGTCGCCGACCGGGAACCCGTAGCCGGCGAGATCGTCGCGACTCGCGACCTCCTCGTCGGGGGCGACGCCTTCACGCATCGCACGCTTCTCCCGCTTCGCAGCGGCTTTCTCGGCTTTCTTCAACTCGCGCTGTCGCTTGAGGACAGCGGTCTTGCTCTTTCGCGCCATGGGCGGACTCCGGGGAGGACTGGGGCCGGCAGGGGGATCCGTATGCTAACGCGGCGTCGCCGTTGCGCACGCGGTTCGTGAAACGGCCGCGACACGGCCTGTGGACGCCGATGCCGCGAGGATCAGGGGGTGTTCGGGTCGCGGATCAGCGGCTTCGGCACGGTCCCGCCTTCGCGCCGGGTCTGACGGACCGCCCGGATCAGCTCGAGCGCGTACGACAGGAAGAGGACACCGAGGATCACGTTCAGCACGAGGAAGATCGCGTTGATCGAGAACGCGTAGGCGATCAGCGCGTCGCGCTCGCCGTACTCGCCGAAGAGCGCCGCCCAGGTGAGCTCGCGGGTGCCGAAGTTGCCGAGGGTCGGGATCAGGAAGGTGAGGTAAACGATCGGCAGGCGCGCGGCCATCGCCATCCACTCGATGTCGACGCCAAAGGCGCGCGAAGCCAGCCACTGGATGTGGACGTCGAAGACGGCGAGCGCCGCGAAGCCCCACAGGAAGGGGGCGATCTCGCGCGGAGGGAAGCGCGCGAGCCACGCGTCCACCGGGGCCAGCCAGCGCACTCGGATCGAGCCGTTGCGGACCAATTGGAGCCCGCCGTACCCGGCGAAGAGCAGCCCCCACGCGATGGCGGCCGTCACCGCTACGCCGGGCACGGCGCCGATGCCGCCCGTCTGGAAGGGCAGGGCGAGGGTCACCTGGACGAGCATCACGAAGAAGTGACAGACGACGGGCACGAGCGCCGACGCCACCACCGCGTCGATGCGTCCCTTGCAAAGCTGCACGAGCCCGATGAAGTAAGCGGCGTCCGAGAGCGGGTTGCTCACCGCGCGGGCCAGCTCCGATCCTCCGCGGATCGCGAATACCGAGCGGATCGGCACGTGCAGGACGAAGCGCCGCAGCGCGACGGCCGAGAGATACGTCCACACCAGGAAGAAGGCGAGCCGGTCGGCGGTGGCGTAGAGGAGGAAGCGCGGGACGTCGGCTTCGTCGAGGGCGCCTAACAGGCGATCCCACTCGGTGGCGTAGCCGAAGACATAGAAGAGCAGCGCCGCCGAGACGACCCAGGGCAACACGCTGCGCCACCGCTTGTACGAACCCGTCGCCATCGGCCTCTTGTCTGCAGGTGCGCTGCGCCCCTCGTGGCGGGGGCTCGGGGTTCGGTTCAGTGTGCGCTCGCGAGATCGATCGGATCGCTGACGAGTCGGGGAGTGGCGTAGCGCGGCAGGGCGGCGTAGAGCGCCATCCAGGTCCGCGCGTCGAGAGCGCCGTCGGGCGAGATGCCCTTTTCGAGCTGGAAGATCGAGACGGCATCGCGCGTCGCGTCGTCGAAGCTCCCGTTCGGCGCTCCAGTGTAGAAGCCGAGCTCGGCGAGCGCACTCTGGACCCAGCGCACCGCGTCGCCGCTCGCGCCGGGGCGCAGCACTTCCGGCCAGTCTTCGTAGTTGCGCCACACCGCGTGCACCTCGCCGTCGAGGTGGTTCATCAGGTCGCCGGTCGAGACGCGAACCGTCACGTCGCGCGCGAGGCCTGCGAGGTGCGCGCGGTCGCCGGTGAGACCGCGGAGCAGCGCGATGCGCGGGACGCCGGAGCGGTCGCGCAGCGAGACGATCGCGGGCGTCCCGGCGTTTCGCAGCTCCGGGAGCTCGGGCAGGATCGGCAGCAGGCCGATCCTGCGTCTCGCCAGGGCTTCGCGCAGCGCCTGGAAATCGGGCGCCGTGACGTCGCCGTCGGGGAGGCCCCACGCTTCGAACACCGCGCGCAGCGTCTCCTCGCGGCTGCGATCGGGCGTCTGCCAGGCCAGCACCGTGCCGAGATCGCCGTCGACGAGCGCGAACGCGCGCTTTGCGGGCGCCCTGGAAGCGGGTTCGCGCTCCGCGGACGTCGCGGGCGTGCTGACCGCGGCCAACGTCTCTCCGTCCCGGTCGGCCATCGCGCGGCTCGGCTCGGTCGGCGACGTCGTCATCCAAGTGACGACCGCACCCAGCAGCAGGACCGCTGCCGCTCCCGCGCCGAGCCAGCGCAAGCGCAGCCGGCGGCGCTTGCTCTGGGGCCGCAGCTCGGCGGCGGCGCGCAACACGAGGCGCCGTCCGATCTGCGCCCTCTGCTCGGCGTAGCCCGCGAGCAGCGCGCGATCGCACACGAGGTTCACCACGCGCGGGACGCCGCGCGACAGCTGGTGGACGGCGCGCAGTGCGGCGTCGGTGAAGATCGGACGCTCGAGCGCGCCCGCGACGCGCAGCCGATGGCGCACGTACTCGCGCGTCTCCCCCGCGTCCATCGGGCCGAGGTGCCACCACACGCTGATCCGCTGGCGCAGCTGACGCAGGTCGTTGCGGGCGAGCTTCTCGTCGAGCTCGGGCTGTCCGAGGAGGACGATCTGGAGCAGCTTCGACGTCTCGGTCTCGAGGTTCGAGAGCAGACGGAGCTGCTCGAGGGTTTCCGTCGAGAGGTTCTGCGCCTCGTCGACGATCAGCAGGACGCGCCGATCCTCGCTGCGCTTCTCGAGCAGGAAGGAGTTCAGGACGTCGGTGAGCTCGGGCCGCGAATCGCCGAAGGTCGAGAGCTCGAACTCGGAGTTGATCGCCTTGAGCAGCTCGAGCGGCGTGAGCGTGGGGTTGAAGATGAACGCGACCTCCGACTCGCTGCCGAGTCGGCGGAGCAGCGTCCGGCAGAGCGTCGTCTTCCCGGTGCCCACCTCACCGGTGATCGCCATGAACCCCTCACCCTGTTCGATGCCATACACGAGATGGCCGAGCACCTCGCGATGGGATGCGGAGAGGAACAGGAATCGCGGATCGGGGCTGAGCGCGAAGGGCTTTTCGCGGAATCCGTAGTAAGGGGTGTACATCCGGCGCCTCCGGCGCCCAGGAGCGAGGGTGAGGGACAGCCACTCTAGCAATCCGCACCGTGACGATGGAGGCGATCTCGGGGCGGAGGCGGCGACCCCCCGCGGGACCGGAGCGTCGAGCGACTCCGATGCGCGTCCGGTCGCTGCGATCCCGCGTGCTACACCGACGCAGTGAGCGAACGCCGCGCGAGTCGCGAGACGATCCGCAAGCACATGACCCTGGCGATGGCCGCGGCCGTGACGCCGGTGCCCGGCGCCGACATCGCCGCCGTCAGCGCCGTGCAGTTCGCGCTCGTCCGGCGGCTGGCCGCCGATGCGGACGTCGCCTGGGACGCGGTGCGCGGTCGCGCCGTGGTGATCGCGGTGGCGGGTGCATCGCTCGCGCGCGTGGGGGCGAGCGTCGTGAAGGCGGTGCCCGGCGCGGGCTGGGTCGCGGGCAGCGCGGCGCAGGTGGCGCTCTCCGGCGCGTCGACCTGGGCCGTCGGCACCGTGTTTCGCGAGCACTTCCGCCGTCACGGCACCCTCGACGACGTCGACGTCGACACGCTGCGAGCGCGCTACCGCGAGGCGCTCGCGCGCGGACGCGCCGTCGCCCGCGCGATGCGCCGCACGATGCGCCACGATCCCGCCGTCGACGAGGAGACGGCGCGCCTGGCGCGGCTCCAGGGATTGCGGCGCACCGGCGCGCTCACGGAAGAAGAATTCGAACGTCTGGTCACGATGCGCGACGTCGCGCCCGAAGACCCGACCTCTTGAGATCGGCCCCAGGCAGCCCAGGAAGGAAGCATGCGCGCAGTCGTCTGTCGTGAATTCGGAGGCCCGGAGCGCCTCGTCGTCGAGGAGCGCGACGCCGCGAAGCCCGAGCCCGGTCAGGTCGTGCTCGACGTCCACGCCGCCGGCGTGAACTTCGTCGACACGCTCTTCATCCGCGGCGCCTATCAGATCAAGCCCGAGCCGCCCTTCGTGCCCGGCGGCGAAGTCGCGGGCGTGGTCAGCGCGGTGGGCGACGGCGTCGAGGACGTGCCCGTGGGACGGCGCGCGATCGCCATGTGCGGACTCGGCGGTTTCGCCGAGCAGGTCGTCGTGCGACCCGAGCAAC
>JAHEJV010000054.1 GCA_024638705.1 Deltaproteobacteria bacterium | reverse complement strand
GCCTGGCGACAACGTCGAGATGACGGTGGAGCTGATCACGCCGATCGCGATGGACAAGGAGCTGCGCTTCGCGATCCGCGAAGGCGGCCGCACGGTCGGCGCCGGCGTCGTCGCGGACATCATCGAATAACGCCAACGGGCGGCTTCGCGCCGCCGGGAAGAGACACGACATGGGCGACCTCGCCTCACAGAAGATCCGGATCCGCATGAAGGCGTACGACTTCAAGCTGCTCGACCAGAGCGCCGGGGAGATCGTCAACACCGCGATGCGGACGGGCGCGCGTGTGGCGGGGCCGATCCCGCTGCCCACGAGCATCAACAAGTACACCGTGCTGCGCGGGCCGCACATCGACAAGAAGTCGCGTGAACAGTTCGAGACGCGCACCCACAAGCGGCTGATCGACATCCTCGATCCCACGCCGCAGACGGTGGATGCGCTGATGAAGCTCGAGCTCGCAGCCGGCGTCGACGTCGAGATCAAGCTCTAGGACGGATCATGGCCACCGTGGACATCAAGACGACAGAGAACCAGAAGGCCGGCTCGATCGAGCTGCCGCCGGCGGTCTTCGAGGTCAAGGTGAAGCCCGACCTCTTCCACGCCGAGGTGCGACGCCAGCTGGCTCTGCGCCATCGCGGAACCCACAGCACGAAGAACCGCACCGCGGTGTCGGGCGGTGGCGCGAAGCCGTGGCGACAGAAGGGCACGGGTCGCGCCCGCCAGGGCACCAACCGCGCGGCGCAGTGGGCCGGTGGCGGCGCCGTCTTCGGGCCGGTGCCGCGCTCCTACGCACACGCCCTGCCGAAGAAGGTGCGCCGAGCCGCGCTGCGGGGCGCGCTGAGCCTGCGCCAGCAGGAAGGCGCGATCACCGTCGTCGACGAGTTCGCGATGGAGGAGTTCAAGACGAAGCGCGTGACCGAGGTGCTCGACGCCCTCGGGCTCAGCGGGCAGAGCGTGTTGATCGTCGTCGCCGAGGCGGATCACCACCTCGAGATGTCGTCGCGCAACATCCACCGCGTCGCGACGCTGCGCGCCGCCGGGCTGAACGTCTACGACGTGCTCCGTCACTCGAAGCTGCTCCTGACCAAGGCGGCGGTCGAAGCCCTCGACCTGCGCCTGTCCGAAGACCGCCGTCGCGCGGCGAAGGCGGAATCGGCATGAACGTCCACGAAGTGATCCGCAAGCCGCTCGTCACCGAGAAGAGCAGTATCGGGCGCGAGGAGGAGAACCTCGTCACGCTCGCCGTCGATCCGCGTGCGAACAAGCACGACGTGAAGCGCGCGGTCGAGACGCTCTTCTCCGTCGACGTCCTCCGCGTCCGCACGATGCGGATGCCGCGCAAGTCGCGTCGCGTCGGAAAGTTCATGGGCCGCAAACCGGAATGGAAGAAGGCCCTCGTCGTGCTCGCCGAAGGGCAGAGCATCGAGTTCTACGAGGGGGTGTAGGAAGACCATGCCCGTACGCATCTACAAGCCCACTTCGCCCGGACGACGCGACATGAGCGTCTCCGACTTCGCGGAGATCACGCGCGGCAAGCCCGAGCGATCCCTCGTCGGCGGACGCGTCAACAAGAGCGGCGGTCGCAACGTCAACGGACGGATCACGTCCTGGCATCGCGGCGGCGGCCACAAGCGGCGCTTCCGGAAGATCGACTTCCGTCGCGACAAGGCCGACATTCCGGCGAAGGTCGCGGCCATCGAGTACGACCCGAACCGTTCGGCGAACATCGCGCTGCTGCACTACGCGGACGGCGAGAAGCGCTACATCATCGCGCCGCTCGGCCTCAAGATCGGCGACACGGTGATGTCGGGCGAGAACGTCGACCCGCGGCCGGGAAACGCGCTGCCGCTCAAGAACATTCCGCTCGGCACCCAGCTCCACGCGGTCGAGCTCAAGCCGGGGAAGGGCGCGCAGCTCGTTCGCGCCGCCGGGCTCGGGGCGCAGCTGATGGCGCGCGAGGGCGACTACGTGACGCTGCGCATGCCGAGCGGCGAGCACCGCCGCATCCACGTGCGCTGCCAGGCGACCGTCGGGCAGGTGGGCAACGCCGAGCACGAGAACCAGACGGTCGGCAAGGCCGGGCGTTCCCGTTGGAAGGGGAAGCGCTCGAACGTCCGCGGCGTCGCGATGAATCCGGTCGACCATCCCATGGGTGGCGGCGAGGGCCGCTCCTCGGGCGGCCGGCACCCGTGCACGCCCTGGGGCGTGCCGACGAAGGGTCACAAGACGCGCAGCAACTCGCGGAGTGACAAGTACATCGTCAAGCGACGAGGGAAGAAGAAGTAATGGCGCGTTCGCTCAAGAAGGGTCCCTTCGTGGATCCGAGCCTCCAGAAGAAGGTCGATGCCTCGCTCGCGGGCGGCTCGAAGCAGGTGATCCGGACCTGGTCGCGGCGTTCGATGATCACGCCGGACTTCGTCGGAATCACGTTCCACGTCCACAACGGCAAGCTCTTCGTGCCCGTTTTCGTCACCGAGAACATGGTGGGCCATCGGCTGGGAGAGTTCTCGCCGACCCGCAAGTTCACCGGTCACGCGGGTGGCAAGAAGGTGAAGACGAAGTAGCCCATGAGCGCCACGGCATTTCTCAAGAACTATCGGGTGAGTCCGCGCAAGGCGCGCCTGATCGCAGATCAGATCCGGGGCAAGGGCGTCGAGGATGCGCTCGTGCTCCTCGATCTCTCGCCGAAGCGCTTCTCGCGCACGCTGGCGAAGCTCGTGCGATCGGCGCTCTCGAATGCGGAAGAGAAGAACAACCGGGATCAGGCAGGGATCGACATCGACAATCTCGTCGTCACGAAGATCACCGTCGACCAGGGACCGAGCATGTGGCGCATCCGCCCGCGTGCCCAGGGTCGCGCCAGCTGGATCCAGAAGAAGACGTCCAATGTGAAGGTCGTCCTCTCCGAGGAATAAGGGAGTCAAGGTGGGTCAGAAAGTTCATCCCTACGGATTCCGGCTCGGCTCCCTCTACGGGTGGCAGTCGAACTGGTTCTCGGAGCGCCGCTATGCGGAGCAGCTGCACGAGGACATCGCGATCCGCAAGTTCATCAAGAAGAAGCTCTACCACGCCGGCATCTCGAAGGTCGTGGTCGACCGCACCGGCGACAAGGTCGTGCTGAACATCCACACGGCGCGTCCGGGCATCCTGATCGGGAAGCGCGGCGCCGAGGTGGAGACGCTGCGCGAAGAGCTGGCGTCGTTCACGGACAACCGCGAGGTCTTCATCAACATCAAGGAGATCCGCAAGGCGGAGCTGGACGCCCAGCTCGTCGCGGAGAACGTGGCGCTCCAGCTCGAGCGACGCGTCGCGTTTCGGCGTGCGATGAAGAAGGCCGTCACGAGCACGATGAAGTTTGGCGCCGGAGGCATCCGCATCCAGTGCGCCGGCCGGCTCGGAGGCTCCGAGATGGGCCGCCGCGAGTGGTATCGCGAGGGCCGGGTGCCGCTGCACACGCTGCGCGCCGAGATCGATTACGGCGCCGCCGAGGCGAAGACCACGTACGGCGTCATTGGAGTGAAGTGCTGGGTGTTCAAGGGCGACGTCAGCGACAAGGAGCTGCGCCAGGGCACGCTGTCCCAACGGATCGGTGAGGTCCAGTCGAGGTAGGCCATGCTGCAACCCAAGAAGGTCAAGCACCGCAAAGTGTTCAAAGGTCGGATGCGCGGCAAGGCGTATCGCGGATCGACGCTCTCGTTCGGGGAGTACGGTCTCCAGGCGCTCGAGGAGTCGCGCATCACCGCGCGCCAGATCGAGGCGGCCCGGGTCGCGATGACGCGCCACGCGAAGCGCGGTGGCAAGGTGTGGATCCGCATCTTCCCCGACAAGCCGATCACGAAGAAGCCCGCCGAAACCCGCATGGGCAAGGGAAAGGGCAACCCGGAAGAGTGGGTGGCCGTCGTGAAGCCCGGCCGGATCCTCTACGAGATGGAGGGCGTGCCGCACGACGTCGCCAAGGCGGCGCTGCGACTCGCGGCCCACAAGCTGCCCGTCGCCACCCGCTTCGTCGAACGGGAGGCGATCGGATGAGCCCGAAGGAATTGCGCGATCTCTCGATCGAAGAACTCGCCGCGAAGACGGGCGAGTTCCGAGCGGAGCTCTTCAACGTGAAGATCCGCAAGGAGACGGGCCAGCTCGAGAATACGGCGAAGCTCCGGTTGCTTCGCCGCGACATCGCTCGCGCGGAGACGATCCTGCGCGAGAAGCGCGGAGCGGACGAATGAGCAAGCGTGGCATGCGGCGAACCCTCGTCGGCACCGTAGTCAGCAACAAGATGGACAAGACCGTCGTGGTGCGGGTCGAGCGCCTGGTGCAGGACCCGCAATACAAGAAGTACGTCCGTCGCTATTCGCGGTTCATGGCGCACGACGAGGCGAACACCTGCAACGTCGGCGACAAGGTGCAGATCATCGAGCACCGGCCGCTCTCGAAACGGAAGCGCTGGAAGGTGCAGCAGACGGTCGCCGCCGCGGTGACGGTCTAGGCCTGGCCGGTCCCAAGAAAGAACGGGTGCGAAGAAGATGATCCAACAGGAATCGGTCCTCGAGGTCGCCGACAATTCGGGTGCGCGCAAAGTGCAGTGCATCCGGGTGCTCGGCGGCACACGGCGCCGCTATGCCTCGGTGGGCGACCTGATCGTCGTCTCGGTGAAGGACGCGATCCCGAACGCCCGGGTGAAGAAGGGTGAAGTGCGGCGCGCCGTCGTCGTGCGCGTCGCGCGGTCGATTCCGCGGCCGGACGGGTCCTTCATCAAGTTCGACGACAACGCCGCGGTGATCCTCGACAACCAGAAGGAGCCGATCGGGACGCGCATCTTCGGGCCCGTCGCGCGCGAGCTGCGCGCGCAGCGCTTCATGAAGATCATCTCGCTCGCGCCGGAAGTGATCTGACATGACTCCGAGACTCCTCGAACGCTACAAGTCCGAAATCGTCGAAAAGCTCTCGACGGAGTTCGGCTTCAAGAACGTCCACCAGGTGCCGAAGCTCGAGAAGATCGTGGTGAACATGGGGGTCGGCGAGGCCACCCAGAACTCGAAGCTGCTCGAGAAGGCCACCGAAGAGCTCGCCGTCATCACCGGCCAGAAGGCCGTCGTGCGGCGGGCGCGGAAGTCGATCGCCAACTTCAAGCTCCGCCAGGGGCAGGCGATCGGATGCTCGGTCACGCTGCGCGGCAACCGGATGTGGGAGTTCCTCGATCGCCTGCTCTCGGTGTCGCTGCCCCGCGTTCGCGACTTCAAGGGCGTGTCGCCGAAGTCCTTCGACGGGCGCGGCAACTACTCGCTCGGCATCCGCGAGCAGATCATCTTTCCCGAGATCGACTACGACTCGGTGGAACGCATCACCGGCGTGAACGTCACCGTCGTGACGACCGCGCGCAACGACGCCGAAGGGAAGTCGCTCCTGACCCACCTCGGCATGCCCTTCCGGCAGTAGGGGAACCTTCGATCATGATGACCGATCCCATCGCAGACATGCTGACGCGGATCCGCAATGCGGGTGTCGCGCGCCAGAGCACGACGGGGTGTCCCTCGTCGAAGCAGAAGATCGCGGTCGCGAACGTGCTGCATCAGGCGGGGTTCATCTCGTCGGTGAAGGTGGAGGCGCGCGACGGCCACGCGTGGTTGGTGCTCGGCATCCGCTACGACGAAGACGGCCGGCCGCTGATCGACGGCATCCAGCGCGTCTCGAAGCCCGGGCGCCGGGTCTACGTCGACAAGGAATCCGTGCCGCGCGTGCGCAACGGTCTCGGCCTCGCGGTGATCTCGACGTCGCGCGGCGTGCTGTCCGACGACGCGGCGCGCGAAGCGCACGTCGGCGGCGAAGTCGTCTGCGAGGTCTGGTAGTCCATGTCGCTCAACTGCGAGGTCTGGTAGTCATGTCACGGATCGGCCGCAAACCCATCCCGATTCCCGACGGCGTCACCATCGACAAGGTGCCGGGTGGCGTCCGCGTGAAGGGCCCCAAGGGCACGCTCGAAGAGCGGCTCCCCGACGCGATCGACATGGAGATCGCCGACGGGCAGGTCACCTTCAAGCGCGGCGAGGACACGGTCACCAACCGCGGTCTGCACGGTCTCGCGCGCGCCCTCGTCGGCAACATGGTGCAGGGGGTCGTGACGCCCTTCGCCAAGGAGCTCGAGATCCAGGGGGTCGGCTACCGCGCCGAGTCCTCGGGGAAGAAGCTGACGCTCCTGCTCGGCTTCTCGCATCCCGTCGAGATGGAAGTGCCCGAAGGGCTCTCGGTGAGCATCGATCGCAACGTGATCGTCCGCATCGAGGGCATCGATCGTCAGAAGGTCGGCCAGTTCGCGGCCAACATCCGTTCGCTCCGGCCGCCGGAGCCCTACAAGGGCAAGGGCGTCCGCTATGTCGACGAGCAGGTGCGCCGCAAGGTCGGCAAGGCTGCGGGCACCGGAGCCTGAGGAACCCATGAAGCGCAAGATCAACAACGAGAACGATCGCAAGTGGAAGGCGCGCAAGACGCGCACGGCGCTCTCCGTGGCGCGGAGCCCGCGCGCTCGCGTCGTCGTGTACCGCAGCGCGAAGCACATCTACGCGCAGCTCGTCGACGCCGATGGCAAGACGCTCGGCTCGGTGTCGTCGCGGTCGAAGGCCGTCGTCGACGGCGGCAGCACCGGCAACGTGGAGGCGGCGAAGAAGGTCGGCGCGGCGCTCGCCGCGCTGGCGCGACAGCACCAGGTCGAAGAGGCCGTCTTCAACCGCAACGGCTTCCTCTATCACGGGCGTGTGAAGGCCCTGGCCGACGCCGCGCGCGAGGCCGGGCTCCAGATCTGACCCTCATTTCCCCGATTCGGCGCGATCCGAACCGGGAACTGCAATCCAGAAGGAACGCATGACGCAAATCAACGCGAACGATTTCGAGCTGACCGACCGCGTCGTCCACATCAACCGTGTGGCGAAGGTGGTGAAGGGCGGCCGCCGCTTCAATTTCAGTGCACTCGTCGTCGTCGGCGACGGGGCCGGAGTGGTCGGCGCCGGGTATGGCAAGGCCGGCGAAGTGCCCGAAGCGATTCGCAAGGGCATCGAGCGCGCACGCAAGGCGTTGATCGAGGTGCCGCTGATCGAGGAGCGGACGCTGCCGCACGAGATCATCGGTCGCTTCGGGGCCGCCCGCGTGCTGCTGCGCCCCGCCTCGCCCGGTACCGGCGTGATCGCCGGCGGCCCGGTGCGCGCCGTCCTCGAAGCGGCGGGCATCCACGACGTGCTCACCAAGACCCTCGGAACCAACAACCCCATCAACGTGGTGCGGGCGACCATGACGGCGCTCACCGAACTGCGCGATCCCGAAGCGCGCGCCGCCCAGCTCCAGCAGAGTGCGTGACGATGGCTGATGGAAAGACGATCTCCGTGCGTTGGGTGAAGAGCCAGATCGGCTACGACCGCCGTCAACGCGCGACGTTGAAGGGGCTCGGCTTCCGCCGGCTCAACCAGACCGTCGAGGTGGCTGACACCCCGGCGATCCGCGGAATGATCTTCAAGGTGCGACATCTCGTCGTCGTGGAGGGCGCCTGATGCTCGATCGACTCTCTCCGCGGCCCGGCTCGCGCCGTCCGGCGAAGCGCGTCGGCCGCGGCCCGGGCTCGGGCACCGGCAAGACGGCCGGTCGCGGCGTGAAGGGGCAGGGCAAGCGCTCTCCCGGGCGCGAGACGCCCTTCCACTTCGAAGGCGGCCAGATGCCGCTCGCGCGCCGGATTCCCAAGCGCGGTTTCCACAACCTGTTTCGCAAGAGCTACCGGATCGTGAACGTCGGCTCGCTCGCCGCCTTCGGCGACGGCGCCGAGGTGAACCCGGAGCTGCTCGAACAGCGCGGCCTGATCCTGCACGGCAAGGACGGCGTGAAGCTCCTGGCCGAGGGCGACGCCCCGAAGAACTGCAAGATCTCGGTCCACAAGGTGAGCGCTGCGGCGAAGAAGAAGATCGAGGACGCGGGCGGCACGGTGGAGCTGCTCGGATGATCGGAGGCGTCCAGAACATCGGGAGGATCACCGAGCTCCGGCAACGGATCCTCTTCACGTTCGGGATGCTCGCGGTCTACCGGGTGGGTGCTTTCATCGTCACGCCGGGGATCGACCCCGACGTCGTGCGCAACTTCTTCGAGCAGATGCAGGGCACCGTCTTCGGGCTCTTCACGCTCTTCTCGGGTGGAGCGCTCGAGCAGCTGTCGATCTTCTCGCTGGGCATCATGCCCTACATCAGCGCGTCGATCATCTTCCAGCTGCTCACCGTCGTCATTCCGCAGCTCGAAGAGCTGAAGAAGGAAGGCGAGCAGGGACAGCGCCGCATCAACCAGTTCACGCGTTATGCGACGATCGGGCTGGCGCTCTTCCAGAGCGCGCTGCTCGCCGTCGCGCTCGAGCGCGGTCAGTTCGGCGAAGGCGCGGTCATGAATCCGGGCTGGAGCTTCCGGCTGATGTGCATGATCACGCTCACGTCGGGCACGGCGTTCATCATGTGGCTCGGCGAGCAGATCACCGAGCGGGGCATCGGCAACGGCATCTCGATGGTGATCTACGCGAGCATCATCATCTCGATCCCGAGCGCCTTCTCGAATCTGTTCCAGCTGATCCGCACCGACCAGTTCTCGCTGCTCCAGACGATCTTCTTCTCCGTCTTCGCGATCTTCGTGATCTTCTTCGTGATCATCGTCGAGCGCGGGCAACGGCGGATCCCGATCCAGCACGCCCGGCGCGTCGTGGGCAATCGCGTCCAGCAGGGCGGCATGACCTACTTCCCGCTGCGCGTGAACACCGCCGGCGTGATCCCCGCGATCTTCGCGTCGTCGCTCCTGATGTTCCCGCTGACCGTCGGCCAGTTCACCGACTCCCCGGGCGTCCAGCAGTTCATCGACACCTACCTCAATCCGGCCAGCATCGGTTATCAGATCGTCTACATCGCCCTGATCATCTTCTTCTGTTATTTCTACACCGCGATCATGATCAATCCCGCCGAGGTGGCGGAGAACATCAAGCGGTCCGGCGCGTACATCCCCGGCATCCGGCCCGGGAAGAAGACCTCCGAGCACATCGACCGCATCCTCACGCGCATCACGCTGATCGGCGCGATCTACATGTCGGCGGTGTGCGTGCTGCCCACGATCCTCGCTCTGCGCATGGGCATCCCGTTCTACTTCGGCGGCACGGCGCTACTGATCGTCGTGGGCGTCGCCCTCGACACGATGTCGCAGATCGAGGCGCACCTCGTGGCGCGCCAGTACGACGACCTCTCCGGGCCGGGCGGTGGCGCCGGACGACGCCAACGCGGGAGGCTCAACCGATGACCGCGCGACGTCTCCTCCTGCTCGGGCCGCCGGGCGCCGGCAAGGGCACCCAGGCCCAGCTCCTCGTGGAGCGCTACCGCATCCCGCAGATCTCCACCGGCGACATGCTGCGCGCCGCCGTCGCCGCGGAGACCGAGATCGGCATCCAGGCGAAGGCGATGATGGAGCGCGGCGACCTGGTGCCCGACGAGGTCGTGATCGGCGTCGCCGAGGAGCGCCTCGCCCAGGACGACGCCCAGCGCGGCTTCATCCTGGACGGCTTCCCGCGCACCGGCGCCCAGGCCGAGGCCCTCGACGCCCTGCTCGAACGCCTCGGCACCCCGCTCGAGCGCTGCGTGGCGCTCACCCTCGACGAGGAGGAGATCGTCTCCCGCCTGCTCAAGCGGGCCGAGATCGAGGGGCGCAGCGACGACAACGAGACGGCGGTCCGCCACCGCATCGCGGTCTACCAGGAGCAGACCGAGCCTCTCGTGGCCCACTACGAGGCCCAGGGCATCCTGCGCCGGGTCGAGGGCACGGGGAGCGTCGAGGAGGTGGCGAAGCGCATCGAGGAGGCCCTGGGATGATGGGCCTGCGACGCAGCCGCATCCCGATCAAGTCCGAGCGCGAGCTCGACACCATGCGCGAGGCCGCCCGCCACGTGGGCGAGATCCTCCTCGAGGTGCGCGAGCACATCCGCCCCGGCGTGACGACGGGCGAACTCGACGAAATCGCAGCGAAATCGATCGAGAAGCGGGGTGTGCGCTCCTCCTTCAAGGGCTACGATCCGCACGGCCTGCCGAAGTACCCGGCCGTACTCTGTGTTTCCGTGAACGACGAGATCGTCCACGGCATTCCCGGTCCGCGCGAGCTCGCGGACGGGGACATCGTGAGTCTGGACTTCGGCGTTTCGGTGGGCGGCTACCACGGCGACTCGGCCGTGACGATTCCGGTCGGAGAGATCGAGGCAGAGACCGCGCGACTGCTCGAAGTGACGCGTGCCTCGCTCGACGACGCGATGGAGGTGATGAGGCCGGGAGCGCGACTCTCGGATCTGGGGCATGCGATCCAGCAGCGGGCCGAGAGCGCCGGCTTCGGCGTGGTCCGCGAGTTCTCGGGACATGGCATCGGGCAGGAGCTCCACGAGGAGCCCTGGATTCCGAACTTCGGAAAGCCCGGTCGCGGGCCGCGACTCGAATGCGGGATGGTGCTCGCGGTCGAGCCGATGGTCACGGTGGGTCGGCCGGACGTCCGCATGCTCGACGACGAATGGACGGCGGTCACCGCGGACGGCTCGATGTCCGCGCATTACGAACACACGATTCTCGTCACCGAAGACGGTGGCGAGGCGCTGACCCGGCTCTCCGGGTCGCACTAGCAACGGGCGAGGGGACGAGATGAAGGTACGAGCCTCGGTTCGCAAGATGTGCGCGAAGTGCCGCGTCATCAAACGACGCGGAGTCATCCGCGTCATCTGCGACAACCCCAAGCACAAGCAGCGCCAGGGCTAGAGGAGCAGACATGGCACGCATCGCCGGCATCGACCTCCCGCGCAAGAAGCGGGTCGACATCGCACTCACGTATATCCACGGCATCGGGCGCGCCACGGCGCGCCAGATCTGTGAGAAGGCCGAGATCGCGCCCGAGTCGGACGCGGACACGCTGGCCGACTCCGAGCTCGTGCGGCTGCGCGAGATCATCGAGCAGGAATACAAGGTCGAGGGCGATCTGCGCCGCGATACCTCGCAGAACATCAAGATGTTGATGGACATCGGCTGCTATCGCGGCCTCCGCCATCGCCGCGGGCTTCCGGTCCGCGGTCAGCGCACGCACACGAACGCGCGCACCCGCAAGGGCCCGGCGAAGACGGTCGCGGGCAAGAAGCAAGCGGTTACGAAGAAGTAGAGGGGCGAAGGTGAAGAAGGGCGGAAAGAAGAAGGTCAAGAAGAACGTCCAGTCTGGCGTGGTTCACGTCCAGTCGACGTTCAACAACACCATGATCACGGTCACCGATCCGTCGGGCGGCGCCCTCGCGTGGGCGAGCGCCGGCGGGCAGGGCTTCAAGGGCTCGCGCAAATCGACGCCCTTCGCGGCGCAGGTCGCGGCCGAGGAATGTGCGAAGAAGGCGATGGAGCACGGTGTGCGCCAGGCGACGGTCTTCGTGAAGGGACCGGGCGCCGGACGCGAGTCGGCGGTGCGCGCGATCCAGGCTGCCGGCATCAAGGTGACGATGATCAAGGACGTCACGCCGATCCCGCACAACGGATGCCGCCCGAAGAAGCGGCGCCGCGTCTAGCTCGAGGAAGATCCATGGCTCGTTACAACGACGCAGTGTGTCGGCTCTGCCGACGGGAGGGCACGAAGCTCTTCCTCAAAGGCGACCGCTGCTTCACTCCGAAATGTGGCGTCGAGCGGCGCAGCTATCCGCCCGGCCAGCACGGCCAGGGCCGCTCGCGCTTCTCCGACTACGGCGTCCAGCTTCGCGAGAAGCAGAAGGTCCGCCGCATGTACGGCCTGCTCGAGAAGCAGTTCGAACGCACGATGGACCGCGCGTCCTCGATGAAGGGCCGCGCCGGCGAGAACCTGCTGGTGCTGCTCGAGCGTCGCCTCGACAACGTCGTGTTCCGTCTCGGCTTCGCCACCTCGCGCGCCGAGGCGCGCCAGCTGGTGAAGCACGGCCACTTCCACGTCAACGGCCGCAAGGCCACGATTCCGTCGATGCTGGTGCGCCCGGGGGACGTCGTCGTCCTGCGCGAGAAGTCGCAGAAGGTCGAACGCATCTCCGCCGCGCTCGAGGCGCTCGAAGGAAAGAGCGTCCCCCAGTGGCTCGACATCGACAAGACGAACTTCGCCGGATCGGTGAAGGCGCTGCCGGTCCGCGAGGACATCACGATGCCGATTCAGGAGAATCTCATCGTCGAGCTCTATTCGCGCTAGGCGCTGCCGCCCTAGCTGCCCCTGCCGAGGGAGGAATTCCATGGAAAATCAGGAAGTCATCGCAAAGAACTGGCGCGAGCTGATCCGCCCGCGCGCACTCGAGGCCGACGCCGCGGAGGCGGAAAGCTACGGACGCTTCTCGTGCGAGCCGCTGGAGCGGGGCTTCGGCCTGACGCTCGGCAACGCCCTGCGCCGCGTGCTCTTGTCCTCGCTCCAGGGCGCGGCCATCACCTCGGTGAAGATCGAGGGCGTGCTCCACGAGTTCTCGACGATCCCGGGAGTGATGGAGGACGTGTCCGACATCATCCTCAACCTCAAGGAAGTGCGCCTGCGCCTCCACGGGGAAGGTCCGAAGCTGCTCCGGATCCACACCACCGGCGAGGGAGTGCTCACCGCGGGCGACCTCGCGGCCGACGATTCGTCGGTCGAGGTGATGAACCCGGAGAAGAAGATCGCGACGCTCTCGCCCGACGCGAACGTCGAGATGGAAGTCACGATCAATACCGGCAAGGGCTACGTCGGCGCCGAGAAGAACAAGACCGAAGACATGCCGATCGGCACGATCCCGATCGACGCGATCTTCTCGCCCGTGCACAAGGTCAACTACAGCGTCACGCCGGCGCGCGTCGGTCGCGAGACCGACTTCGACAAGCTCAACCTCGAGATCTGGAGCGACGGCACCGTCGCGCCGGTGGACGCCTTGGCGTTCGCCGCGAAGATCCTGAAGGAGCAGCTGGCGATCTTCATCAACTTCGAAGAGCCCACCGAGAGCTTCGCGCCGCTCGCCGAAGAGCCCACTCCGCTCAACCCGAACCTCTTCAAGTCGGTGGACGAGCTCGAGCTGTCGGTGCGCTCGGCGAACTGCCTCCAGAACGCGAACATCCGTCTCATCGGCGAGCTCGTGCAGCGCACCGAGAGCGAGATGCTCAAGACGAAGAACTTCGGCCGCAAGTCGCTGAACGAGATCAAGGAAGTGCTCGAGAGCATGGATCTCGAGCTCGGCATGCGCGTCGACAACTTCCCGTCGCGCGCCGAGATCGAGCGCATGCGGGAGCGCGAGATCTGATCCCATGCGCCATCGAATGAACACGCGCAAGCTCGGCCGCACGGCGGCGCACCGGGTGGCGATGTATCGCAACCTCGTGTCGTCGCTGCTCGAGCACGAACAGGTCGAGACCACCCACGCCAAGGCGCGTGAGTTGAAGCGCCTCGCTGATCAGATGATCACGCTCGGCAAGCGCGGCGACCTGCACGCGCGTCGTCAGGCGATGAGGGTGGTGCACGGCAAGGACGTCACCGCGAAGCTCTTCGGCGAGCTGGCCGAGCGCTATGCGGACCGTCCCGGTGGCTACACCCGGGTGCTGCGCACGCGCACGCGCGTCGGCGACGCGGCCGAGATGTCGGTCGTGCAGCTCGTCGAGGCGATGGAGAAGCCCGCCGCCGAAGCGCCCGCGAAGAAGAAGAAGAAAGCGCGCAAGAAGAAGACGGCGAAGGCCGACGCGGACTGATCTCGCATGCGCGGTGGGGCCGGGCTCCTGGCGGCGGCGATTGCCGTGGCCGTCTTTCTCGCGCTGTGGTCGCGTCAGACCGTCCCCGCGCCGATCGGGCGCGGCACCGTTGCGCCGGCCTTCGAGCTGCCGCGCGTGCCCGAGGCGGGGCCACCGCTCGCCCTCGCGGATCTCCGCGGGCAGGTGGTGCTGCTGAACTTCTGGGCGACGTGGTGCAAGCCGTGCGAGGACGAGATGCCGGCGATGCAGCGCCTCTACGACGCGCTCGCCCGCGAGGGCCTCGAGCTGGTCGCCGTCTCGACCGACGAGGGCAGCGCCGAAGTGGAGGAGTTCGTCGCGCGGCTCGGCCTGCGCTTCCCGATCCTCTGGGACCCGAGCAAGGCCACCGCCGAGGCCTACCAGGCCTACCGCTTTCCGGAGACGCTGCTGATCGACCGCGAGGGCGTCGTCGTCGAGCGCTACATCGGGCCGCGGGAGTGGGACTCCCCGCTCTACGTCCAGCGCATCCGACGGCTGCTCGAAGGCGCCGAATCTCTGCCGTAGCGCGAAACCCGCGCTACGTTTGGCGCGCTTCGGGGGGTGTCGTTTGGGAAAGCGGGAGAGAGCTGCGGGTCCGGTCGGACCGGGCGCGCCGGACGGGTCGAAACGATGGGTCGGGTCGTGGCTCGTGCTCGCCGTCGCGGCGGCCGCCTTGGCGAACGCCGTCGTCGACGACGACTCGGGGCTGCGCACCTGGTGGACGCTGCGCGCCGACCTGCGCGAAGCCGAGGCCCGCATCGAGCGACTCCGCACCGAAAAGGCCGGCCTCGAGCGCGACAGCGGCGGGCTCGAAGACGACCCCTTCGCCCTCGAGAGCGCAATCCGCGAGCGCCTCGAGTTCGCCCTGCCCGGGGAAACGATCGTGCGCTTGAAGCCGCGCGAAACCGCAAACACCCGGATTCCTTGACGAAAATTCGTCTCCCCCGCATTCTGGTCCCCTCTGATGCGCGATCTGCTCCACCAACACCTTCACGGCCACGTCCGTGCCCTGCTCGACGCCGAAGGCGTCGAGGACGGGGTGCCGGAGTTCGCGCTCGACCTGCCGAAGAACCCGGAACACGGTGACTTCGCGACGAACGTGGCGATGCTGCTGGCGAAGTCGCTGCGACAGCCGCCGCGGAAGATCGCCGAGGCGCTGGCCGCAAGGCTGTCGGAAGCGGGGGGCCTCGTGTCCCGTGTCGAGGTGGCGGGGCCCGGCTTCGTCAACCTCTGGCTCGGCGACGGCTGCTGGCACGACCTGCTCCGCTCGGTGCTCGACGCCGGCGCCCGCTACGGGAAGTCCGACGCGGGCGCGCAACGCCGCGTCCAGGTCGAGTTCGTGTCGGCGAACCCGACCGGCCCGCTCACCCTCGGCCACGGTCGTCAGGCGATCCTCGGCGACGCGATCGCCAACCTGCTCGAGGCGACGGGCCACGCGGTCACGCGCGAGTACTACTTCAACAACGGCGGTCGCCAGATGCGCATGCTCGGCGAATCGGTGAGGGCGCGTTATCTCGAGCAGCTCGGCCGGGCGGCGCCGCCGCCGCCCGAGGCCCTCGCCGACCGGGAGAAGAACTGGGTCGAGGAGGTGGAGGGGCTGCCTGTCGTCTTCCCGAAGGACGGCTACCAGGGCGACTACATCGGCGAGCTCGCCGCGGGCCTGCGCGCCCAGCACGGCGAGGCGCTCGTCGACGAGCCGGGGGAGGGCGTCTTCCGCGAGACGGCGGAGAACCAGATCTTCGGGGAGATCCGCAAGACGCTGTCCGCGCTCGCCATCGAGTTCGACGTCTTCACGAACGAGCGCGACCTCTACGAGAGCGGCGAGACGGACCGCGTGCTCGCCGACCTCGAAGCGGCGGGCCTGCTCTTCGAGAAGGACGGCGCGCGCTGGTTCCGATCGACCGACTTCGGTCTCGAACGCGACCGCGTGCTCGTGCGCAGCACGGGGGAGCCGACCTACCTGCTCCCCGACCTCGCCTATCACCGCCAGAAGTTCGCGCGCGGGTTCGATTGCGTGATCGACGTGCAGGGCGCCGACCACAAGGAGCAGTTTCCGTACGTCGTGGCGGGCATCGGCGCCCTCGGGTGTCCGAAGGAGAAGGTCGAGCTGGTGATGAACCAGTTCGTGACGCTCACGCGCGGCGGCGAGCAGGTGAAGCAATCGACGCGCAAGGCGACCTACGTCACCGTCGACGAGCTGCTCGAACAGGTGGGCTGCGACGTCTTCCGCTTCTTCATGGTGCAGCGACGCGCCGAGAGCCATCTCGACTTCGATCTCGACCTCGCGGAAGACACCGACTGGAAGAAGAACCCCACCTACACTGTGCAATACGCCCACGCGCGCACCCACGCGATCGAGCGGAAGGCGCGCGAAACCGGCGTGGCGATGCCCGAGGCGTCGTCCTTCGACGCGAGTCCGCTCGTGCTGCCCGAGGAGATCGAGATGCTCAAGAAGCTCTCCGAGTTCCCGGACTGCGTGTCGCGTGCCGCGGAGACGCGGGAGCCCCATCACCTCTGCTATTTCGCCCGCGATCTCGCCGGGCTGTGGAATCCATATCAACAGGACGGCGTGCGCCATCGCATCCTGTCGGACGACGCCGCACTCACGCAGGCCCGGCTGGGCCTCGCGATGGGTGTGCGGATCGTCCTGGCGGGCGCCCTCCGACTCCTGGGCATTCAGGCTCCGGAGCGCATGTGATGAAGGACGGATGGGGGCACGGCATGAGAGACCAAGGCGTTCTCGGGAAGCGGAACCGACGCGGCGGATGGATCACGGCTGCACTGGCGGTCGTCGCGCTCGTGGTGGTGGGCTTCCTCTGCGGTGCCGTCGCGGGATTCCTCTGGGAGGAGCCGGGACTGGTGATCGCCTATCTCTCGGGCGAGACCGAGGCCGTCGAGTGGACGGAGCCCGCTCCGGTGGCCGCGCCTCCCCCGAGCGAAGCCGCGAAGCTGCCGATGGGTCCGACGCCGACGACGCCTGAGCCCGAGGCGGCGCCCGAGCCCGAACGCGTCGCGAAGGCGGCGCCGCCCGAGCCGCCGAAGCCCGCCGCGCCCGCGAAGCCCGCGCCGCAGGCCAAGCCCGCGCCCGAGCCGGTGAAGCCGAAGCCCGCCGCGAAGCCGGTCGCCGCCGCACCGCCGGGGCGTTATGCGGTGCAGGTCGGCGCGTTCGGCGAGAGCCAGGCGGCGGAGAAGCTGGCCGAGCGGCTGCGCGGCCGCGGCTACACGAGCTATGTCCAGGCGAGCACCGACGGTGATTCGCGCTGGCGCGTGCGGGTGGGGCCGGTCTCGGAGCGATCCACCGCCGAGGCGCTGGCTTCGAAGCTGGAGAAGAACGAGAAGCTGCCGACCTGGGTGCTCGATGAGGGCGAGGGTTGAGCCCGAGCTCGGCCGCTTCCCCTCGGCACTGGTTCGTCACGGGCAGCTACGGTCAGCTCGGCCGGGCGCTGATGGCGCGCCTGCGGGCGCAGGGCGTCGACGCGTCGGGTTGCGACCTCGACGAGCTGGACATCGCGGACGCCGACGCCGTCGCCGCGCGCCTCTTGGAGTTGCCGCGGCCGCTGGTGTGGCTGAACGCCGCCGCGTTCACCCACGTCGACCGCTGCGAGCGCGAGCCGGAGGCGGCGCGCCGCGCCAACGCCCGGGCGCCGCGGGTGCTCGCGGAGGCCTGCGCGGCGACGGACGCGCGGCTGGTCCACGTCTCGACGGACTACGTCTTCCCCGGCGACGCGGACCGTCCCTACACCGAAGACGACCCGCCTGGCCCGCGCTCCGTCTACGGCGAAACGAAGCTCGCCGGCGAGTGCGCCGTCCTCGCGGCGTCGGACGCCTTCCTGGTGGTGCGGACGAGCTGGGTCTTCGGGGCCGGGCGCAACTTCATCGTGGCGGTGCTCGATCAGGCGGCCAAACGGCGCTCTGGGGAGGCCGAAGGCCCGCTGCGGGTCGTGGACGACCAGCGCGGGCGCCCCACCTACGCCGTCGATCTGGCCGAGGGGATGGTCCGACTCGCGGAGCGCGGTGCGCGCGGTATCGTGCACGTCACGAATTCCGGGATCGCCACCTGGTGGGATCTCGCCCGCTTCGCCCTCGACCACGCCGGCTACCGCGACATCGAGATCGAGCGGATCGCCACCTCCGATCTCACGACCGATGCAGTGCGTCCCGCGTGGTCGGTGCTCGACATTTCCCGCGCGGCTTCCCACGGCGTCGCGCCGAGAAGCTGGCAGGACGCCGCGGCGGCCTACCTCGATTCCGATCACTCCCCGCTCGCGGGATCCCAGGAGAGCCCGAATGTCTGACTCCACCCGACCCGGCTGGCCCCGGCGCGTTCTCGTCACCGGCGGGGCGGGCTTCATCGGATCGCACCTCTGCCAGCGGCTGATCGAGGAGGGCTCCGAGGTGCTGGCCTTCGACAACCTGCTCACCGGCCGCGTCTCGAACATCGAGCCGCTGCTCGGCCATCCGAGCTTCTCGTTCCTCCACTACGACGTCACCAACTACCTCCACGTCGAGGGCGAGCTCGACGCCATCCTCCATTTCGCGTC
>JAHEJV010000345.1 GCA_024638705.1 Deltaproteobacteria bacterium | reverse complement strand
CCGCCTCATTCCACCCGGTAGTCGGCCGGATCCACTTCACGCGTCATCTCCCAGTACTGGTCCATCGGCCACGGCGAGAGGGTGTAGACCTTGCCGTCCGGATTCTTGTAGTGGCTGTGCTGGATGGTCGGGTGGGCCCAGACGAGGTTTCCGATCTCGCTCGTCAGCGTGTCGACGTAGCGGTCGTGGACGTCTTCGCGCACCTCGATGGTGCGCGCGTCGGCCGCGAGCACGCGGTGGATGGCGTCCATCGCGTGCATCGTCTGGAACTCGGAGTGGAAGAACAGCCCGGCGCTGTGGGCGAGGTTGGTGCCGGGGCCGTAACACAGGAAGAAGTTCGGAAAGCGCGGGACGGTGATCCCGAGATACGCGGTCGGCTCGTCTCCCCACTGCTCGTGGAGAGAGGTCCCGTTGCGGCCGATCACGTCGAAGGCGAGGAAGTCGTTGTGCCGGAACCCCGTCGCATAACAGATCGCATCGGCGCGATGGAGGACGCCGTCGGCCGTCCGGATGCCCTCCGGCTCGATCCGTTCGATCGCGGTGCGCACGAGCTCGACGTTCGGCTTCTTGAGGCAGCGGAACCAGCTGCCGTTGTCCTGGAGGATCCGCTTCCCCATCGCCGGGTAATCGGGGAGGACCTTCTCCACGAGGTCGGGACGATCGGAGAGGTGCCCGTACATGAACTCCAGCAGCGCATCGCGCGTGGCCGCGTTGATGGCATTGACCGAGCGGTGGTCGGGATCGTGGTGATCGGGGTCGATCACGAAAGGCGCCGCGCCCGCGGCGATACCCGACTGGGTCATCAGGAAGCGCAGCCAGCGCCCGTAGCAGGGCAGGTGGCGCATCGCCCACGTCTCGCCCTCGGGCACGGGCGTGTGATAGATGGGGTTCGGCATCACCCACTGGGCGGTGCGCTGGAAGATCGCGAGGTGCTCCACCTCGTCGGCGATGGTGGGCGCGACCTGGAAGCCGCTGGCCCCGGCGCCGAGCAGCGCGAAACGCAGCCCGCGGTGTTCGAAGCCTTCGGGCCAGCGCGTCGAATGGAAGGAAGGGCCGGCGAAGGAATCGATGCCCTCGATGTCGGGCATGCGCGGGATGTTGAGCGAGCCGACCGCCGAGATCACGAAACGCGCTTCGAGCACTTCTTCGCGGCCGTCGGAAGCGCGCGTCGAGACGCGCCAGCGCGCCGAAGCCTCGTCCCATGCGGCGCCCGTGACCTCCGTCTCGAAGCGACAGCGCGGTCGCAGGCCGTACTTGTCGAGCACGCGCGTGAAGTAGGCGCGCAGCTCGGGATGCTGGCAGTAGTACTCGCTCCAGTGGTCGGCCGGCTCGAACGCATAACAGTACTGGTGGCTCGCGACGTCGACGCGCGCGCCCGGGTAGCGGTTCTCCCACCAGGTGCCGCCCGGGCCGGCGTTCTTCTCCACGATCGTGAAGGGAAGGCCGGCCTGGGTGAGGCGGATGCCGGCGTGGATGCCGGCCATGCCGGCGCCGATCACGACGACCGGCGAGTCGGCCTTCACGGCGGCGTCGATCTCGTCACCCCAGGTGATCGCGGCCGGGTCGCGGCCGTCGAACTGGAGGTCGAAGTGGAAGAGGTCGGCCTGGCGCTCGGGCATCGGCCGCGCCGCCGCGAACTCCATCATCTCGGTGAGCAGCTCGCGCGAGAGCGTCTTCGGCTGACAGCCCGCATCGCGGTAGGCCGCGATCACCGGCACCGCCTCCTCGCGCACCGCCGCCTGCTCTTCGGGCGGCATCCCGCCGTCGAGCAGGGTGGGGCCGCCCATGCGCGGCCGCCGCTCGCCGCGGATCCAGGACGGATCGCCGGTCATGTGCACCAGCGAGCAGAGCAGCGCGGGGACGCTCGCGTCCTCGAGCGCGCGGGCGATGGCGGCGTCGTCGTCGTCGAAGGGCAGGCCGGCGTGGGGATGGCGGGGAGATTCGCTCATGGGAGCCGCATCGTATCGCGTCGATCCGGCGATCGTGTGGCCCGGTGTTGCCGCGCCCGCGCCGAAGTGCGATCTCCTCCGACGCGCCCGCCCGGCCCGGGGGCGATCGGAGGAGGGGACCGACGATGCGAGTGACCCGTGACATGATCCACCCCGAGCTGCGGAGGGCCGGGATGGTGGCGAAGTGGCTCTTCCGACCTTCCGAGTGGTTCTTCCGATTGGCGAACCGGCTCGGACAGCGGACGAACGGCCAGGACGTCCCCGGGCTCGACTGTGAGGAGCGCCGCATCGAATCGATCGACGATGGCGTAACGGTGCGCGTGCGGATCTATCGGCCGGAGGGGACGCGCGGGACTGGGCCGCTGCCGGGCGTGCTCTTCGTCCCTGGAGGCGGATACGCGCTCGGCACCCCGGAGGCCTTCGGTCCGACCTACCAGAAGCTGATCGGCACGCGCGACTGCGTCATCGTGTCCGTCGACTATCGCAAGTCGCTCGATGCGCCGTATCCCGCCGCGCTGAACGACTGTTATGCCGCGCTGCTCTGGATGAAGAAGAACGCCGCGGAGCTCGGCGTCAGCGAAGACCAGCTGCTCGTCGTCGGCGAGAGCGCCGGGGGAGGGCTCACCGCCGCGCTCGCCCTGATGGCGCGCGACCGAGGCGAGGTGAAGGTGGCGCACCAGATGCCGCTCTATCCGATGATCGACGATCGCATGACCACCGAGTCGATGCGCGACAACGACGCGCCGCTCTGGGGGGCGCGACACAACCGCCTGGCGTGGAATCTCTATCTCGGAGGGCTCACGGGCGACGCCGTGCCGAAGTACGCCGCACCCGCTCGCGAGACCGACTACGCGGGGCTGCCGCCCACGACCACCTTCGTCGGCGATCTCGATCCCTTCCGCGACGAGACGACCGCCTACGTCGAGAGCCTCCGTGCCGCCGGCGTCCCGGTCGCGTTCCGCCTCTTCGAGGGCTGCTACCACGGCTTCGACCTGATCCAGCCCGACACGACGCCCGGCCGGGAGGCGAACGCCTTCTTCTGCGAGCAGTTCGCCGAGGCCGTCGACGCGATGGGGGCATCGGCCGGCTAGCGACATGAATCCGCTCCGGATCGAGCAGATGACGATCTTCGACGTCGCGCCCGCCGAGGTGGTGTCGATCGCCGCCGCGCTCGACGTGCCGGCGGTCAGCCTGTGGACGAACGCCGGCGGCATGCCCGGCGCGAATCCGGTCACGGAGGCGAGCAAGGGGAGCGTCCTCGAGCGACTGCGCGACTCCCCCGTCCGGGTCGAGGCCGTCGAGGCGTTCACGCTCGAGCCCGACATGCGGGAGACGGAGCCGGCGGTCGCGCTCGCGGCCGAGCTCGGCGCGCGAGCGGTGGTCGCGATCGATCTGATCGCGGAAGAGGAAGGTCTCGCGGCGGAACAGCTCGCCCGCTTCTGCGAGCTGGCCAGGCGGCATGGCCTGCTCGTCTATCTCGAGCCGATCTGGTTGGGAAAGACGCGCACGCCCGCCGAGGGGATGGGGGTCGTCCAGGCGTCGGGCGCCGACAATGCGCGGATCGTGATCGATGCGCTGCACGTCGTCCGCAGCGGATCGACGCCGGCAGACGTCGCGGCGATTCCGCCCGAGTGGCTCGGCTCCGCCCAGATCTGCGACGGCCCGGCGACGATCGATCCCGAATCGGGCTTCGCGGAAGCGATCTCCGAGCGCGGCGTCCCCGGTACCGGGGAGTTCCCGCTGAGGGAGCTGCTCGGCGCATGGCCGTCGACGCTCTCGCTGGGGATCGAGGTGCCGCTGCGCGCGGCGCGCGAGCGGGGCGAGCCAGCCCTCGAACGCACCCGTCGCGTCGTCGAGGCGACCCGCCGGCTCCAGCGCGCGTGCGAACGAGCGCCCGCGCGCTAGGCGACCGGATCGCGCGCTACTTCACCTCGATCTCGATCGGGAACCGATCCAGGTAGAACCCGAAGGGCTCGCGGACGCGCGCCGGCTCGGCGCCGAAGTCCTCGCGCAGGTCGTAGACCACGCGTCCGTGCCTGCCGCGCGCGTGGCCCTCGAGGTGCGCGCGGATCTCGGCGCGGGCTCCCTGCGTCATCGGCAGCCCCGCGATCTCGTAGATCCGTTCGACCATCGCGAAGTCGTCGGCCATGAACTCGTGGAAGGGCACGTCGATCGTGCGGTCCTCGGGCAGCAGCGCGCGGTCGCGCACGGACGCCGCGAGCAGCTCCTCGACGCGCCGTGACCAGTAGGCGAGATACCAGTCGGGATCCGTCGTCTGGTAGCTCATGCGCGCGGCATAACAGGTCATCGTCGCGGCGGACTGGATCACGGCGACCGGGTCGCGGTGGGTCACGACGAAGGTCGCGTCGGGAAACGTCTCGACGAGCGGGCCGATCTGCTCGAGATGCTGTGGACACTTCAAGATCCAGCGCTCGCGCGGCCGATACCACTGGAGGATCCGGAGCCCCGTCAACATGTATGCGTAGTGCGGACGCTGATCGTGCGCGTGGTAGTAGTCGACCCACCGGGGCACCCGCGCCACCCACTCCTGGTTGTAGCTGGAGAAGTCCGGGAGCATCAGCTCGAGCTCCTCGTGGACGTGATCGGGATTCATCGGGTGCATCGCGGCGATGAGCGGCGACGCGGCCTGCATCTGCTCCCAGCTCTGCTGGCAGCGGATCCAGCGCGGATCGTTCTCGTCGCGCGTCGGGTTCTCCTCCGCGACGGGGGCCTGGCCCTCCCAGAGCGGCATCGAGCGCAGGCGGCCGTCGGCGGCGATCAGATTGACGAGATGGGTCGTGCCCGATCGCGGCAGCCCGAGCACGATGATCGGCGCGCGGATCTCGACATCGTGGATCTCGGGATGCTCGGCCAGGAGCTGGTGGATGCGCAGGCGGTTCGACGCGTAGCGCACGCAGTCGTTGCGGAGCGTGAGGCGCCCGAGGTCGGTGCGCTTCGGGTCCTCGTCG
>JAHEJV010000344.1 GCA_024638705.1 Deltaproteobacteria bacterium | reverse complement strand
TGCCGAGGTACAGCTTCGAGCGCCTTTCGGCGCAGGACAACAGCTTCCTTCTCTTCGAGACGCCGAAGCTCGCCATGCACGTCGCGTAGACGCAGATCTTCGAGCTCGGCCCGCTCGAGACTCCGGAAGGCGGCGTCGACTATCGCGAGATCAAGCGCTTCATCGCGTCGGTGCTGCACCAGATCCCGCGCTACCGACAGAAGCTCGACTGGATCCCGTTCGAGGGATCGCCCGTCTGGATCGACGACGAGCACTTCGACATCGACTATCACGTCCGCCACACGAGCCTGCCCCGGCCGGGGAGCGAAGCGCAGCTCAAGGCGCTGGCCGCGCGCGTCATGGCGCAGCAACTCGATCGCGACCGCCCGCTGTGGGAGATCTGGGTCATCGAGGGACTCTCCGAGAACCGCTTCGCGCTCGTCTCGAAGATCCACCACTGCATGATCGACGGCAGCTCTGGCATGGACCTCGGCCAGATCCTCCAGTCGCCGACCCCCGATCGCACGATCCGCGAAGCGCCACCGTTCCTGCCGCGGCCGGCGCCGACCGCCACCGAGCTGGTGCGCGATTCGTTCGCGCGCCGCGTGTCGATGCCCTTCCGCGCCTTGCGCGGCATCCGCGCGTTCCGCCGCGAGACCGAGGACCTGTGGGACGAGCTCGGCGTGCGCGCCCGCGCGCTGCGCGACATGTTCGCCGCCCAGAACGCGCCGTCGTCGTCGACGCCGATCAACGGTCCGCTCGGCCCGCACCGCATCTTCGATTGGTGGACGGTGCCGCTCTCGGACGTGAAGGCACTGCGCCGCGCCCTCGGCTGCACGGTGAACGACGTCGTGCTCACCGTCGTGACGGGCGCCTTCCGCGAGTTCCTGATCCGTCGCCAGGTGCGACCGGAGTCGATCGACTTCCGCGTCCAGGCCCCGGTCAGCGTGCGCCGCGACGACGAGAAGGGGAAGCTCGGCAACCGCATCTCCGCCTGGCTCATCCGCCTGCCGCTCGAAGAGTCGGACCCGATCAAGCAGCTCGAGCGCATCCACGAGATCACCCAGGACCTCAAGGAGAACCAGCAGGCGCTCGGCGTCGAGATGATGATGCAGGTGATGGAGGTGATGCCGAGCGCGCTGCTCTCGCTGGGCGCGCAGGCCGCGAGCGGCAGCATGAACTCGATCGTCACGAACGTGCCCGGTCCGCAGTTTCCGCTCTACCTGCTCGGGGCGGAGATGAAGGCGATGTATCCCCAGGTGCCGCTGCTCCAGAACGTCGGGCTCGGCATCGCGCTGATCTCCTACAACGGCAACGTGTGCTGGGGTTTCAACGCCGACCGGGAGCTCGTGCCCGATCTCGCGGCCTTCGTCGCACAGATCGAAGCGTCGTTCGCTCGCGTCGCGGACGCCGCCGGGGTGAAGCCGGGGGCCACGCCCGAGGTATAGTCCGCGCCACGATGCGGATCGCCACCTGGAACGTGAACGGACTGCGCGCGCGCGACGAGTTCGTGGCGCATTGGCTCGCGGCGCGTCAGCCCGACGTCGTCGCACTCCAGGAGCTGAAGCTCCCGGACGAGAAGTTTCCCCACGACGCCTTCGAGGCGCAGGGCTACCACGCGGCGGTGCACGGGCAGAAGGCGTGGAACGGCGTCGCCGTCCTGGCGCGCAAGCCGGTCGAGGTCGTGCAGCAGGGTCTGCCCGGCCAGGAGGACTTCGGCGCGCGGTTGGTGACGGCGCGCGTGGAGGGAGTGTCGGTCACGAGCGTCTACTGCCCGAACGGGAAGACGCTCGAACACGACGACTATGCGCGCAAGCTCGCGTGGTACGACGCCCTGATCGCGCACTGGAAGGAGGCCTGCGACCCGGCCGAGCCGGCGGCGCTCTGCGGCGACTTCAACATCTGCCCCGCGCCGATCGACTCCTGGAACGAGGAGCGCTTCGCCGGGCAGATCTTCCACACCGACGCCGAGCGCGAGCGCTTTCGCGCGCTCCTCGACTCCGGGCTCGTGGACGTCTTCCGCGAGCAGCATCCCGAGCTCCAGGCGTTCAGCTGGTGGGACTACCGCGGCGGCGCCTTCCACAAGAAGCAGGGACTGCGGATCGACTTCGTGCTGGCGACACCGCCGCTCGCCGCGCGTCACCAGTCTTCCGCGATCGATCGCGATTACCGCAAGAAGCAGGACGGCCTGACGCCGTCCGATCACGCGCCGGTGTTCGCCGACTTCGCCTGACGCGCGGCGGTCGCTTCGTTCATTCTCCCGTCGCTTGCTCCGTCCGGGCGCCGACCTCGCCGTAGAACCAGGCGAGGACCTCCTCGGCGAGGTCGTTCTTCGTGCGGTCGCCGCACTCGACGACGTGATGAGCCGCCTTCCGGTACCAGGGCTCGCGGCGCTCCATTACGGCGCGGAACGAGACCGCCGAAGAGAGAGCGGGGCGGTTCGGATCCGACGCGACCTTCGCCTCGAGCACGTCGATCGAACGCGAGAGGTAGACGACGCAGCCGTGACGCCGGAGAGCGTCGACCTTCTTCTCGCTGAAGCGCTCGTTCCCCTCGGAGTCTAGTTCCGCGACGACCCCGCCCCCGGTGTCGATCAGCGCTTCGCCTTCGAACGCCGCGACCTTGCGCACCACTTCCCACTCGCGCTTTCGGAAGCCCTTCCAGCCCTCGCGCTCGACGATCTGCGGGATCGTGGCGCCGCCCGCTTCGTAGCGGACGAGCGCATCGAGGGAGAAGAGCATGAAACGACGATTCGCCCGCGCGATTCGTTTCGCAATCGAGCTCTTGCCGCAGCCGCGTCCGCCGATCAGGACGAGGTTCTTCGGCAGCTCGGGATGGACAGCGCGTTCCCCCATCCGGGGGATATACCGAAGCCTTTCCGGCCCAGCGAGTTCGAAATCACGCCGGGTCGGGCGCACCGCGAGAAGCGAAAGCTGATAGGCTTTCGCCGCGTCCTCCCCCGGACGGTTGGTGGATGATCCGGTCTCTTCCGCTCCTCTCCTGGTTCGTCCTGTGGCTCGGGTTCGTGGCGATGCCGGCGTCCGCCGTGCTGATCGACACCGGCGACGGCTCCGGCAACACCGAGCCGGCCGACTGGCCCTTCTACTCCCAACCGGGTTTCGAGTACGTGGGCTCGCGCGGGGGTCTGAGCGCCATCTATCTCGGCGACGGTTGGGTGATCACCGCGAACCACGTCGGCGCAGGCGACGTCGTGATCGACGAGGTCGCGTATCCCTGGGTTCCCGGGAGCGCGCAGCGACTGAAGAATCCGGACGGGACGAACACGGACCTGTTGATGTTCGAGATCGATCCGCACCCCGGACTGCCGCGGATCCCGATCGCGGAGGACTCGCCCGCGTTCCAGACGTTCCTGCTGATCAAGGGCAACGGACGCGATCGCGGCGACGAGATCGCCTGGGACCCGCACGGGCAGTCTCCGCCCGGGCTCTCGCTCGGCTACGAGTGGGCGGCTTCGCGTTCGCTCCGCTGGGGATCGAACTACCTCGAGGTCTACCCGATAGGCGGCAAGGTCTTCAACACCGTCGCGTTCGGCAGCCGCTTCGATCCCGATGGACCGTTCGACGAGTGCCAGGCCGTCACCGGCGATTCGGGCGGCGGCGTCTTCGTCTGGGACCCGTCGCAATCCGGGTTCGTGCTGGCCGGCCTGGTGCTGGCGATCGTCGAATTCTCGAACCAGCCCGCCGCGACCTCGATCCACGGCCAATCGACCTATTACGCGGATCTCGCCTACTACCAGGAGGAGATCCTCGCGGTGATGAACCTGCCCGAGCCGAGCGGCGCGCTCTGGGCCGGCGTCGCGCTCCTGGCGGTCTTGTGTGTTCGCCGGAGGGGATCGGGCGTTTGCCGCAAGCGGGTGCGGGACGGGTCGCGTTGACGCCCCGCCGCGGTCGGGCACTCTCTGTCTCCGGCCGAACGCCTCCCCACCCCAAGGGTTCGATGCATCCGCGCACCGCGTCGTCGCTCCTGCTCCCGTTTCTCGTGCTGCTCGGAGCCGCTGCGTCCGGCGCCGAGGGGGTGTCGGTCTACGATCTCCAGCTCGAAGTGGACGGGAATCGCGAGCGCGTGCTGATCTTCTGCGACGCGCCCGTCGAGCCACGGCTGATCCCGCTCGACGACCGCACGGTGATGATCGCGCTGCCCGGCACGTCACTCGGGATGTCGACGCCGACCCGGCTCGCGCCGGTCGCCCAGGGCAGCATCGTCCGCGTCACCGCCTTCGATCGCTCCGATCCCGTGCTCGACACCGAGGTGCGCATCGTCGTGCAGCGCCGACCCGGCGAGCTTCCCGAGGTCGCGCGGCGCGACTCGGTGATCACGGTCGACTTCGAACCGCTGCGCCGTCCGGCCGCCGCCCGCGAGGACACGATCTCCGTGTCCTATCGACGGACGCCGATGAAACGCGTCGTAGCGGAGCTCGCGCGCGCGACCGGCGAGGAGCTGATCTTCGACGACGCGGTTTCGGGCCTCGGCGCGATCACGATCGAAGGGCCGGGACGCATCTCGCGCGCGGAAGCCAGTGCAATGCTCGACACGATCCTGCTGCTCAAGGGGTTCGCGGTCGTGCCCTCGCCCGGCGGCGCACGGACCGTGGTGCCGATCACCGGTGCCCAGAGCCCGTGGGCGGAAGAGGGCGAGCTCGGCTCCGGGGACGCCCCGGTGACGACCCTGCTGCCGCTCGATTCCGCGAACGCGCCCGAAATCGTGGCCCTTCTCGCGCCCTATCTCGGCGCGTACTCCACGGCGGTGGCGTTCGAGCCCTCCAACAGCGTGATCCTCGCCGGGCCGGCTTCGCGGATCCAGCGCCTGCGCACCGCGATCCGGGCCCTCGACGACATCGAGGCGGGCGTGCCTGTCTTCTGGAAGCTCGACCATGCCGATGCCGAAGTCCTCGCCGAGCAGGTCGCCCAGATCCTCGGCGACC
>JAHEJV010000053.1 GCA_024638705.1 Deltaproteobacteria bacterium | reverse complement strand
CGCGCTTCCGACGTTTCCGTCGCGGGTGGTCGACGGCGTTTTCCTGCGCGACGCGTACTTCTTCCTCGAGTGCGAGCTCGACCGCACGATCGACGGCTTCGGCGAGAACAGTCTCGTGGTGGGGCGTGTGGTGGCCGCGTACGCGGAGGAGGGGAGCATGCGGGCGTCCGAGCGGGAGGACGCGGAGCTGATCCGCGACCACCCCCTGCTCGCCTATCTCTACCCCGATCACTTCGCGTCGATCGGGGACGGGCGCGCCTTTCCCTTCCCCCGTGGCTTCGAGCGCTGAGATGCCGCCGGTCGGGGAGGCTCGTCGTCGGGAGCCGGAGGCGGTGCGTGCCACGGAGCTGCTCGCGTGGATGCGAGAGCAGCGCCCCGCGATGGAAGCGCTGCTCTCGGAATGGGCAGAGCTCGAGACGCCGTCCCGCGCGCCGGGGACGCAGCAGCGCATCTTCGCGCCGATCGCCGCCGAGCTCGACGCGCTCGGCTTCCAGACGCGCCTGATCTCCGGAGAGAAGACGGGCGGAAGCCTCTACGCGCGGCCGCGCGAGCGCGTGCGCGGTGCCGGGCGCCAGCTGCTGCTCGGCCACTGCGACACCGTCTGGCCCGAGCGCACGCTCGAACAGATGCCGATCGAGTCGGACGCGGAGCGCATTCGCGGACCGGGCGTCTACGACATGAAGGCCGGCCTGGTGCAGATGATCTTCGCGCTGCGGGCGCTGCGGGAACGCGACGTCGCGCCGCCGCTGACGCCGCTCGTCTTCGTCAACTCCGACGAGGAGATCGGCAGCCGGGAGTCGACCGCGACGATCCGCCGCCTCGCGCGTTGCGTGGATCGCACCTTCGTGCTCGAGCCCTCATTGGGGCTCGAGGGACGGCTCAAGACCGCCCGCAAGGGCGTCGGACGCTTCACGATCCGCGTGCGCGGGAAGGCGGCGCACGCGGGGCTCGATCCCGAGGCCGGCGTGAGCGCGATCCTCGAGCTCTCCCACGTCGTCCAGGCGCTGTTCGCGATGAACGACGTGGAGCGGGGTGTGACCGTCAACGTCGGCACCATCGAAGGCGGCGTCGGGGCCAACGTGATCGCCCCGGAGAGCACCGCGGTGGTCGACGTCCGCGTGCTCACCCGGGAGGACGCCGATCGCATCGAAGCCGCGATCCTCGGTCTCGAGGCATCCACCGAAGGCGCGGAGCTCGAGATCGAAGGCGGCATCGGCCGCCCGCCGATGGAGCGGACGCCGGGCAACCGCGCGCTATTCGAGACCGCGCGGCGACTCGGCAGCGAGCTCGGCCTCGACCTCGAGGATGCGACGGCCGGCGGCGGCTCGGATGGCAACACCACCAGCCGCTTCGGGCCGACGCTCGACGGTCTGGGTGGCGTCGGCGACGGGGCCCACGCGCGACACGAGTTCGTGTTCGCGGCGAAGCTGCCGGAACGCGGCGCACTGCTCGCGCTGCTGCTGCTGGCGCCGTCCGGGGCCGGCGACCCGGGAGCCGCGTCGTGACGCGGGCCCTGCTCACCTCGCTGACGCGGATCGCCGACATCGCGTCCGAGAACATCACCGGCACCGCGACCCTCGGGCAGCGCCTCGGCGCGCGCCCGTGCGAGCGACCGAACTGGGCGCCGGGCGACTACGTCGTCGGGCGCGTGCTTCCCGACTCGCCGCTGCGGCTTCCTTTCGAGCTCTCGTCGGGACGACTCGTCGAGGTGGGTGCCGGCGACCGCGTCGTCGGAGCGCTCGGCACCCGCGCCGCGACGCTCGAGGTGGTGGGCGACTGGCGCGCCGTCGGCGACGATGGCGTGCTCGAGGCGCTGACACCGGCCGGGCTGATGGGGCGCGCCACCTCGCAGTCCGACGTGGTTCCGCCCCTGGTGCGGCTCGCCTACGAGGGTCACCTCACGATCGACGGCGAGATCGTCCGCATGGACGACTTCGTTCCCGGCGGCGCGCCGCAGCCTTTCGCGCTGCCGGTCGTGCTGATCGTCGGGAGCTCGATGTCGGCGGGCAAGACCACCACCGGCCGCGCGATCGTGCGCATGCTGCGCGCCTCCGGGCGGCGCGTGGTCGCGGCGAAGCTCACCGGAGCGGCGCGCTACCGCGACGTGCTGAGCCTCGGCGATGCCGGCGCCGACTGGATCTTCGACTTCGTCGACGCGGGGCTGCCCTCGAGCGTGTGTCCCGCCAACGAGTTCCGCCCGCGGCTTCGCGGCCTGCTGGGCCGGGTCGCGGCGACCGGTGCGGACGTCGCGGTGTTCGAGGCGGGCGCCTCGCCCCTGGAGCCCTACAACGGGGCGACGGCCTTCGAGGTGCTCGAGCCGCACGTGCGCAGCATGGTGCTGTGCGCCTCGGACCCGTACGCGGTGGTGGGGATCATCGAAGCCTTCGGCCGCAAGCCGGATCTGGTCGCCGGACCCGCAGCGAACACCGAGGCCGGAATCGAGTTGGTCCGGAAGCTCACCCAGATCCCCGCGCTCGACGCACGGAGTCCCGCCGCGGCGGCTGAGCTGGAGAGGCTGCTGCTCGGCGCCTGGGATTAGGCGACGCGCGCGATCCGTCGCGTGCGGATCAGTCGGGCACGACCGCGAGCTGCGCGAGCGGACGCCCCACCTTCGCGGCGGCGCGCGCGAGAAGCTCCTCGTCGAAGCCGAAGTTGGCGAGCGCGTTGCCGCCGAGGATGGCGCGCGTCTCGTCTTCCGGCATGTCGCCGAAGGTCTTGCGCAGCGAGTCGATCGTGTGCGGCCAGGTGCCCTCGAGGTGGGGATAGTCCGAGCCCCACATCAGCTTCTCGAGGCCGATCGCGTGGCGGTCCTTCGCCTCGTGGGGCGGGAGGAACGACGCGCCGAGCGCGCAGTTGCGCTGGAAGTACTCGGTCGGGCGCAGCGTGAGCTCTTTGTTGAAGTGCTGGAAGAAGGGCAGGTCGTACTTGAACTCGAGCACGCGCAGCGTCTCGAGGATCCACGAGCAGCCCGTCTCGGTGAGCACGAAGCGCAGACCGGGATGGCGCTCGAACACGCCCGACCACATGAGTGCTGCGAAGGGACGGTGCGCCCACATGTCGACTTCGGAGATGTACATCGCCGTTGCGGCCGGGACGTCGCCGTAGTCGGGCGACCAGCCCGAGTGCGAGTGCACCGGCATGGCGAGCTCCTCGCACACCGTCCACAGCGGCTCGTAGCGCGGGTGGTGGTAGAAGGGGTGATCGCCGGTCGACGTCGGGATCAGCACGCCGCCCCACAGGCCGGCCTCCTTCGCGGCGCGCACCTCGGCCACGGTGACGTCGATGTCGTCTACGTTCACGAGGGCGACGCCCGCGTGCCGCCCGGGGTGCGCGTTGCACAGATCCGCGAGGAAGCGGTTGTAGGCGCGGATGCCCTCGAGGTTCTGGTCGGGGTCGATCGGCGTGCGGTATTGCAGTAGCCCCGCGCCGAAGGGCGCCATCTGCGGGAAGATCACCTCCCCGACGATGCCGTCCGCTTCCAGTTCGGCGAGGCGCGTCGCCGCGTCCCACTCGCCCTTGCGCGGGGCGAGGGCGCCCGACTCGTCGTTGAGCATCGCCCAGAGCGTCTCGTCGTCGTTGCTGCGCAGGCCCTCGCCGGCGAGGCGGATCCGCGAGAACCCCTCGTCGCCGGCCTTCTCGGCGTAGTCGTCGACGGCCTCCTGGTCGAAGAAGGTGCCGCTGCGCTTCGCCATCTCGCGCGCGTACTCGGTCCACCAGGTGATCGCCGCGTCGCGATGGGCGGAGGGCAGGTAGGGCTGGTAGACCGCGGGCGGACCGCCCGCGTGGCAATCGGCGCTGATCATCAGGAGATTCGCCATCGCTCAGATACCCGGAATCACGCCCGTCGGATTCTCGCCGGCGGCCAGCTTCTTCGCGCGGTCGACGAGCTGGGCCTCCATCTCCTCGCGGCGGATCATGATGACGAAGTCGCCGTTCTGGATGCCCTTCACGGTGAACGCGGCGAGCTCGTCGAGGTCCTGCACCGGCAGCTCGACGCCGACCTTCTTCATCCCCGCCATGAAGTCTTCGAAGGTGGTCTCCGAACCCTCGGGCACGGGCGCTTCGCGCGCGAGCTCGGACGGGCGGTTGCGCTTCGTCGTCCAGATGCCGGTCGCGAGCATGCCGCCGGAGGGATAGAAGATCGCCGCGCGCAGCTTCCCGTCGGTGTCGGCGTCGAGCTGTGCGTCGAGGCACTCGGTGAGGATCGAGACGGCGGCCTTGCTCGACGCGTAGACCGACTGCCCGGCGAGCGGCGCGATGCCGCCGTCGCCCGACGAGGTGTTCAACACGAGGCCCTCGTCGCCGGCTTCGAGCATGCGCGGCACGAAGGCCTGGATGCCATGCATCACGCCCTTCACGTTGACGCCGTGCACCCACGTCCAGTCGTTGGGTGTGGTCTCCCAGACCTTGAGCTGCGCGACGCTGACGCCCGCGTTGTTGCAGAGCAGATGGCACGCGCCGAACGTGTCCCAGGTGTGGTCGGCGAGGGCGGTGAGCGACTCGGGGTGGCGCACGTCGACGGTCTGGGTGGAGATCTCGCCGAGCCCGGCGAACTCCTCGGCGGTGGCCTTGAGCGCCGGCTCCTCGACGTCGGCGATCACGACCTTCATGCCTTCGGCGAGGAAGGCCTTCACGAGCGCCTTGCCGATCCCGGACGCGCCGCCGGTCACGACGGCCACCTTGTTGTTCAGTTCACGCATCGGGAGTTCCTTCTCGTTTCGAGCGTTGTGGGTTCCGGGGTTCCGGGCCCGGGAAATCGTTCGGAAGTGGTTTTATAGCGAAATGTATCGTTGCACTCGACTGTAAGAATCTTCTATTCTCGGCGTCCGTGAGCGATTCCACCGCCGTCGACCTCACGCGCCGCGAGCGCCGCAAGCTCGAGATGCGCGAGCGGATCGTCGAGGCCGCCCAGGCGCTCTTCGAGGGGCAGGGCTTCCAGGAGACCCGCGTCGCCGACATCTGCGAGCGCGCCGACATCGCCCAGAAGACCTTCTTCAACCACTTCCCGACGAAGCTCGACCTGCTGCGCGAGATCGCCCACGCCGGCATCGAGCAGATGATGTTCGACATCGAGGACCTCCGGAAGGCGGACCTCTCCACGTCCGAACGCATCCACCGCTTCTTCGACACGGTGGCGACGCACGTCCTCGACGCCGGGCCCGCCAACCGCGAGCTGCTGATCGAGCTGGTCCTGCTGATCAGCGGCGACGCCACCGAGCGCTCCGAGCAGGGCGTGCGCCTGCACGCCGCGTTCCGCGACATCGTCGACGACGGCCTCGCCCAGGGCGACGTCACGACGCGACACGATCCCCAGGCGCTCACCGAGATGATCCTCGGCGCCTACTACGTGCTGATGTTCAACTACGCGAACCTCGACGACTTCCCGGTTCGCGAACGCGGCCATGCAGCGGCTCGGATCCTCGCCGACGCCCTGGCGCCGCACCCGGAGGAAGAAGATGGCAAAGCGTGAACAGGAACACGTGCAGCTCCCGATCCCGAACGGCTGGTTCGCGGTCGAGTTCAGCCGCGAGCTGCGCGAGGGCGACGTGAAACCGATCCACTACTGCGGGGAGGATCTCGTGCTCTTCCGCACGCGTTCCGGCGAGGCGAAGGTGCTCGACGCCTTCTGTCCGCATCTCGGCGCGCACCTCGGCTACGGCGGCCGCGTGATGGCGGAGACGCTCCGCTGTCCGTTCCACGCCTGGCAGTTCGACGGCACCAGCGGGAAGTGCACCCACATCCCCTACGCCGAGCGCATCCCGCCGAACGCGAAGCTGCGCGCGTGGGAAGTGCAGGAGAAAAACGGCTTCATCTGGATCTGGTTCCACAGCGAAGGCGAAGCGCCGCAGTGGGACTTCCCCGATCGTCCGCTCTTCGAGGGCAACGACGAAGAGTGGAGCGAGCCGCGCGCCTTCGAGAAGGTGCTCGACGCCCACATCCAGGACACCCACGAGAACAACAACGATCCGGTGCACTTTCTCTACGTCCACAGTGCGACGCAGATGCCCGAGTCGGAGATCACGTTCACCCCCGACAGCACCCACTACCGGATCTCGAGCACGAACGAGATCTCGAACGAGCTGGGCACCTTCAAGATGACGTTGGTCCGCGACTCCTGGGGCCTCGGGCTCAACTGCATGCACATGGACGGCATCCCCGGCGCCGGGCTGCAGATGTTCGCCGCGACCACGCCGATCGACGAGAACCGGGTGCATTCGCGTTGGCTGCTCACCGCGAGCAAGAACATGGTCGACCTCGCGGGCGAAGAGTTCATGAAGAACATCACCGCCGGCATCGAGCAGGACCTCGACATCTGGAAGCACAAGGTGCATCGCGCGAACCCGGTCTTCTGCGAGGGCGACCACTATCTCGGCGACTACCGGAAGTGGGCGCGGCAGTTCTATTCGAACCCGGTGGGCGACGTCCAGAAGCCGGAGGGCCGCTAGTCATGGATCGCTATCTCGTCATCTCGTCCGACGGCCACGCCGGTCCGCACGCGGCCGACTATCGCCCCTACGTCGATCCGGAGTACCGCGAGGCCTTCGACGTGGCGCTCCCGATCCAGATCGCCGCGACCGAAGCCGCGGCGAAGAGCTTCCTCGTCCACGACATCAACATCGAGTGGCGCAAGGGCCGCGACTACGAGCTCTCCGGCGCCTGGGACGCGGAAGCGCGCGACAAGGTGCTCGACGCCGACGGCGTCGCCGCCGAGGTGCTCTTCCCCGACGGCGTCACCGAGATGAATGCGCCTCCCTTCGGCGCCGGCTTCTCGATGTCGCCCGAGGGCATCACCGCCGACCTGCAATGGGCGGGCTGCAACGCGCACAACCGCTGGCTCGCCGAGTTCGTCTCGACGGCGCCCGAGCGGCGCATCGGCCTCGCCTGCATCCCCGTGCTCTGGGACGTCGATCGCGCCGTCGAAGGCGCGCGCTGGGCGAAGGAGAACGGCCTGCGCGGCGTGATCCTGCCGCCGCGCTGGGGCAGCCATCCCGGCTACCACCAATCTCGCTACGACCCGTTCTGGGAGGCGTGCGAGAGCCTCGATCTGCCGATCCACTTCCACTCGGGGCCCGCGCCGATCGAGGAGTACTTCGGCGCGATGCCGCCGCCGGACCTCGACCAGATCCCGCCCGGCGCGATGGGCATCTACGTCACCGAGGTGGCGATGTGGCTGGTGCGGCCGCTCACCTTCATGCTCTGGGGCGGCGTCTTCGAGCGCTTCCCGAAGCTCAGAGTGGCGATCACCGAGGGCACCGCCGTCTGGGTCCCGGAATACCTCCAGCTGCTCGAGCACCGCTACGCCGAGACGCACTACGCACAGAAGCTCGGCGACTACCGCAGCCACCTCTCGATGTCTCCGGCCGACTACTTCCGGCGCAACGTGCGCGTCGGTGCGTCGTGCATGCCGCGCCGCGAGGCCGAGATGCGCCACCAGATCGGCGTCTCGAACATCATGTGGGGCACCGACTACCCGCATCCGGAGGGCAGCTGGCCGATCACCGGCGAGCAGATGCACACCACCTTCGACGGGCTTCCCGAGGACGAGATCGGCGCGATGCTCGGCGGCAACGCGGCCACCTTCTACGGCGTCGACGTCGAGAAGCTCGCGCCAATCGTGGCGCGCATCGGACCCGAGAAGCGCAGTTTCCAGAAATCGGCCTGAGCGCCAACCCCTTCGCGCCCTGCGCGAAAGAAGGAGATCTCCATGACCGAAGGACCGAAGATCAACCCCGGCGACATCATCCTGTGGCCGATGCTCAAGATCTCGTATCAGACGGCGCGCGAGAACATCGCGAAGCTGCTGCCGCCCGGCATCGAGCCGAGCGCCACGTCGAACGTGCACCTCACCGTCTACAACTTCCCCGTTCCGGACGTGCCCGAGTACGGCGTGCTCGTGAACGTCGACGCCGACTACAAGGGCGAGAGCGGCTACTACACGCTCGGCTACGGCATCGACCAGGAGTCGGCGATCTTCATCAGCCGCGACCGCAACGGCCAGCCGAAGTATCCCTGCGAGGTGAAGTACTACCGGATGCTCGACACCGTCCACGCGCGCTGCACGCACCAGGGCTACACCTTCCTCGAGTTCGACGGGAAGGCGACGGACGTGCTCGACAACCCGGGCGAGATCACCGAGACCGAGTGGTGGATCAAGGCGTCCCCGGGCGTCGGCCAGGCGCCGGAGCAGAACACCTGGGACTTCCCCCCGCACGTCGTGCGCGTGCACACGAAGTACGGCACGGCCCACGACCAGAAGGTCGAGGGGAAGCTCACGCTGCGCGAGAGCCCGTGGGATCCGATCGCGCAGTATCTGCCCGTCGAGAGCGACGTGAGCGCGCGCCTGTGGACCCCGAGCAGCTTCGAGCGCGAGATCGTGCTCGCCGGGAAGCTCGACGCGGAGAAGTTCACGCCCTTTGCCGACACGATTTCGGGTTCGCGTTGGCCCGGTGAAATGGGCGGGCCGCGTCGAAGCGCGTAGACCGAGCGGGATCGGCCCTCAGTCCCGGAACCGCCGCTGCAGATGCGCGCGGCGGCGCCGGATCTGGTCGGCGCGATCGTCGGCGTCGAAGCGGGGCGTGCCTGCAGGCAACACCTCAGGCAGTTTCTCGAAGTCGACGAGAATCGCCTGCGGCTGCTCGTCTTCCGGGATCGGGCCTGACAGCCCCTGCCAGCGCAACATGACTAGCCCCCGGCGGTGGTCCTCCGGGTCGAGCCAGTTCTGCACCCCGGGGTCGCGGCGCGACACGACGAAGCGGTAGCGCCCGTCGGCGCTCGCGTGGGCCTGGGCCGTCGTGAGGCTCGAGGTGCGCGTCGCGTAGTCGAGGCTCGCGAACCAGAGATTCCCGAGCTGGATGCCCTGATAGGCGGCGTCGCTCGGGAAGGTGGTGATGACGAGCGCCTCGTCCTCGCCGAAGTCGAAGGTGCCTAACGCCGAGTACTGCCCGACCAGGCCGCCCGTGCTCGGCCGCACCTCGGACACGCCGTTGCGCGGCATGAACGTCCACCCGCGCTCGGCGTAGGCGAGCCAGGTGGCCTCGCGGTCGTAGAGGATCTGCGCGACGTCGCGCAGGCGCTGCGCCATCGCCTCGGGTGTCAGCGGAACGGCCGGAGCGCCCTCCGCGCCGACGCGTTCGATGGCGAGGGCGCCGGGCGCTTCCGCGTCCCAATCGGAATGGGTGTGTCGCACCAGCAGCGTCTGCGCACCGTCCTGCATGCGCAGCCAGTTGTGCTCTGCGCCGGGATCGTCGCGCGAGATCGCGATCGCGAAGACGCCGTCGGCGTCGGTGGCCAGGGTGCGACCTTCCAGCACGTCGAGAGAGTCGCTGGTGCCCGCATCGCCGACACCGGGCTGGCCGGCGATCAGCTGGAACGAGAGCGAGGCCGACGTGCCGCGTGTGCCGGTCACGCGGTATTCGGCGTCGTCGCGGAGGAGGGCGACGAAGTAGGCGTTGTCGGGGTTGTCGAGCCCGCTCTTCGACGTCCAGTCGACGGCGCGCAGGAAGCGGGGATGGTCGGGATCGGCGAAGGCGCCGGCCTCGATCGCGCCGACCAGAGAGTAGAGGACGTCGCGATAGGCCTCGGCGCGCTCCTGTTCGTCGCCGAAGAACTCGTGCCCGCGCAGGAGGGCGAGGGTGTCGCGCTGGGCGCGTTCGAGCTCGGCCCAGGCGGATGCGAGCGGGTCGCCCTCGGTCGCGACCTGGCTCTCGAAGCGCGGCACTGCGGCGGTCATGCGGCCGATCCAGAACGCGGCCACCGCGATCGCGCCCAGCATGCCTACCGCCAGGGACGCGGCCACGAGACGATTCAGCATCCGCGCACCTTACCGTGCTCGCGGGGACGCGTGTGGTTTCGAGGAAGCCGCTCGAAGCGGTAGAGTGGCCGCCCACAGGAGGCGCCCTTGGACGCAGCGAAGCTCGACCAGATGTTCCGTCTCGACGGTCGCGTCGCGATCGTCACCGGCGGAAGCCGCGGCATCGGCCGCTCGATCGCCCAGGCCTTCGCGCTCGTCGGGGCGAAGGTCGTGGTGACGAGCCGCAAGGCCGAAGCCTGCGAGCAGGTGGTGAAGGAGATCTCCGAGTCGGGAGGGGAGGGGCTCGCGGTCGGCACCCACATGGGCGAGCTCGACCAGCTCGAACGGCTCGTCGCGACGACGCAGGATCGCTTCGGTGCGATCGACATCGTCGTGAACAACGCGGCGAACCCGCTGGCCTTGCCCTTCGGCGAGATGACGCCCGAGGCGTGGGAGAAGTCGATGGCCGTGAACCTGCGCGGCCCGGCGTTCCTGATCCAGTACGCGTTGCCCGCTCTCACCGAGAGCCCGCACGCCTCGGTGATCAACGTCGCGAGCGCCGCGGCCTACCTCTTCGCCGCCACGCAGCACATGTACGCCGCAGCGAAGGGCGGGCTGCTCGCCTACACCCGCGCGCTCGCCGCGGAGCTCGCCGGTCGCAAGATCCGCGTCAACGCGATCGCCCCGGGGACGATCGACACCGACATGGTGCGCAACAATCCTCCCGCGGTGCAGGAGATGATGGCGAAGGCGTCGCTGATGGGACGCGCGGCGGAGGCGGACGAAGTGGCCGGCCTCGCGCTCTACCTCGCGAGCGACGCCTCGAGCTTCGTGACCGGCACGACCGTGAACATCGACGGCGGGCTCGTCGCGCGTTAGGCGACGACCTGCCGAGGAAGAAGGAGACCCCCATGGCCACCGCCACCGCCGCGCCCGAGAGCGCCGCCTTTCCCGCCGACGCCACGCCCGTCTGGAAGCTGGCACTCCGCGACGGCACCCTCGCACTCGCCGGCCTCTCGCTCTTCGCCGCCGCCGACACCTGGCACGCGACGACGGGCCTCGCGCTCGCCGGCTTCGTGGCGACGCTCGACGGCATCCTCGCCGGCGTCGGCATCGGCATCCTCGCGCACGAGTGGGGGCATTTCGCCGGCGCGCGCCTGGGCGGCGGCATCGCGCCGACGAAGGAGTTCTCCTCGCTCTTCCCGATCTTCGTCCTCGATCTCGAGCGCAGCGACATGACCGCCTTCCGCGGCATGGGCATCGGCGGCAACGTCGCGCATTGGGGCTGGGTGCTCGCGATCGCGTGGCTGCTCCCGATGGACGCCATCGGGCGCGTCGCACTCCTCGCCGGAGCGTTCGGCTTCGCCGTCAGCGCGAGCATCACCGAGTTTCCGATCATCCGCCGCGCCTACTCGGGCGCGACCGCCGCCGAGAGCTTCAAGGGCCTCACGCGCGAGAAGCTGCGTCACCATCGCTGGATCGGGTTCGCGGCCGGCGTCGCGCTTCTGGTCCTGCTCTAGTCCGAGGGAGGCTCGGCGAGGGCGGGTTTGTCGCGCTGTTCAGCGCATCCCTTCGGAAGTGGGGTCCGGCCCTTCGCGCTCACCTCACCAGGCTCTCGCCGAGCATTGCGAACTCCTTCGCCCTCGGGCTCGAACGCCGCCAGGCGAGGCCGATCGTGCGGTGGGGCGGCGGCTTCCGGAACGGGCGCGCGACGAGATCGCGTCGACCGCGCATCTCGACGGCGAGAGTGCTTTCGGGCAACAGCGTGAGGGCGCCGCTGGTGGTCAGCATCTGTGTGAGCGTGGAGAGACTCGTCGCGCGGAAGTCGCCGAGCTCTTCGGCCTGGCTTGCCCCGCACACGGCGAGGGCCTGGTCGCGCAGTCAGTGGCCGTCGTCGAGCAGCAGCACCTTCTCGCCCGTGAGGTCGGACTGGGTGAGCCGCTTGCGCCGTGCGAGCGCGTGATCGGACGGCATGACGACGTGGAAGTCGTCGTCGAAGAGCGCGTGGGTGTGGGCGTCGGCGAGGTCGGCCTCGAGCGCGAGCAGCAGCAGGTCGAGGCGTCCGGCCTCCAGATCGGCGACGAGTCGCGCGGTGGGCTCCTCGCGCAGCATGAGGCGCAGCTTCTCGTGCCGACGGCGGACACGGGGAAGCACGCGCGGCAGCAGGTAGGGGCCGACGGTGGGAATGACGCCGAGGCGCAGGTCGCCGGAGAGCGGCTTCCCTGCGCTCCGCGCAGACTCCACGAGCTCGTCGACCTCCGTCAGGAGGCGTCGGGCGCGCCGGACGATGGCGTCGCCCGCGGCGGTCGTGCGCGCGCCGCGGCGATCGCGCTCGAAGAGCGTCACCTCGAGCAGCGCCTCGACCTGCTGAATCTGGGCGGAGAGGGCGGGCTGGGTGACGAAGCAGGCCCGTGCCGCGCGGCCGAAATGCCCGTGGTCGGCCACGGCGACGATGTACTCGAGCTGTCGGACCGTGGGTCGAATCATCAATTGAGATTATCGATTCGAGAAATATTATCAATTGGAATGATCTTCGAGGAAACCCGATCCTCGCGATTCGCAAAGATCACCATTCCCGCCGGAAGCGGGACGAGAGGAGGAACGATGACGAACGAAAAGGAAGGCCAGAATGTCCCCCAGGTCGTGTTCAAGCTGCGCCACGAGGGTGATTGGCAGGAGCTTTCGACCGACGAGCTCTTCGGCGGGAAGACGGTGGTCGTCTTCGCGCTGCCTGGCGCGTTCACCCCGACGTGCTCGTCGACCCACCTGCCGGGCTACGAGGCGCAGGCCGAGCGGCTGCGCAAGGCGGGCGTCGACGAGATCGTCTGCCTGTCGGTCAACGACGCCTTCGTGATGGATGCCTGGTGCCGCGATCAGAACACGAAGCACGTGCGCCTCGTCGCCGACGGCAATGGCGACTTCACGCGCGGTATGGGCATGCTCGTCGACAAGCGTGACCTCGGCTTCGGAGAGCGCTCCTGGCGCTACTCGATGCTCGTTCGCGACGGCGTGATCGAGAAGATGTTCGTCGAGCCCGAGGTGCCCGGCGACCCCTTCGAAGTGTCAGACGCCCACACGATGATCACCTACCTCGAAGGGAAATCCTGATGACAGCGGTTCCGAACACGACGATCGCAGACGCGGCTTCGCGTCTGCTCGCCGACAGCTACACGATCTATCTCAAGACCCACAACTATCACTGGAACGTGACCGGGCCGATGTTCACGACGCTACACACGCTCTTCGAGACGCAGTACACCGAGCTGGCGCTGGCGGTCGACGAGATCGCGGAGCGGATTCGAGCGGTCGGCGCGCGGGCGCCGGGCTCGTATTCAGAGTTCACGCAGCTCGCGAAGGTCAGCGAGGTGACGGGAGCGCCGACCGCGGTCGAAATGATCGAAGATCTGGTCTCCGACCAGGCGATCGTCGGCGAGACGGCGCGCGCGCTGCTCGCCGCCGCCGAAAAAGCCGGCGATCCGGCGACCGCCGACCTCGCCACGCGCCGCATCGAAGTAGCGGAGAAGAACGCCTGGATGCTGCGGAGCCATCTCGAGGGCTAGGCGAGACCCGCGTTTCGATGCTCACAGTGACGCCCGGCCGTCTTTCGACGGTCGGGCGTCGTCGCGTCACTCCGCGAAATCCGGGTTCTGCCAATCCGGCGGCGCCTGCAGCTCCTCCGGCGGCTCGAGGCGGGACACGTAATCGAGCACCGCGTGGAGATCAGGCTCTTCGAGCGTCTCGATCAGGGCCTTCATCTCCGGATGGGCGTTTCGCCGTTTGCCGTCGCGAATCGCCTCGATCTGGCGCATGAGATAGCTGTAGTGCTGCGATTGAATGCGGGGCACGATGGCGTCGCCGTCGCCCTCGCCCATCGCGCCGTGACAGCGGCTGCAGTTCGCCACGTAGAGCTGCTCGCCGCGGTCGAGTGCCTCGCCCGATCCCTTCTGGGTCGCGACGCTGATCTCCAGCGTGTCGATGTAGCCGGCGACGTCGGACAGACTCTGCGCGTCGCCGATCCGATCGACGGCTGCGTAGGGCAACATCAGCGCGTTCTCACGGCTGCCGGCGCGGATGTCGGTGAGTTGCTTGAGGATGACCGTCCGGTGCTGTCCGGCCAGCTGGGGCACGGATCCATTCGGCAGCCCCCAGCCCTCGGCGCGGTGACATGCGGCACATTGGCGCCAGATCTCGAGGCCGCGCTCGAGGTCGGGCGCGAGTGCGACGGCGCGATCCAGCTCGGTCGCCGCCTTCGCCTTCTGCTCCTCGAGCGTCGGACCCTTCGCGACGGCGGTCTCCGGCTTCGCCTCGGGAATCCGCATCGTCTTGAGACAGAAGTCCAGGCGGCGATCGGCGCGCGCGTGCTGACCGATCTGGAAGAGCCGGACCGCGAGCCTGCGACGCGACCGGCAGGATTCGAGCACCGGGTAGGGCACGTTCTTCGGGTTCTTCCTGAGCCCCTCGTCGACGCGGCCGAGCTTCTCCTCGAAGGCCTTGCGCGTCTCGACGAAGGCCGCGATCTCGGCAGCCTCCGCCTCTTTCTGGGCGGGTGTCTTCTCCGTCGCACCGAACAGCGGAAACGCGAGGAACAGGACGGCGATCGCCGTTCCGCACGCCCACCGGGTCGGTCGCGCGCTTCCCAACCCTCGCTGTGACCCGTTCTCGTCTCGCTGCATTGCTTCGCCCCTCCGGTTTTCGACCTGCGACCGAGGCCGTTCGCACCAGTGTGGGACGAACCGTCTCAGCTCCGGGCGCGATTCGCGCCGGAGCCGGGTCGCGGGCTTTGAAGTGGTAGCAGAGCAAGGGGCATGCCCGGGCATTCGCGTGAGGCTCGAATCGGCGTTCCCGTGGCTCCCGCAATGCGCTGTGAGGCGACCGCGGCGGCGGAGATCAGCGGAGGTCGCCGACCTGCGCGACGCGCGTGACGTCACCCTCGCCGAGCCAGCGGTCGAGGAAGGCGATCGCGCGCTGCTCCTGGGTCCGTCCGAAGAGCCAGTTGCCGAAGTGGCCGAGGCGGTTGAAGGACAGCGTGGTCGGCACGCCGTCGCGCGCGAACGCGTCGTGGAGCTGGCGCGCCTGACTCGTGGGGATGAAGAAATCGAGGTGGCCGTGGTACAGGAACGACGGCGGGTCGTCACGGCTCACGAACCGGATCGGCGATGCGTCGGCAGCGAGGACCGGACGCTCTCCCGCAGTGCCGCCGAGTAGCCGCGATACGGCAGGGTTGGCTGAGAGCGAGCGAAGATCCGTCGGGGTGCCTCCAGCGACGAGCGCCTGCACGCGACTCGAAACGCCCGGAAACGTCGTCTCGCCCTCGAGCCCATCGTCGGCGTCGCTCGTGGCGAGCAGCGCTGCGAGGTGTCCGCCCGCGGAGTAGCCGAAGGCGGCGATGCGTGTCGGATCGAGACCGAGCCGGTCGGCGTGGACGCGCATCCAGCGGACCGCCTCCTTGAGATCGTGGATCTGTGCGGGGTAGCGGTGCTCCGGCGCGAGCCGGTAGCTCGCCGCCACCGCGACGTAGCCGGCGCGAGCGAGCTGCGTCGCGAGCCGTTCGACGTCCGCCTTGCTGCCGCTGATCCACCCGCCCGGGTGCACCACCACGACGCCCGGATGAATCCCCGTGCGAGGCCGATAGACGTCCACCTGGAGGGCGCCATCGGGGCGATCGACGTAGGTGAGGTCGCGGTCGATCACGATGTCGGTGTTCGTGTCGGCCGGGCCGGAAGCCGGGCCTGCCGTTCCCGCGCAGGCGCTCATCGCGAGTGCGGCGACCGCGAGCAGGGCGGCGCATAGGGCCTTCGGCGGATGAATCGGGTCGGGTCGGGGGTCGTGGTTCTTCATGGTCGGAACGAATCTCCTTCGCTCCAACTCTGTCGTTCGTTTCAGGGTTGTCCAGATTTATTTGTACAAATCGGGACATCTCCCCCGTGGGAAGGGTGGTGGCCGGTGTGGGCCCGCGGCGGGCTCCGCGGGCGGGTCCGTCATCGCAGCGACGAGTCCGCGCGCATCTCCACGTCGGCTTCGAAGACGAGGAAGCTCTCGCGCGGGAGGAAGTCGTGGCGCTCGACGAGCGCGAAGCCCGCCGGGCGCAGCTCGCCGACGATCGCGTCGACGGACAGCCGCATCGCGTCCGGCGGCCCCGGGCCCGGCGATCCCGGGCGGAACTCGAGGATCACCACGCGTCCGCCCTCGCGCAGGAGCGGGCGCACGCGGCGCATGTACGCCACGCGATCCTCGATCTCCTTGTAGACCGAGGAGAAGAACACCAGATCGCAGCAGGCGGGCGGCAGTCCCGGATCGTCGAAGTCGCCCCGCACCACGGTCACGTTGTCCAGCTCTCGCTCGCGGACCCGCTCTTGCAGCTGCGTGATCATCCCCGGCTGGACGTCGGTCGCGTAGACATGGCCGCGCACGAGCTCGCGGGAGAAGCGCTCGGTGAAGTAGCCCCCGCCCGCGCCGATGTCGGCCACGACGGCGTCGTCGGGCAGCGCGAGGGCGCGGAGCACCTCGTCGGGCTGCTGCCAGGCCTCGCGTCGCACATCGAGCGCCCACGCCCAATCGGGGTTGTAGAGCCGCCGCCCCTCGAATTCGATCATCATCGGGCTGCACGCGGTGGTCAGCAGGCAGACGAGCCAGACGAAACGCGAAGTTCTCTTCATGCGCTCACGGTAGCGATCTCTCTCGCTGCGCCAGTGGCGAGCCGCCCGGTCGCCGTTCGCGCACCGACCGACGAGCCGGTTCGCGCGGGACGCCTAGAGTCGCGCGGGAAGGGCGAATGGAGATTCGCAAGTCGGATCTCGTTGCGCAGGGTAGAGAGTCGATGAGCGGCAGGACCGACCATCCGCGGCCCGAGAAAGTCTGCGCCTCGTGCGGGCGCCGCTTCGCGTGGCGAAAGCGCTGGGCGAGAGTCTGGCCGCAAGTCCGTTACTGCTCCGAGGCGTGTCGCCGTCGGCGTGTGGGAGCCCGGGACCGGGGTCTCGAGGCCGCCATTCTCGCGTTGCTGGACGAGCGCGCCCGCGGCGCGACGATCTGCCCCTCCGAAGCGGCTCGCCGGATCGGCGGCGACTCCTGGCGGCGACTGATGGAGCCGTCGCGAGCGGCGGCGCGGCGACTGGTCGATCGCGGCCTCGTGGAGATCACGCAGCAGGGACGGGTCGTCGATCCCGCGCGCGCCCGCGGACCGATTCGCGTGCGCAAGCGGTGGGCGAAGGCCTGAGACGCCCGCCTCTTCGGGCGGAGCTGCGAGGCGCGCGGGCTGCCTAGCGCGGGCGGCGACGGGCGACCGTGTGGCGTCCGAATCGCCAGTAGCGCAGTCGTTGCACCACGATGAAGACGAGCCATGCGACGAACGCGAAGCGGATGGCGGCGACGACGGGGATCGCGTCCCGCGCGACGATCGACTGCCATGCGGCGAGCGGGTCGAAATCCGGGGAGAGCGACCAGGCGAGTCCCCCGATCAGCAGCAGCAACAACAGCCCGAGCATTTGCGATACGCCTCTCTGGTGCGTCGGCCGTCCGGCAGCGGAGCCGCCGGGAACGGGATTCCGCGAGCTCGGTCACCGTAACGTGGGATCAGGGCGTGTGGGGGGATGCGCGCGTCGCCTCTCCGCGCCCCGTTGCCGCGGCGTTGCCGGCGGCCGTCGGGTTGTCCTCGCGGCGGCGCGCATCCCATAATGGTGCGATGTCGGACTCCGCACGTCTTCGTCGTCGCCTGCTGAACCGATCGCTGCCCGGGATCGTCCTGTGCGCGGCGCTCCTCGGGGCCGTTCCATCGGCGGGGCAGGGCTTCACCGACGTCTACGTGTTCGGCGACAGCCTCTCGGACACGGGGAATGCGTGCTCCGCCCTCGCGATCGCCGGCTATGCGCCGGGTCGCTGCTCGAACGGGCCGGTCTGGTCCGAACGGCTCGCGGCGCTGCTCGGCCTCGAGGCGGAGGCCTCGATCCTCGGCGGCACCAACTTCGCCTTCGGCGGCGACGAAACGGGCGACCTCGCCACGCAGATCACCGTCTTCGAGCTGAGCATCTTCCTGGGGCCGGCCGATCCCGATGCGCTCTACGTGATCTGGCTCGGCGGGAACGACATCCTCGGCATCCCGAGCTCGCCGACTGCGACGCAGGACGCCGTCGACAACATCATCGGGGGCATTCGCGATCTCCAGGGGATGGGTGCGCAGCACTTCCTCGTCGCGAACCTGCCCGACATCGGCCGGGCCTACGGCGACTTCACGCTCCCGGCGGGCAGCGGGTCCGTCTTCACCCCCGCCGAGCGCGAGGCCGTCACCGCCCTGAGCCTCGACTTCAACGATCGACTCGCCGTCGCGCTGGCCGCCGAGCCGATCACGACGCTCTTCGAGCTCGACATCGAGGCGCTCGTGGAAGACCTCTTCGCCGATCCGGCCGCCTTCGGCGTCGTGCCCGCGGCCATCGACGTCACGACCGACGTAACCGACTTCGGGATCCCGTGCCTCGTCGATCTGAACTGCCTCTTCGATCCCCAGGGCCCCACTGCCGACGGCTTCTTCCTCTTCGACGCGATCCATCCCACGACCGCCATGCACGCGGTGATCGCCGACGAGGCGT
>JAHEJV010000343.1 GCA_024638705.1 Deltaproteobacteria bacterium | reverse complement strand
TCTCGCGCGTGCTCGCGTCGCGTCCGCCGCCCGAGGTGTTCGGTCGCTACTGGTGCGATCAGGTGTTGCACGGCTATCGCGCCATCCCACGACTCGACGCCGACCGCTATGCCGAGGTGCGTTTCGAGGATCTCGTCGCGCGCCCCGCGGATGTGCTCGAGGGCATCGCGGACTTCCTGTGCCTTCCGGCGGCTTCGGGGTGGATCGATCAAGCCGCGGCGCTCGTGCGGGGGACTCCCGCCTCCCGCGTCGCGGCGCTCGCTGACGACGAACGCGCTGCGTTGGAGACGGCGTGTCGGCCGGGGCAGGTGTTGCTGGGACGCGCCTGATCGCGGTGGTCAGCGCGGCGTCGCCGCGTCGGCTGCCGCTCCCGCCTCGGGGCACGCCGTGTCGCTGCCGATCTGGGCGAGGTTGCGGAGCTCGTCGCCCGGTTCGAGGGGATCGGGGGCCGGGGCGCGTGGAGAGGGTGACCACGGCTCCGCCGAGGAGGAGGGCGGCCGCAGCGTCTTCGTATTCGACGTGCGAAGCGCTCGCGGGCATCGCGACGCTCGGGGACGGCTCGAAGGGCTTCGGCCCGTACCGCGAAAAGGGAACGCGCATGGGGAGAGCGGCGTCCGAATCCGGGTATGTCGCGCGGAACTTCTTGACCCCAAGACGGCGTAGAAACTAGGCTTGTCGACGCGATCGCAATGTATTCAAGAGGTTGGCGAATGACGTCCCCCCGGCGCCTTTCTTGGCGTCTGCCCGTCCTGACGGGTGTGTTGCTGCTCGTGATGGGCACTCCCGGCGCCACTCAAGAGCGGAGATCGGACGGTTCGCGCGAGCGCGCGCTCTTGAAGGAGCTCACCTCGACGCGCAGGGCGGCGAACGCCCGTGGCATCAAGGCGCAGGAGAGCATCGGCGCGCTCAGCGACGAGACCGACGAGCTGTTCGCGAAGCACAACGCCGCGCTGAAGCAGCTCGAGGCGCTGCGGTCGTACAACCAGACCATGCGCGAGATCGTCGGCAGCCAGGACGAAGAGCTGGCCTCGCTGCGCGGGCAGCTCGAACAGGTCGACGCCGTCGGCCGCAGCGTCACGCCGTTGATGTGGCGGATGATCGCCGCCCTCGAATCGTTCGTCGAGCTCGACACGCCCTTCCTGATCGAAGATCGCCGCGAACGCCTCGAAGAGCTGCGCGAGCTGATGGTCCGCGCGGAGGTCCCGGTCTCCGAGAAGTACCGAGTGATCATGGAGAGCTATCAGCTCGAGGCCGAATACGGCCGCACGATCGAGGCCTATCGCGCACCGCTTCTCCCCGGAAGCGGGGAAACGGTCGACTTCCTGCGCTTCGGTCGCGTTGCGCTGGTCTATCTCGCGCTCGACGAGAGCGAAGCGGGCGTCTGGGATCCGGAATCGCGCTCGTGGAAGGTGCTCGACTCCAGCTTCCACGGTGACGTGCGCACCGGGATGCGCATCGCGCGCAAGCAGATCGCTCCTGACCTCATCTACATCCCGCTGCCGCCGCCCGAAGAAGGACAGGCGAGCCAGGCGCGAGAAGGAGCCGCTGGCGAAGGGGTCGGCGGATGATCTCCCGCGGTTTCGTGCTGGCCGTCGCTCTCTTCGTCTTCGGGTTGGCAGGATCGGTGGCCGGTCAGCAAGCCGGCGAGCCGGACCGAGGGTCGACGTCCGCCGCCGAGGCGGAGCCCCCGGCCGAAAAAGCGAAGAAGCCGAAGGAAGCGACGATCGCGCTGGGCGAGCTGCTCGCCAAGGTGCGCGCCAGCGCTGCCGCCGAGAAGGAACAGGACGAGAAGCGCGAGGCCGAGTTCCGCGCCGCCCGCGACGATTTCGCCGGGAAGCTTCGCCGCACCGAGGCACAGGTTCGCGCCGCCGAGGCCGCGAGCGTGTCACTCGACAAGCGCTACGGCGAGAACGAGATCGAAATCGAGACGCTGGGCGAACGGCTGACCGATCGTCTCGGCCAGATGGGAGAGCTGTTCGGCGTCGTGCGCCTCGTCTCGACGGACATGAGTGCCCAGGCTTGGGACTCTCTGACGAGCCTCGGCCTCGAGGAGCGCAGCGAGCTGCTCGACCGTCTCGGTCGCAGCTCGGACCTCCCGTCGACCGAAGACCTCGAGAAGCTTTGGTTCGAGGTGCAGCGCGAGATGACCGAGCAGTCGCGCGTGATCCGCAAGACCGTGCCGGTCATCGTCGAGGAAGCCGAGGGGGAAGGCGCAACCCACGAAACCGTCCAGAGGGCGATCGTCCGCGTCGGCCCGTTCACGGCGTTCGGCGAGGACGGCTACGTGCGCTGGAAGCGCGCAGCGCAGAAGGTGCAGGCGCTCGACCGACAGCCGCCGCCGCGTTATGTCGACACGGTCGAGGATTACCTCGAAGCCGGCGGCGGATATCAGCGAGTCGCCGTCGATCCGAGTCGTGGGGCGCTTCTGTTCGCACTCACGGACACGCCGAGCATGCTCGAGCGCGTCCAGGCGGGTGGCTACGTCGGGTACACGATCATCGGGCTGGGCTTGCTCGCGCTCGCTCTCGGTCTGGTGCGGCTGGTCGCGCTCGCGTCGGTCGGTCGCCGTGTCGGCGCGCAGGCGCGCAGCGACCGGCCCGACGAAGGCAATCCGCTGGGTCGCCTGCTCGGCGTCTACGAGCAGAACCGCGATCTCGATCCAGAGGTGCTCGAACAGCGGCTCGACGAATCGCTGCTGCGCGAGTCGTCCGACGTCGAGCGCAACCTGTGGATCGTGCGGACGATCTCGATCATCGCGCCGCTGCTCGGTCTGCTCGGCACGGTGACCGGCATGATCCAGACCTTTCAGGCGATCACGCTCTTCGGCGCCGGCGATCCGAAGATGATGGCCGGCGGCATCTCCGAGGCGTTGATCACGACGACCCTGGGTCTCGTCATCGCGATCCCGCTGGTGCTGCTCCACGCCCTGCTGTCGAGCCGGGCGCGAAACATCACCGACGTGCTCGACGAACGCGTGGCCTCGCTGCGCGCCGAGCGTCTCGCGGAGGAGTTGTCGTCGTCATGACGCGCTACGCCACCGCGACCGGACTCGCGATCCTCGTCACCTTTGCGCTGTTCTGGGCGATGCAGGCGCTCATCACCGTCGGCTACGAGCTGGCAGAAGGCGGCGAACCGCTGAGCATCGAGTTCGTGCGGCTCAAGCGCGACACCTCGCCGCCGCAGAGCAAGCGCGAGCCGCCGAAGCGCGAGAAGCCGAAGCAGCCGCCGCCGCCGCCGGACATCAGCCAGAGCCGATCGAACCTCGATCCCGGCGAGGGTGTCGCGGCGCTCGCTCCCCAGATCGATCCGACGGCGAGCCTCGAGACGGGCATCGGCGGCACGGGCGGATCGGACCGCGACGTGGTGCCGCTCGTGCGCACCGAGCCCGAGTATCCGGCCCAGGCCGAGTCGCGCGGCATCGTCGGCTGGGTGACGGTGGAGTTCACGATCGCGAAGACCGGTGCGGTGAAGGATCCGGTGGTGGTCGCTGCGCGGCCGGCGCGCGTGTTCGACCGCGCCGCGCTCACCGCCATTCGACGTTGGAAGTACAATCCCAAGATCGTCGACGGCACGGCCGTCGAGAGGCCCGGCATGCAGATCACCTTCGAGTTCAAGCCGTGAGCGGCGCGCGCATCCTCGGGATGGCCCTGCTCGCCGGGATCGTCGGTTTCGCGGTCGCGGCGCCCGCGCAGGACGAAGAGGACTCCCGGTGGAAGCGCCAGGAGGCGATCGACCCGGATTTGGCGAATCGTCCGCAGGCCGGTCAGAAGACGCTCGAACGCCATGCCAACGCCCTCGAGCATCTCTTCGAAGAGCGTTACGTCGAGGCGAAGCAAGAGCTCGACAAGCTCTACTTCAAGCGCCTGAACAAGGTCGAGCAGGCGATGATCCACCAGGATTACGCCTTCGTCGCCAGCGCAGAGGGAGACCGCGAGGAGGCGCGACGCCGCTTCCAGCTCGCGATCGAGACGGGCGGCCTCTACGAGCAGGCGAAGGATGCGCGCTACAAGATCGCCATGCTCTACATGCAGGACGAGAACTGGGAGAGGGCGGCCGAGACCCTCGAACAATGGTTCACCGAGGAACCCGACCCGAACGCCAATTCCTACTACATCCTCTCGCTCAACTACTACCAGCAGGAGCGCTACGACGACGCGCTCGTCCCCGCGAAGAAGGCGCTCGAGCTGTCGGACACGCCGAAGGAGTCGTGGCTCCAGCTGGTGCTGGGCATCCACCTGCTCCAGAAGAGCTACGAGGAGGCGGTGCCCGTCATCGAGACGCTGCTCGCCCTCTATCCGAGCCGCAACTACTTCATGAGTCTCTCGACGGTACACGGCGCGCTCGGGAGCTATGAGGAAGCGGCGATCCCGCTCCAGCTCGCCTACGAGCAGGGTCTTCTCACCGAGGACGATCACCTGCGCCGCCTGGGGCAGCTGCTCCTCTTCCTGAATCTCCCCTATCGCGCCGCCGAGATCCTCGACGAGGGGATCGAGGAGGAGGTGATCGACGTCGACACCGACGTCCTCGCGATGCTCTCGAACAGCTGGATCGCCGCGCGCGAGTACGAGGCCGCGGTCGATCCGCTCGAGCGCGCGGCGAGCCTCGCACCCGACGGCGAGCTCTACGTGCGGCTGGCCCAGGTGCACGTCCAGCGCGAGAACTGGGACGGCGCGATCGGAGCGCTGCGCAACGCGCTCGACAAGGGCGGTCTCGCGAACACGGGCGACGCCCATCTGTTGATGGGGATCGTCCTCTACAGCAAGGGCAATCCCGGCGAGGCGCGCCGCTGGTTCGCGAACGCGAAGAGCTACGACGCGACCGAGAAGGAAGCGACCGTGTGGCTCGGTCACATCGACCAGGAGCTCGCCGCGGCGGCGGCGGCCGCCGAGCAGGACGCCGCGGGCGGCTGATCGCGCTTCCGGGCGCTCGCTCGTGTCAGTCGCGCGCGGGACGA
>JAHEJV010000342.1 GCA_024638705.1 Deltaproteobacteria bacterium | reverse complement strand
CGTCTACGACGCGGCGCTCCGCGAAGCCGGGCTCGCCGACCGCTCCGACGCCGAAGCCTACGCCGCGGAGGCGGCCGCGAGCGACACGCCGCACGCCTGGGTCGGCCTGCCGCTCGTGCTGCTCGATCTGCCCGCGCTCACCGCGAGCGCGCGCGCGCTGCTCGCGGCGGTGATCGCGCGCAGCCCCGACGTGCTCGCGACCCTTCCGGCCGGCGACGAACGCGCACGCGCCGACTTCGAAGCGCTGCTCGATGCGGAAGCCGATGTTCTCGTCCACGACGACGCCGACGCGTCGGCGTTGCGTTCGATGCAGCGGCATCTCTTCGAGGAGTCCGCGCCGCCGCCGCGCGATCCCAGCTCCGACGTCGCGATGATCTCCGCTCCGGGCGAGAGCCGCGAGTGCGTCGAGATCGCGCGACGCATCCAGGCCGCGGCGCGCGAGGGCGTCCCCTTCGATCGCATGGCGGTGCTGCTGCGCTCTCCGGAAGCCTACGCCCCGTTTCTCGTCGAGGCGCTGCGCCGCGCCGACGTGCCCGCTCACTTCGCGCGCCACACGCGGTTGCCCGATCCGAGTGGACGCGCGTTCCTCGCGCTGCTCGCCTGTGCGGCGGAAGGCCTGTCCGCGCGCCGCTTCTCCGAGTATCTCTCGCTCGGCGAGGTGCCGGCGCGCATCGAAGGCGAGCCGCCGCCGGCCGCGTCCTCGCGCGAGCGCTGGGTGCCGCCGGACGAAGAGCTCATCGCGGCGCGCGGCGAGCCCGACGCGTCGGAAGAAGAGCCCGACGAGGCGACACCGGAGGAGGACGGAACGCTTCCCGCCCCGCGTCGCTGGGAGCGCCTGCTCGTCGACGCGGCGGTGATCGGCGGCCGCGACCGCTGGGAGCGGCGCCTCGCCGGCATGGCGAACGGGCTCGAACGGGAGATCGAGGACCACGACGATCCCGAGGGCCCGGCGACCGACCGACTGCGCCGCGATCTCGCCGACCTCGCGACCCTGCGCGCCTTCGCGCTCCCGCTCGTCGAAGCGCTCTCGCAGTGGCCCGAGCGCGCGCGCTGGGGCGAGTGGATCGAGATGTTGGGCGCGCTGGCGTCGCGCGCGTTGCGCCGCCCGCAGCGCGTCCTCGCGGTGCTCGGGGAGCTCGCGCCGATGGCCGACGTCGGTCCGGTCGGGTTGCGCGAGGTGCAACTCGTGCTGACCCCGCGCCTGCAACAGATGGCCGGCCCGCCAAGGGAAGCGCGCTACGGCAAGGTGTACGTCGCGCACACCGACGGGGCGCGCGGACTCGACTTCGATCGCGTCTTCGTGCCGGGCCTCGCGGAGAAGCTCTTCCCGCGCAAGATCGCCGAGGATCCGATCCTGCTCGACGCCGTGCGCGAGCGGCTCGACGCGGGCCTCGTCACCAACCCCGAACGCCTCGAGGCGGAGCGGTTGGCGCTGCGCCTCGCCATCGGCGCGGCGCGCGATCGCGCCGTGCTCTCGTTTCCGCGCCTCGACGTCGACGGCGGGCGTCCGCGCGTGCCTTCCTTCTACGCGCTCGAAGCGCTGCGCGCCGCCGAGGGCGCGCTGCCGGGCTTCGACGAGCTCGCACGTCGCGCGGAGCAGCTCGGGGAGTCGCGGCTCGGCTGGCCCGCGCCCGACGACGCTTCCCTCGCGATCGACGCCGCCGAGTACGACCTCGCCCGACTCGCCGCACTCGAGAGCGCCGACGAGAACCTGCGCGTCGGCACCGCGCGCTACCTGCTCGGAGCGAATCCGCACCTCGGCCGCGCGCTGCGCTTCCGCGCGCGTCGCTGGCTCGACGGTTGGACGGTGGCCGACGGATTCGTGAAGCCGATGCCCCTCGCCCGCGAGGCCATCGCCGACCACGCACTCGGCGCGCGCAGCTATTCGCCGACGGCGCTCCAGAACTACTCCGCCTGTCCCTACAAGTTCTTCCTCTACGCGGTGCTGCGTCTCTCGCCACGGGAGGAGCCGGCGGCGATCGAGGAGCTCGACGCGCTGCAACGCGGGTCGCTGGTGCACGAGGTGCAGTTCGAGCTCTTCGGCGTCCTGCGCGACGCGGGCCTGCTGCCGGTGCGACCGGAGCACCTCGACACCGCCTGGCAGCACCTCGACACCGTCCTCGACGAGGTGGCGGCGCGCTACGAGGACGACCTCGCGCCGGCGATCGATCGCGTCTGGCGGGACGGGGTGCAGGCGGTGCGCGCCGATCTGCGCGAGTGGCTGCGCCGCGCCAGCGAGGACGAATCCGGCTTCGTGCCCTGGCGCTTCGAGCTCTCCTTCGGCCTGCCCAACCGCCAGGACGCCGACCCGGCGTCGCGCCCCGAGCCGGTCACGCTCGACGCCGGTCTGTGTCTGCGCGGCTCGATCGACCTCGTCGAGCGCGCCGCCGACGAGAGGCTGCGCGTCACCGACCACAAGACCGGGAAGGAACGCTTCAAGACGAGCGGCGTGATCGACGGCGGTCGCGCGCTCCAGCCGGTGCTCTATGCGCTCACCGTCGAGAAGCTCTTTTCCGAGGCGGACGTCGCATCGGGTCGGCTCTACTACTGCACGTCGTCGGGCAACTTCGCGGAGCGCGAAGTTCCTCTCGATGCAAAGGCGCGCGAGGCGGCGGGGGTCGTCGCGAAGACCGTCAGCGATGCGCTCGAAGAGCCCTTCCTCCCCGCGGCCCCCGACGAAGGGGCGTGTCGCTGGTGCGACTACCGCGCGGTGTGCGGCCCCTACGAGGAGCTGCGCGTCGCGAAGAAGTGGTCGCCGCCGCTCCAGCCGCTGCGCGAGCTGCGGGAGCTGCCGTGAGCCCCGTCGTACTGCCCGACGCCGAGGAGCGGCGCCGCATCGAGGAGGAGCTCGACACGACCTTCTTCGTCGAAGCCGCGGCCGGCACGGGGAAGACGACGGCGCTGGTCGGACGCATCGTCGCGTTGCTCGCGAGTGGCGCCGCATCGCTCGGCGAGGTGGTTGCGCTCACCTTCACCGACAAGGCCGCGGGCGAGATGCGCCTGCGGCTGCGGGCCGAGCTGGAGAAGGCGCGCACCGACGCCGCGGCGGGCAGCGCCGCGCGGAAGCATCTCGACGCCGCGCTCGAAGAGCTCGAGCTCGCGAAGATCGCCACGATCCACGCCTTCTGTGGCGACCTGCTCCAGGAGCACCCGGTGGAAGCGGGCGTCGACCCGCTCTTCTCCGTCGCGTCGCCCGACGAATCCGCCCGCCTGCTCGAACGCGCCTTCGACGACTGGTTCCAGCGCGTGCTCGCCGACCCGCCCGAAGGCGTCCGTCGCTTCCTGCGACGGCGCCCGCGCGGGTTCGACGCCCCCGGCGCGCGCGAGACCCTGCAGGTCGCCGTCCGCACGCTGGTCGAACACCGCGACTTCACCGCGCGCTGGCGTCGCGACGCCTTCGAGCGCGAAGCGGCGATCGACACCGTGATGGGTGAGCTCGAATCCCTGGCCGCACTGGCGAAGGACGCGAGCAAGCCCGATGACTGGCTCGCGAAGAACCTGATCGCCGTCGCGAAATGGGTGGACGAGAACCGCCGCCGCGAGGCCGTGCGCAGCCGCGACTACGACGCGCTCGAGTCCGAGCTGCGCGATCTCTGGCGCAAGTCGAGAAAGCTCGGCTGGCACTGGAAGGGGCGCAACATGCGCGAGTTCGCGCCGGGCGTGTTGCGCGCCGACGTCCTCGCGCAGCGCGACGGCGTGGTGGAGAGCGTGAAGCGCTTCGGGGAGGACTGCGACGCCGATCTCGCGGCCTGCCTCCAGCCCGAGCTCGAGCCGGTGGTGGTGCGTTACGGCGAGCACAAGCGCGCCGCGGGCGTGCTCGATTTCGTCGACCTGTTGATCTGCGCGCGCGACCTGCTGGTGAGCGACGCGTCGGTGCGCGAGGTCCTCGCGCGACGGCACAGCCACTTCTTCGTCGACGAGTTCCAGGACACCGATCCGCTCCAGGCGGAGATCGTGCTGCTGCTCGCCTCCGAAGATCCGAAAGAGTGCGACTGGCGCAAGGCAGTGCCGGGCGCCGGAAGGCTCTTCGTCGTCGGCGATCCGAAGCAGTCGATCTACCGCTTCCGCCGCGCCGACGTCGCGGTGTACGAGCAGACGAAGGCGCGTCTGCGCGGGCACGGCGCAGAAGTCCTGAAGCTGCGCGCGAGCTTCCGCTCGGTGCCGGCGATCCAGGAGGCGGTGAACGCCGCCTTCGCGCCGGTGATGCAGGGCGCCGCGGACGGCAGCCAGGCCGACTACGTGGCACTCGAACCGGTGCGCGAGGACGTCCCGAGCCAGCCGGCCGTCGTCGTCGTGCCCGCGCCCCAGCCCTACGGCGACTACGGCACGATCGTGAACTGGAAGATCGACGATTCGCTCCCCGACGCGATCGGTGCGTTCGTCGCGTGGCTCGTCTCCGAGAGCGGCTGGACGGTGGAGGAGGAAGGCGAACGCGTGCCGGTGCGGGCGCGCCACGTGTGTCTGCTCTTCCGCCGCTTCAAGAGCTTCCGTCAGGACGTGACGCGGCCCTACGTCCGTGCGCTCGAAGCGCGCCGCGTGCCGCACGTGCTCGTCGGCGGCCGCTCCTTCCACGACCGCGAGGAGGTGATCGCGCTGCGCAACGCGCTCGCCGCGATCGAACGGCCCGGCGACGATCTCTCCGTCTACGCGACGCTGCGCGGCCCGCTCTTCGCGCTCGCCGACGACGTGCTGCTCGCCTGGCGCGCGGCGACGGGCACGCTGCACCCGCTCGCGCCGCGGCCCGAAGCCCCGCCGGCGGAGATCGCGGAAGTGGGCGCGGCGCTCGACGTGCTGGTCGACCTGCACCGCGGCCGGAATCGCCGCCCGATCGCCGACACGGTGGGCCGATTCCTCGCCGCGGTGCGCGCCCACGCGGCGCTCGCGATCTGGCCGACCGGCGAGCAGGCGCTCGCCAACTGCCTGCGCGTCGTCGACCTCGCGCGCCGCTTCGAGCGCGGCGGGGCGCCTT
>JAHEJV010000341.1 GCA_024638705.1 Deltaproteobacteria bacterium | reverse complement strand
GTTCGGTCAACGACGAAGAGCGTGCCGGACGGTCGACCGCCTCGAGCAGATCGGCGAGACGTTCGAGGGTCTCCGCGACTTCGAGGCGGTCGTGATTCGGGATGCTCTCGCGCAACGCGATCGCGCGCTCGAGCAGCTCGATCGCGCCGAAGAGGTCGCCCTCGGACACCCGCGCCTCGGCCTCGGCTTCGAGGACGCGCGCTTCGGGCACGGACACGGCCGGGTCGGCCACGGGTCGCGAGGCGAGTTCCGCGGGCGGGGGCGTCGGTTCGGGAGCGGTCTCCCACCCCACACATCCGGCCGTCGCGAGCCACGCCGCGCCGATCGCGGCCCAGGAACCCAGGCGCCCGACTCCCGGGCACCGCGCACGCATCTCTCCGAACTCCATCCGACACCTCGAGAACGCGCGGCCGTGGGTGGCCGGCGTCCGTGGTGTCTTCATCGGCTGGCGTCGGGCTCGGGTTGACCCCGGATTTCCCCTGTGGGATCAGCTCGCTGCGCGGTCTCTTGCCAGCCGGATGCCGCTGAACTGCCAGCGCGCGTCGGGATAGAAGAAGTTGCGGTAGCTGGCGCGGAGATGGTCGGCGGGCGAGACGCACGAGCCGCCGCGCAGCACCATCTGCCCGCTCATGAACTTGCCGTTGTACTCGCCGAGCGCGCCTTCGGGCGGCTTGAAGCCGGGGTAGGGGGAGTAGGCGCTGCGCGTCCACTCCCAGACGTCGCCGAACAGCTGGGTCGGGGCGCCGTCGCGCGAAGACGCCGGGAGGGGATGCAGCGCGCCGTTCTCGACGAAGTTGCCCGCGACTTCACGGCCGGTCGCGGCGACCTCCCACTCCGCCTCCGTGGGCAGGCGCGCCTCGGCCCAGGTCGCGTAGGCGTCGGCCTCGAAATGGCTGACGTGGGTGACCGGCGTGTCGAGATCGATCTCGCGGACGCCGCCGAGCGTGAGCGTCTCCCAGGTGTCGCCGCGACGCTGCCAGTAGAGCGGCGCCTCCCACCCTTCCTCCTGCACCTTCGCCCAGCCGTCGGCGAGCCACGGCGTCGGGTCGCGATAGCCGCCGGCCTCGATGAACGCGAGATATTCGCGATTCGTGACGGGACGGTGGGCCAGAGCGAAGGGTTCGAGGTGGATGCGATGGCGCGGACCCTCGTTGTCGAAGGTGAAGCCGGGTCCGTCGCAGCCGATCTCGTGGAGGCCTCCGTCGAAGGGGACGAAGGCGACCGGGGTCGGTGCGCGTCGACGCTCGACGGGGCGCGCCGCCGACTCCCGGTAGGTCGGGCCGGTCGGGTTCTGCCCGAAGAGATGCTTGAGGTCGGTGAGCAGGAGCTCCTGGTGCTGCTGCTCGTGATGGGTGCCGAGCAGGATCACGGAGCGTGTCGCCGCGTCGAGCGCGCGCCCTTCGAGCAGCGCGAGCATCGCGCGATCGACGTGCTCGCGATAGTCGACGACCTGGGCGCGCGAGGGTCGCGACAACAGGCCCCGGTGAGGACGCGAGTACTGCTCGCCGACGCTGTTGTAATAGGAGTTGAACAGGAAGGCGAAATCGCGGTGGAAGGCGGTGTAGTCGCCGATCACCGACGCGAGCACGAAGGTCTCGAAGTACCAGCTCGTGTGCGCGAGGTGCCACTTCGCCGGGCTCGCATCCGGCATCGACTGGAGCGCGCAATCCTCGTCCGAGAGCGGGTCTGCGAGGGTCATCGATGCCGCGCGCACCGCGCGATAGCGCTTCGCCAGGAAGCTGGGCTCGAGTTCCGCGTCGGGCTTCGGGTCCGGCATGGCCTCGCCAAGAACCTATGCGCCGCGCGTGAGGGATGCAAACGCCGATCGTGATCGCTCAGTGGCGGCCGCGTTCGCCTACCAGCCCTCGGTGCCGGGCTCCCCCTTGAACGGACCCACGAGGTTCGACGTGACCCAGCCTCCGTAGAACGGGCCCGGTTGGGGTCGGACACGTTCGTCGCCGAGGAAACACGCGTCGACGCGACCGGGATAGAACGAGACGTGGTCGCGCAGCGCCTCGAAGGGCGGGAGCGGATCGGGATAGGCCCAGGCGGCGTCGCGCGCCTCGCGTCCGTCGACGCGCACCGAGAAGTAGGCGGCGACGCCCTTCCACTCGCAGAGCGATGAGCCGCTGCTGCGAACCAGACAGGACCGATCGACGTCGGCGGGCGGCACGTAGACCGTCGGCGGGCTCGCGGTCTCCAGCACGCGCAGGGCATTTGCGCTCTCCGCCACGACCCGCCCCGCGAACTCCACGCGAACCGGGAGGGCGACGGGTTCGAGGCGTGGCGGACGCGGATAGTCCCACACCGATTCCTGGCCGGGTCCGGCGGGCTCGGGATGCTCGGGACGGAGCCGCCGCGCGCGGCGCCAGCGCTCCGCCTCGCGTCGCTGCTTCGGGTCGAGGGGCCGCGTCACGATGCGCCCACCGCGGCTCCGACGCCCGACCCGGTCGCGACGCTCAACACGGATTCGAGACAGGCCAGCACGTCCGCGGCGCTGTCGCAGACGAAGTCGGCGCCGGCGCGTTCGAGCTCGTCGCGCGGCCCGTAGCCCCAGGTGACACCGATCGACGTCGCGCCCACCGCCTTCGCGCCCTCCACGTCGTGGCGTCGGTCGCCGATCATCACGGTGCGCGCGGGATGGGCGGCTTCGGCCTCGAGGATGTGCGCGAGCAGGTCGCCCTTCGCGCTGCGCGTGCCGTCGAGCTCGCTGCCGTAGACCGCGCCGAAGTGATCGCGCAGCGCGAAGTGGCGGGTGATGCGGTCGGCGAACACCGTCGGCTTCGACGTCGCGACGTGGCTGCGCCAGCCGCGCGCGCCGATCGCCGCGAGCAGGCCGGGTACGTGCGGGTACACCTCGTTCTCGCTCCAGCCCGTCTCGGAGAAGCGCTCGCGGTAGAACGCGATCGCCCGCTCGACGCGTTCGGGCGTCGGGTCGGGCAGCAGCTTTCCGAAGGTGTCTGCGAGCGGCGGGCCGATGCACGCGGCGAGCGTGTCGTCGTCGGGCGCGGTCGCTGCGATCGCTTCGAACGCGAACCGCAGCGAAGCGACGATCCCCTCGCGCGGATCGGTGAGCGTGCCGTCGAGATCGAAGAGGACGAGGGCAGCCCGAGGGGCCGGCACTGCTTCGGCTACGGGGGTGGTGGACAAGCGCGCCTCCCTGGCGTCGCGTTACTGTAATGACCACACCGAACGCCGGCGAACGCCGATCGGAAGGGGAGAGGCCGATGGGCGCGGAAACCGTCGACGTCGAACGCGCGCGGGAGATGCCGGGGCTCCGGCTCGTGCTCACCGCCGGGGTGCCCGGACCGTGGGGCGAGGGGGCGAAGGGCGTCTTCCACGCGAAGGGGATCCCCTTCGTGAGGGTGGCGCAGGAGGCCGGCCGGCCGAACGACGCCCTCCACGAGTGGACGGGCCACCGCAACGCGCCCGTCGCGGTGTACGAGGACGAAGCGCCGCGCACCACCTGGTCGGAGATCCTGTGGCTGGCCGAGCGAATCCGCCCCGCGCCGAGCCTGCTGCCCGCAGACCCCGAGCTGCGCGTGCGCTGCGTCGGGCTCGCCCACGAGCTGATGGGCGAGGGCGGCTTCGGCTGGAGCCGGCGCCTGATGCTGCTCGGCCTCTCGATGGGCGACGCGACCGAGCCGCCGGAGGCCATGGAGCCGGTGATCGGACGCATGGTCCGCCAGTACGGCTACCACCCCGATCTCGCGAAGGCGGCGCCGGCCCGCGTGGCGGCGATCCTTGGGGTATTGTCCCGCCAGCTCGCCTCCCAGCGGGCCGCCGGAGAGCGCTATCTGATCGGCGACGCGCTCTCCGTTCTCGACCTCCACTGGGCCGCCATGGCCGCGCTGATCGCCCCGCTTCCCCACGAAGTCTGCCCGATGCCGGAGATGCTCCGCGGTCTCTACGGAGACCCCGGACCGGAAGTGGCAGACGCCCTCGACCCCGCGCTCCTCGAGCACCGCGACTTCATCTACCAGAACCACATGGAATATCCGGTCGTGCTCTAGCGCGATCGGCAGGCGTACAAACTCATGTCCGAACCTCGCAAAGATCTCCGCAACCTGGCGATCATCGCCCATGTCGACCACGGCAAGACGACGCTCGTCGACGCGTTGCTGCGCTTCACCGGCGCCTATCGCGTGAACCAGGAAGTGGTCGATCGCGTGATGGACAGCGAAGACCTCGAGCGCGAGCGCGGCATCACGATCCACGCGAAGGACACGAGCATCGAGTTCGAGGGCGTGCGCATCCACCTCGTCGACACGCCCGGCCACGCCGACTTCGGCGGTGAGGTGGAGCGCGTGCTCTCGATGGTGGACGCCGTGCTGCTCGTGGTCGACTCGACCGACGGCGTGATGCCGCAGACGCGCTTCGTCGTCGGCAAGGCACTCGCGCACGGGCTGCGCCCGGTGCTGGTGGTGAACAAGGTCGATCGCCCCGGCCACCGCGCGCAGGAAGTGGTCGACGAAGTCTTCGACCTGCTCGTGACGCTCGGCGCGAACGACGAGCAGCTCGACTTCCCGGTCGTGTTCGCGTCGGCGAAGGCCGGCACCGCCGGCCTCGACCTCGGCGAGCCCCAGACCGACCTGCGTCCGCTGCTCGACACGATCCTCACCCAGGTGCCCGGGCCCGACGTCGATACCGAGGGTCCGGTGCAGTTCCAGGCGGTGACGCTCGGCTACGACGACTATCTCGGCCGCCTCGTGATCGGACGCGTTGCGCGCGGCACGCTGGTCCGCGGCGCCAACGTGGTGCGCGTCGGCAAGGACGGCGCGCTCGAGAAGTTCCGCGTCACGAAGCTGCTCGGCGCGCGCGGGCTCGAGCGGGTGGAGATCGCCGAGGCGGGCGCCGGCGAGCTGGCCGTGCTGGCCGGCGTCGACTCGATCGAGATCGGCGACACGGTGTGCGCGCCCGAGGCGCCCGAGGCGCTGCCGCGCATCAGCGTCGACCCGCCCACGGTGCGCGTGC
>JAHEJV010000052.1 GCA_024638705.1 Deltaproteobacteria bacterium | reverse complement strand
CACCGTAGAAGTCGAGCGAGCGGCTGATCTCGCCGATCACGGTCTCGGCCACGCTCTGGATCGCCTGCTCCACTTCCTGGGGCACGACGTCCTGGGCGTCCGAGCCGCGTCCTCCGAGCTTTACGCGCTCGGCCTCCGCGAAGCTGATCGACAGCGCCTTCTGGATCTCTTCCGTGTACTGGTTCCCCGCGGTCGTGATGTCACGCGTGAAGACCGGAACGCCCGCAGAGAGGATGTTGATGTTGACGACCTGCGCCCCGATGTTCACGAGCGCGACGGTGCCCATCCCGAGGTCGGGATAGTTCGCCTCGAAGGCGTTCTCCACGGCGAAGGCGGCGACGTCGATCGCCACCGGCTGGAGGCCGGCTTCGGTGATCACCTGGACGTAGTCGTCGATCAGATCCTTCTTCGCGGCGACGAGCAGCACTTCCATCTGCCCGTCCTCGTTGCCGCCGTCCAGGATCTGGAAGTCGAGGTTCACTTCGTTGACGTCGAAGGGGATGTACTGCTCGGCCTCCCAGCGAATCTGCTCGTCGAGCTCTTCGCGGGTCATCGTGGGAAGGTTCACCTTCTTCACGATCACCGAGTGACCGGACACCGCCGCGGCGACGTTCTTGTTCTTGATCTTGCCGTTCTCGATGGCTTCGCTGATCGCATCGGTGATGGCGCTCGAGTTCAGGAACGCGCCCTGAACGATCGCCTCGGCCGGTACATCCGCGACCCCGAGGTGCGACAGCTCGAAACCGCCCGCCTTCCCTTTCAAGGAAAGCTCCACCGCCTTGACGGTGGACGAGCCGATGTCGAGACCGACGATCGATCGGGAATTGAAGCTAGGCAGGCTGAATTTCACGATGGCATCTCCCGGGAAACGTTTTGCGTTCGGCGTGTTCCCGAAGGTCTCAGGACCGGAGCTCGGCGGGCAGCGACACACCGCTCCCCGAGCGCTCCTCATCGAGGGCTCCGAACACCCGGTCCTTGTCACTGATCCGCAGTCCGAGGGCGACGAGGACTTTGCGCTTGGTATCGAGGCGGCAGGGCCGTCCCGCTTCCACTCGGTCGATCGTCAACGTCGAGAGACCGGCTTTCCGCGCCAGCTCCGCCTTGCTCATCATCAGAGCCTCACGGAAACGTTGTACGTTGTTGCTCGACACCTTCCCCCCCAACAGCTTCGAACGACTCGGGCCTCCCATCGGCCCGACAACAGCGACCTCGCGCGTATCGGCGCGTGGTTTCGCCGACTTGAGGAAGCGTTGCCGGGAGACCGCACTCCCGGTGCCGGCTCGTGGACGCGCGGGCCAGACCCCCCGTCGGATCCGCTCACGCACCGCTCGGACCGCGCCGATGAGACAGGGGTGATCGGCCGGATCCTGATCTTCGAGCCCGATCCGGAACGTCGCGCGGCGCTCGAGTTGGACTGCGCTGCGCGGGGTTACGAGATCGTTTGCGCACGGGACCTCCACCGCGCGCTCGCGGCGCACGAGGCGTGCACCCAGGAACGCGAACGCGCCGCCGGCCGACGCCCGCTGGTGGCCGCTTCCCAGGCGATGATCGGCGTGCTCGAGGAGATCGAGCGACTCACCGCCGAGCGGACGTCGGTGCTCATGGTGGGGGAAGCCGGTGTCGGCAAGGAGGCGCTCGCCCGCGCGCTCCACGCGCAATCGCCGCGACGCGGAGCGCCCTTCGCGGTAGCCGACGTCCGCCCCCATGCCGTGAAGGACCCGGCGGCGCTCCTGCTCGGCGCCGGAGACGCCATACCCGCCGAGGGTTCGGCGGCGTCGGGCCAGATCGCCCTCGCGGCGGGCGGCACGCTCTTCCTCGAAGGCGTCGACGCGCTGCCGTGGGCGCTCCAGGAGGAGCTGGTCGGCCTGCTGCAGGAGGGTCGCATCGCGCTCCGCGGCGACGAGAAGCCGCGCTCCGTCGACGTGCGCGTCGTCGCGACGCGCTGCGAGCGCCGCGAATCCCCCGACGACGACGGCAGCCTCCATCCCGAGCTCCGCGAAGGCCTCGCCCCGCTCCGCGTGCCCCCGCTGCGCGAACGCCGGGAAGACCTCCCGCTGCTGATCGATCACGCCCTGGCGCGCGCGTGTGCACACCTCGGCCGCTCCGCGCTCGGTATCGGCGGCGAGGCACTGCGCCAGCTCGTCGCGCACGCCTGGCCGGGAAACCTGCGCGAGCTCGAGGCGACGATCCTCACCGGCGCCGTGCACGCCGCGGGCGGCGTGCTCACCGCGCGCGAGCTTCCCGACGAGATCGCGCGCGAAGCGAGCGCAGACACGGGCCACGACGCGCTCGCCCTCAAACCCGCGCGCAAGGCCTTCGAGTCGGACTGGATACGCCGCGCACTGCGCGTTGCGGGAGGCAACCGCACCCACGCCGCGCGCCTGCTCGAGATCAGCCACCGCGCGCTGCTCTACAAGCTCAAGGAGTTCGGGATCAAGCCCTAGGAGCGGGACCCGAGACGCCCGCGCCGCCCAACCGCCGGGCCATCACCGCTGGCGGCGTTGCGCTCAATCGCCCTAGCGCTGCTAGGGCTCAATCGCGCGCCTTGCCAGCGGCGCGTCCCGACGCTTGGATCTTCCCACGGGCGTCTCGGGTCACGCTCCTGGGAACGGGCCCGATCAGTCGTCGCCGCGGTCGAGCCCCAGCTTCTCGAGCCGATAGCGGAACGAGCGGAACGACACCCCGAGTCGCTGCGCCGCGCGCTTCTTCACGCCGCCGCACTGCTCCAGCGCTTCCAGGAGGAGGCTGCGCTCGAAATCGGCGAGCAGGTCGTCGAGCTGCACGCCCTCTTCCGGAATGCGCTCGGCCACGGGCGTCGCCCGCGCGCGCACCACCGTCGGCGGCAGGACGTCCACGTCGATGCGTCCGTCCCGCGACAATGCGACCGCGCGCTCGATCACGTTCTCCAGCTCGCGCACGTTGCCGGGATAGTCGTACTCGACGAGCTTCTCCATCGCGGCTTCGCTGACCTGCCCCGGCTCGGCGCCGTGGTCGAGCGCGAACTTCTCGATGAAGTGCGTCACCAGCAGGGGGACGTCTTCGCGGCGATCGCGCAGCGGCGGGATCTCCACCTCGATCACGTTGAGCCGGTAGTAGAGGTCTTCGCGGAAGCGACCGGCGGCGACCTCGTCTTCGAGACGCCGGTTGGTGGCCGCCACCAGCCGCGCGTCGAAGCGGAGGTCGCCGGTGCCGCCCACGCGGCGGAAGGTGCGCTCCTGGATCACACGCAGGAGCTTCACCTGCAAGGGCAGCGTGAGCTCACCGATCTCGTCGAGGAAGACGGTCCCGCTCTCGGCAGCTTCGAACAGACCGGGTTTGCTGACGACGGCGCCGGTGAATGCACCCTTCACGTGGCCGAAGAGCTCCGACTCGAGCAGATTCTCCGGAATCGCGCCGCAGTTCACCGCGACGAAGGGCGCGTCGCGACGGTCGCTGCCGTCGTGGATCGCGCGCGCGACGATCTCCTTTCCCGTCCCGCTCTCGCCGGACACGAGCACGTTCGCCTTCGTGCCGGCCACCTGCGAGATCATGTCGACGACGCCCTGCATCGGCCGGCTCGTGCCGATCAGCCCGCGCGCGCGCTTGCCCCTGCTGAGCTCGGTGCGCAACCGGCGGTTCTCGCTCGACAGCGCCTTCTTCTCGATCGCCTTTTCGAGGATGATGCGGATCGCGTCGACCTTGAAGGGCTTCGTGATGTAGTCGTACGCGCCTTCCTTCATCGCAGCGATCGCGGTCTCGGTGCTCGCGAAGGCGGTCATCACGATCACGACCGTCTCCGAATCGCCCTGCGCGTGCGACTGGACGTCGCGGAGGAGGTCGATACCGCTGCCGCCCGGCATCTGGATGTCGGTGATCACGACGTCGAAGTCGTCGTGGTCGAGATGGGCGCGCGCCGTCTCGACGTCACCCGCGGTGACGGCCTCGTACCCCTCGCTGCGCAGGAAGATCTCGAGGAACTCCTGCATGCTCCGCTCGTCGTCGACGATCAGGATGCGACCGCGCGCGCTCACGAGACGATCCGTCCGGGCAGCGCGACGCGCACGACCGTGGTGAAGCGTTCGTCTCCCCGCTCGATGCGCACCACGCCACGGTGCTCCGCGATCACCCTGTGCACGATGGCGAGGCCGAGGCCGGTCCCGCCGGTCTTGGTCGTGAAGAACGGATCGAACACGTGCTCCACGGCGTCGGCGGGAATGCCCGTTCCCTGATCCATGACGGCAATCTCCACCCGCGCCGGCTCCTCCGAATCGAGGGGCTTCCCCCCGTCGGATCGGTCCTCGGCACCTTCGCCTTGAGACAGGCGCGCCTCGAAGCGCACGACGCCGCCGTCGGGCATCGCCTGCGTCGCGTTCTGGAGCAGGTTCCAAAGCACCTGGCGGAGCTGCCCCGGGTCGGCCTCGACCCGCAGCCCCGCAGCGACCTCGCACTCGGGGACGACCGCGTCGCAGCGCGACGCCTCGAACATCTCGAGCACCTCGCCGATCACCATGGCGACGTCGACTTCCTCGAGCTGCGGCGCGGCGGGCCGCGCGAACTGGAGGAAATCGCCGATCAGGCGATCGAGGCGATCCACCTCGCGGACGACGATGCCCATCAGGCGCGCCGGATCGCCCTCCTCCGTCGCCTTCTGGGTCTGCATCATCTCGATCGAGCCGGAGATCGCGGCCAGCGGATTGCGGATCTCGTGGGCGATGCTGGCCGATAGCTCGCCCACCGCCGCCAGCCGCTCGGCCCGTCGCAGCTCGTCCTCCATCGCCACGACCTCGGTCACGTCCTGGAAGATCACCACCTCGCCCTCCGCCTCGCCGTCGGCGTCGCGGAGCGCATAGCTGCCGATGCCCAGATGCAGCAGGCGGCCGCCCGGCGTCGTGAACGCCATCCGCATCCGACCTCCCATTCCGGCGCGACAGGCCGCCATGCCGGGAAGCACCCCTTCGAGGTCCTGGCCGATGGCCTCGTCGCGCGTCCGTCCGGTGATGCGCTGCGCCTCACGGTTGAAGGAGGTGACGCGTCCTTCGAGGTCCGTCGTCAACAGCCCGCTCTTCAAGCTCTCGACGGTGCGCTGGTGCAGGGTGCGGAGCTGTGCGAGGTCGTGGCTGCGCTCTTCGAGCGCGATGCCGGTCCGTACGAGCTCGTGGGCTAGGCCACCCGCGAGCGCCGCGACCCCGAGCATCGCTGCGCTGTGGACGAACCAGCTCGAGATCAACGCCGGCAGCGCGCGCGCCCCGCCCTCGGCGAGCCCGGATGGGCCGACCGCGAGCACGATTCCGTACGCCAGCGACCCGGCGAGCGCGCCGAGGACGGCGCGCCTTCCCGGGAAGAGCATCGCGCCGTAGAGGCCGACCACGACGTAGAGGAACGAGAAGACCGAGTCCTTCCCGCCGGAGAAGAGCACCATCGCCGAGACCAGCGCGAGGTCGGTCGCGACGTTGATCGCGGCGAAGAAATGCGGGCGGCGGATCCGGCCGACGAAGGGCCGGTAGACCAGCGTTGCGACGAAGCACAACACGACGGTGACGTAGAACGCTGGGCCGTCGGTGGCGTAGACATCGCGCCCGATCGCATCGAGCGCGACGCCGATCACGAGACTGCCGAGGGCGAGCGCGAGACGCGCCCCCATCAGCACGAGCAGGACGCGCTCGACCTGCCCTTCCTGTTGATCCCGACCCGGCGGGTTCACATCAGCCGCGGGTTCGGCCCATCATCCGATGGTGTCCGCGATCTTGAAGATCGGCAGGTACATCGCGATCAGCAGGCCGCCGACCGAACCGCCGAGGAACACCATCATCAGCGGTTCGAGCATCGCCGTGAGGGCGTCGACGGCGGAGTCGACCTCCTCGTCGTAGAAGTCGGCGATCTTCGCGAGCATCGTCTCCATCGCACCCGTCTCTTCGCCGACGGCGATCATCTGCGTGACCATGCCGGGGAAGACCTCGGATTCGCTGAGTGGCTCGGCGATCGTCTTGCCCTCGGAGATCGCCGCGCGCACGTCTTGCAGGGCGTCTTCGATCACGAGGTTGCCGGCGGTCTTCGCGACGATGTCGAGGCCGTCGAGGATCGGCACGCCCGAGGCGATCATCGTCCCGAGCGTGCGCGTGAAGCGCGCCACGGCGACCTTCTGGAGGAGCGGCCCGAAGATGGGAAGCTTCAGGAACAGCGCGTCCGTCGAGCGCCGGAACGCGACGTTCTTCTTGCGCGCCGTCGTGAACGCCATCACGACTGCGAAGACGCACGCGAGGAAGAGACCGATCCACTCCTGCATGAAGTGCGAGAGGTTGACCACGAACTGCGTCGGCCCCGGCAGCTCCCCGCCGAAGTCCTGGAACATCTTCTCGAAGGTCGGAATCACGTACACCAGCATTCCGACGACGACGGCGATGGCGATCACGAGCACCGTGGTCGGGTAGACCATGGCGCCCTTTACCTTCTTCTTGAGGGCGTCGGCCTTCTCGAGATAGACGGCGAGGCGATTCAGGATCGTGTCGAGGATGCCGCCGATCTCACCGGCCTGGACCAGGTTCACGAAGAGATCGTCGAAGGGCTTCGGGTGCTTGCGCAGCGCGTCGGCGAAGGTCGAGCCCTGCTCGACGTCCGTCTTCACTTGGCGCAGGATCCCCTTGAAGGTCTTGTTCGGCTGCTGGTCGCCGAGGATCTCGAGGCACTGCACGAGCGGGAGGCCCGCGTCGATCATCGTCGCGAACTGGCGGGTGAAGATCACCAGCTCGCGCGTGGTGATCCCTTCCTTCAGAAACGGCAGATACTCGCTGACGTCCTTCGCCTTCTCCTTGACGGTCACGGGAAGGAGCATCTGGGCGCGAAGCTGGGCCATCACGGCCGCTTCGTTCATCGCCTCGATCTCGCCCTTCTTCAGGCTCCCCTGACGGGTCCGCGCCTTCCACTGAAAGATCGGCATCGTCCCTTACTCCTTGCCCGATACGAGAGCCATCGCCCTCAGGCCTTCGGCGCGGGCTTTCCCGCGGTGTTTCCCGTCTGCGGCCCCTTGCCGATCAGGCTGCGCAGCTCATCGGCGTCCGAGCTGCGCGCCATCGCGTGCTCCAGCGAGATCAGTCGTCGCTGGTACGAGTTGGCGAGGGACTGGTTCATCGTCTGCATTCCGAAGCGCTCCTGGCCCACCTGCATCGCGGAATAGATCTGGTGGATCTTGTCCTCGCGAATCAGGTTGCGGATCGCCGAGTTCGGCACCATCACCTCGAGCGCCATCACACGCCCCGGACCGTTCGCCCGCGGCAGCAGCGACTGGCACATCACGCCTTCGAGGACGAAGGAGAGCTGCGCTCTGACCTGCGCCTGCTGGTAGGGCGGGAAGACGTCGACGATGCGGTTGATCGTCTGGACGCACGAGTTCGTGTGCAGCGTCGCGAACGCGAGGTGGCCGGTCTCTGCGACGGTCAGCGCGGCCTCGATCGTCTCGAGGTCGCGCAGCTCGCCGATCAGCACCACGTCCGGGTCCTGACGCAGGATGTACTTGAGCGCGTTCTTGAAGCTGTTCGTGTCCGCGCCCACTTCACGCTGGTTCACCACGCAGCCCTTGTGGTGGTGGAGGTACTCGATCGGGTCCTCGATCGTGACGATGTGCTCGTTCCGCTCGTTGTTGATCTTGTCGATCATCGTGGCGAGCGTCGTCGACTTTCCGGAACCGGTCGGTCCGGTCACGAGGATCAGGCCGCGCGGCTTCTCCGAGAGCTCGGTCACGATCTTCGGGAGCCCGAGCTCGTCGAAGCTCTTGATCTTGAACGGAATCGCGCGAAAGGCGCCGGCGACGTTGCCGCGCTGGACGAAGACGTTGCCGCGGAAGCGCGAGAGCTTCTGCACGCTGAACGAGAGGTCGAGCTCGTTCTTCTCCTCGAACTGATGCTTCTGGGAGTCGGTCAGCACCGAGTAGCAGAGCTGCTTCGTCTCGGGCGGTGAGAGCGGCGGCATCCGCAGCGGATGCAGCTTGCCGTCGATGCGGAGCTGGGGTGCCGTCCCGGTGGTGACGTGAAGGTCGCTGGCGCCCTTCTCGATCATCGCCTTGAGCAGCTGATGCATGTTCGCCATCGAGATCGGACTCCTAGTGGTCGGCCGTCGAAACGCGGAAGACTTCGGGAAGCGTCGTCGTGCCGTCGACGAGCTTCGACAACGCGCTCTGACGCAAGGTCTGCATGCCGAGCCGCATCGCTTCGCGCTTGAGCTCGAGCGCCGAGGCGCCGTTCAGCACGAATTCCTTCAGCTCTTCCTTGAGGTCCATCACCTCGTAGAGCGCGATCCGGCCCTTGAAACCCGTGTCCGAGCAGGTGCGGCACCCGCGACCCTTCACCGGGACGACCGCGTTCGCGCGCTCCTCGTCGAGGCCCGCCTCGATCAGCGCCTCCGCCGTCACGTCGGGATCCGTGTCCTTGCACTCTTCGCAGACGCGACGCGCGAGGCGCTGGGCCACGATGCAGTTCACCGACGACGACACGAGGAACGGCTCGATACCCATGTTGAGCAGACGATTCACCGTGGACGGGGCATCGTTGGTGTGAAGGGTGGAGAGCACCATATGACCGGTGAGCGCGGCCTTCACCGCGATCTCCGCGGTCTCGAAGTCACGAATCTCACCGACCATGATGATGTCGGGGTCCTGACGTAGGAAGGAGCGCAGCGCCGCGGCGAAGTTCAATCCGATCTCGTCGTGCATCTGCACCTGATTGATGCCGGCGAGGTTGAATTCGACCGGGTCCTCCGCGGTGGAGAGGTTCTCCGTCGCCTTGTTCAGCTCGGAGAGCGCCGAGTAGAGCGTGGTCGTCTTACCAGAACCGGTCGGGCCGGTGACCAGCACCATGCCGTAGGGCTGGTGGATCGAGTGCTTGAAGACGTCGAGCTGCGGCTGCTCGAAGCCGAGCTTCGTCATGTCGAGCTGCAGGTTCGACTTGTCCAACAGACGCAGCACGATCTTCTCGCCGAAGAGCGTCGGCAGGACCGAGACACGGAAGTCCATCTCGCGCCCGCGACCGAGCTTCAGCTTGATGCGGCCGTCCTGGGGCAGGCGACGCTCGGCGATGTCGAGCTCGCTCATGATCTTCACGCGCGAGGTGATCGCGTTCTTGAGCTTCATCGGCGGCTTCATCACTTCGTAGAGCACGCCGTCGATGCGGTAGCGGACGCGGAACGACTTCTCGTAGGGCTCGATGTGGATGTCCGACGCTTCCTTCTTGACCGCGTCGGTCAGGATCAGGTTCACGAGCTTGACGACCGGCGCGTCCTCGGAGGCCTTCGCCAGCTCGGCGGCGTCGACGTCGTCGCTATCCTGGATGAGGTCGATGTCCGAGTCGTCGAAGTCGCCCATGACGTCCTCGAGAGAGGACGTCTGGTCGTAGTACTGGTCGACGCAGCGCTTGATCGCCTCTTCCGACGCGACCACGGGCTGGATGTTGTACCCGGTGAGGAACTTGATGTCGTCGAGGGCGAAGATGTTCGAGGGGTCGCTGGTCGCGAGGATCAGCGTCGAGCCGGCGCGGTTGACCGGGATGACGTTGTGCTTCGTCGCCACCTCTTCGGGAACCAGCTCGATCACCGCCCGGTCGATCTCGAACTCGTCGAGGTTGATCGAGGGCACGCCGTATTGTTTGGCGACGAACTCGGCGAGCTCGGATTCGTCGAGGTAGCCGAGTTGGGTGATCTGCGCGCCGAGGCGGCCGCCGGTGCCCTTCGCCTCGGTCCGCGCCTCACGCAGCTGGTCCGCGGTGAGGAGATTCTCCTTGACCAGGAGCTCGCCGATCCGCTCGTTCACAGACTTCCCCCCACTCCTGCGCCCGCCACCGCACGTGGCAGCACGCGCGCAGACGCACCCGGGATCCCCGGGATGCCGCAGAAACATCGGCGCGTGGCGCGGGCAGCTTTACCGGCGCGGCGTGGGGGACGAGCGAATCTCGGCCGGGGGGCGGCCGGTTTCAGTCAGCCTGGAGTCTTCGACGCGCTTCGTCGGCGTCGCGCGCGATCTGCTCCCGCAGCGCCTCGACGCCGTCGAAGCGGCGCTCCTCGCGCAGGCGGAAGGAGAAGGAGAGCTCGACGCGCCGCCCGTAGAGGTCACCAGACCAGTCGAGGACGTGGGCCTCTGCGAGCACGGCCGCCCCGTCCTTGAAAGTGGGGCGGTGGCCGACGTTCGTCACGACGGGCAGCTCGGTGCCGCTCCCCGGCTCGCCCGCATCGAGCAGCCGCAGGCGCCCGGCGTAGACCCCCGGCGCGGGCAGCACCTCGCTCTCGGGGTCGAGATTCGCGGTGGGGAAGCCGATCGTGCGGCCGCGTTCGTCGCCGCGCGCGATGTGCCCGCGCACGGCGTAGGCGCGGCCGAGCATGCGGGCGGCGATCTCGGGCAGGCCGTCCGCCAGCAGGCGCCGGATGCGGGTCGAGTTGACGTCCCCCTCGTCGACCGTCACCTCCGGGATGATCGTCACCGCGAATCCGAGGCGCGGCCCGAGCTCGGTGAGCAGGCGCATCGATCCGGCGCGGTCACGGCCGAAGTGGAAGTCGTAACCGACGTAGACCTCGACCGGCGCGATCCGGCGGTGCAGGCATTCGCGGATGAACACCTCGGCCTCGGTCTTTGCGAAATCGAGCGTGAAGGGCTCGACGATCACGGCATCGACGCCGTGAAGCTCGAGCAGCTCGATCTTCTGGTCGAGGGTCGTCAGCAGGCCGGGGGCGCTCCCCGCGCGCAGCACCTTCCGCGGATGCGGGTGGAACGTGTAGACGACCGCCTCGCCGTCCACCGCCTTCGCCTGCTCGACGACGGTGCGCAGGATCGCCTGGTGCCCGAGATGGATCCCGTCGAAGTTCCCGACCGTGACGACGGGGCGCACGAGCGCGCCTTCGGCCGCCGCGCTGCCCTCCAGAACCTTCAAGCGTGTCCCCCCGTCGTGATCGCCCTGCCCGCTCGCGCGGAGGACGAATGCTAGCGTTCTCGCGTGCGCATCCTCTCGCGCTATTTCGTTTCCGGCTATCTCACCTACTACGCCGCGATCGTCATCGTCTCCCTGCTGGTCATCGCCATCGTCGAGATGATGGTGAACTTCGACCACGTGATCGAGTACGGCGAGGGGTGGGTCGGCATGGCCACCTATCTGTTCCTGCGGCTGCCGTCCTACTACCTGCCCTTCCTGATCCCGGTCGGATCCTTCGGAGCGGCCTTCCTGTGTCTGGGCCTGCCCGCGCGCTCGCTCGAGATCCTGGCCGCGAAGACCAGCGGCATCTCGCCGACGAAGCTGGCCGGGCCCGTGCTGGCCGCCGCCGCGGTCCTCTCCGTGGCCGCTCTCGCCCTCAACGAGACCATCGTGCTCGATGCCGCGCGGCGCTTCAACAGCGAGGACGGGGGCGAGATCTTCCAGTCGCGCGGTTCGTTCTGGTATCAGCGGGGGAACGCGCTGTTCCGTGTCGAGGCAGCGGATCGCGATTCCCGCACCCTCCAAGGCGTCACCGTGTACGAACGCGATTCCGCGGGACACCTCGTCCGCAGCATCCGGGCCGCGTCCGCGCGCATCGAGGACGATCGCCGCTGGCGCCTCGAGAACGCCATCTTCCACGAGTTCGACGCCGACGACCCGCTCGCCCCGCCGCGCACCGAGACGCGTGAGGACGCGTGGCTCGAGCTCGGCAGCGCCGAAGATCTCGCGCTGCTCGGCGCCGACGCGCGTTCACTCTCGCTCCTGCGGCTGCGCGCCCAGATCGCCGCCCTCGAACGCGACGACCGCGACGCCACCCGCTACCGCGCCCAGTGGCACGCCCGCCTGGCCGACCCCTTCTCCGTCGTGCTCTTCGCCCTGCTCGGCTCACCGCTCGGCATGATGGTGGAGCGTTCGCGCAGCCTCGCCGTAGCCGCGCTCCAGGCGATCGCGCTGCTCGGCGGCTACTACGGACTGCAGACCACGGCGACGGTCCTCGCCGGCGGCGGCGTCGCCGCGGCGGCCTACGCACCCTGGGCGGTGCAAGCGCTCTTCGCCGCCTACGGCGCGTGGCGCATGGCGGTGGTCAGCCGCTAGCGCGCGGCGTCGGGCCGCAGTCGCGGTGGACCCGCAGCGCTACTCCCCCCCCGAATCCTCGAGGAAGCGGAAGAACTCGGTGTCGGGCGAGAGCACGACGGTCGTGTTCTCGTCGATCGTCTTCCGGTAGGCCTCGAGACTGCGGGTGAACGCGTAGAACTTCGGATCCCTCTGATAGGCCTCGGCGTAGATGCGCGTCGACTCGGCGTCCCCCTGGCCGCGCATCAGCTCCGAGTCGCGGCGCGCCTTGGCGACGATCACCCGCGCCTCGCGATCCGCCTCGGCGCGGATCGCGCGCGCTCGCTCTTCGCCGCCGGCGCGGTTCTTCCGCGCGAGCCGCTCGCGCTCGGTGACCATCCGCGCGTAGACCGAGCTCTCGGCATTCGCCGGCAGCTCGGTGCGGTTGATGCGCACATCGGTGATCTCGATACCCACCTCGGCCAGCTCGGCGCGCGAGTTCTCGGTGATCGAGCTCATGATCGCGACGCGCTGATCCTTGAGCACCTCGCCCAGCGTGTGCCGACCGATCACCTCGCGCACGCCGTCGCGCACGACGCGGTCGATGCGCTGCTCGGCGGCGGTCATGCCACCCGGGAACGCTTCGAGAAAGGCGCGCGGGTCGGCGACGCGCCACACGGTGTAGTTGTCGATGCGGAGCTGCTCGCCGTCCTTCGTCTGGATGTCTCGCGCCTCGGTGCTGTTGTAGAGCCAGCGACTGTCGTAGGTGCGCGCTTCGTCGATGAACGGGATCATCCACCACAGGCCCGGCTCAGTGACGTGCTGCACTTCACCGAAGCGCAGGATCAGCTTCTGCTCGCCTTCCTTCGTCACGACCAGCGGTGGCACGCCGAGGTTCGCGAGCACGGTCAGGCCGGTGAACACGCCGCCGAGGACCAGGATCAGCAGGATCAAGCGCCTCACTGGGCGACCCTCCCGTCGCGGCCGAGCGGCAGATAGGGCAGCACCGGCGTGTCCCCCGAGTCGATGATCACCTTCCGCACGTCGGGCAACACCTGCTCCATCGTCTCCAGGTAGAGCCGTTTGCGCGTCACGTCCGGGGCTTTCTGGTATTCCTCGGCGAGCGCGAGGAAGCGGCCGGCTTCACCCGCGGCCTCGGCGATCGTCGCATCGCGATAGCCGAGGGCCGACTCGGTCAGCTCGGTCGCCTCGGCGCGCGCGCGCGGCAGCACCTCGTTGCGGTAGCCCTCGGCCTCGTTCACCGCCCGATTCGCGTCCTGGTTCGCGGCGACGACGTCGTCGAAGGCGGCGCGCACCTCGTCGGGCGGCTGCACGTCCTGCAGCTCGACCGCCTGGATCTCGATGCCGGCGTCGTAGCCGTCGAGCGTCTCCTGGAGGAGCTTCGCGGCGTTCGCCGTGAGCGCGGCGCGCCGCTCGCGCAACACGGCGTCGACGGTCATGGCGCCCGCGACCTGGCGCATCGCGGCCGCCGCCGCGCTGCGCACCACGCTCTGGAGGTCGGCCACGCGATAGAGCGCCTTGTACGGGTCGGAAATCCGGTACTGCACGGCGAAGCTCACGTGCACGATGTTGTTGTCGCTCGTCTGCATCGTGGCTTCGTTCACCGCAGCGGTTCGCGATTCGCTGTCGCCCGCGGCTTCGACCTCCGCGCGACGCGAGCCGCCCACGACCCCGAAGTCTTCGTTGCGCAGCTCGCCGACGTTCACGATCCGTCGCAGCACGAAGGGCGGCGGCAGCGTGAAGTGCAGCCCGTCGACCGCCTCGACCTCCTTCTTCTTGCCGAACTGCAGGAGGATCGCAGCCTGCCCGGGCTCGAGCGTGTAGGCGCCGAAGTAGACGCCGACGCCGAACACGCCGAGCAGGATCAACACGAGGAGACCGGTGCCGAGGGTACGCGCCACCGATCGCTTCACCTTCTGATCGGTGGACAGCTTCTCTTTCTGCGCCACGTCCTACTCTCCGGAGCCCGAGTCGTCCTTACGCGCCTTCTCGTAGAAGGGTCGCAGGATGTCGATCGGAATCGGGAAGATCGTCGTCGAGTTGTTCTCCGTGGCGATTTCCGAGAGCGTCTGGAGATAGCGGAGCTGGAGGGCCGACTCCTCGGAGGCGAGCACGCGGGATGCATCCGCCAGGCGCTGGGCCGCCATGAACTCGCCCTCGGCGTGGATCACCTTCGAGCGCTTCTCGCGCTCGGCTTCCGCCTGCCGCGCCATCGCGCGCTGCATCTCCACCGGGAGGTCGATCTGCTTCACCTCGACCGCACGCACCTTGACGCCCCATGGCTCTGTCTGGTCGTCGATGATCTCCTGGAGCTTCTGGTTGATCGACTCGCGCTCGGAGAGCAGCTCGTCGAGCTCGGCCTGGCCGCACACGCTACGCAGCGTCGTCTGTGCCAGCTGCGACGTTCCGTAGAGATAGTTCTCGACCGTGATCACCGCCTTCTCGGGGTGGAGCACGCGGAAGTAGAGCACCGCGTTGACCTTCACCGAGACGTTGTCGCGGGTGATCACCTCCTGGGGCGGAACGTCCATCACGATCTCGCGCAGGCTGATCCGCACCATCCGATCGATGAAGGGGATGATCCACTTCAAGCCGGCCGCCTTCACTTCGCGGAAGCGGCCGAGGCGGAAGATCACGCCCCGTTCGTACTCCTGAAGGATCCGTACGCCGAGAAAGAAGAGCACGATCAGGACGACGATCGCGCCGAGAATTCCAGTGGCCATGTTTGCCCCCCTCACCCTCAGTTTGGGCGGAACGCGATCAAGTCTGACCGCGGATTCCGCCCCCGCAAGCCGGCGGACGAAGTCCGCCGGCGCGCAGCGAGGCGAAGCCGAGCGAAGTCGAAAGACGACCTCCGCCGCCCCTGACGCCCCGCTCGCCCGAACCATCGAGCCCGCGCCCAACGAGAACACCGCGCCGCGAACCCCGACCCGCGATCGCTGGCCACTCAGGCCGATTGCGTCGGCCAGCTTGCCGCTAGGCGGCGGTCGGCACCGGGCGCACCCGGAGCCGGAGCCCCTCCACCGCGATCACCTCGACGCTCTCGCCGTTCGAGACGTTGCCCACGGACACCGCGGCCCAGTACTCGCCGCGGATGAAGACCTTGCCCTCGGGCCGCAGATCGGTGACGGCGCGTCCCACCGCACCGATCATCTCGTCGACGCCTGCGGTCTGGCGCATCAGCATCGCGCGACCGACCACCACGATCACCCCCGCGGCGAACACGCCGAAGGCCGACACCACCGGCACCAGCACCGGCCAGAACGCGATCGACAGGTCGCTCATCTCGGGCACGTCGAAGACCATCGTCCCGCCGAGCAACATGAAGACGAGCCCCGCGGCGATCAGCAACCCATAGGCTGGGACGAAGAGCTCTGCCGCGATCAAGCCGAGTCCGAGCAGCAGCATCACCAGACCGACCCACGAGAAGGGCAGGATCTGGAAGGCGATGCCGGCGAGCACCAGACAGACGATCCCGGCGATGCCGGGGAAGATCATGCCGGGCTGGTTGAACTCGAGATAGAGACCGAGCAGGCCCGCCATGCCCAGGATGAACGCGACGTTGGGATCGGCGAGCGTGTTGAAGAGCTTCTGGAGCGTGTCCATCTCCATCTGCCGCCGCTCGGCGCCGGCGAGCGCGAGCTTGCGCTTCTCGCCCGCCACCTCGACTTCGAAGCCGTCGAGCTTCTCGAGGAGCGCATCGACGTCGTCCGCGACGACGTCGATCACGCCGAGCTCGAGCGCTTCGCTCTGGGTGATCGCCTCGGCCTCGCGCACCGCCTTCGCGGCCCACTCGACGTTGCGCTTGCGCTGCTGGGCGATCGACTCGATGAACGCCGTCGTGAACTTCTCGGCCTTCTCGGCACCGACGTCCTGGCGCTCGCCCTCCCCGTCGCGCGCGCCGCCCTGCCCGCCCGCGCTGACCGGCGACGCGGCGCCGATGCTGGTGCCCGGCGCCATCGCCGCGACGTGACCGGCCATCGTGACGAACGCCCCGGCCGATGCGGCCCACGCGCCCTGCGGCGAGACGAAGACGATCACCGGCACCTTCGCGTTGAGCATCGCCTGGACGATGTCCTTCGTGGCCGTGAGCAGGCCGCCGGGCGTGTCGAGCAGGACGAGCACCGCCTCGGCGCCATCGCTCTCGCTCTGTTCGATCACGCGCATGATGTGATCGGACGAGGCCGGGTTGATCGAGCCGTCGATCGTGATCACGTTGACGTGGGCCGCCTGGGCGACGTTCGTCATCGCGAACGCGACGAAGGCGGCGAGAAGGGCGCGGCGCATCACTCTCGATCTCCCAGCAGCTTGGTGACCCGGTCGAGCAGATGCCCCGCCACCTCGTCCTTCGAGAGCGGCGGCAGCGACTCGACGTCGCCGGCGGGCCACACGAAGCTGACCGTGTTGTGATCCACGTCGAAGCCCGAGTCGGCGTTCGAGACGTCGTTGGCCACGAGCAGGTCGCAGCCCTTGCGCGCGATCTTGCTCCGGGCCGTCGCGATCACGTCGTGGCTCTCGGCTGCGAAGCCGACGACGACCCGTTTCCCCTTGTCGCGGCAGATCTCGGCGAGGATGTCCGGGTTGCGCACCAGCTCGAGCGAGAGGCCCGCGCCGTCGGCGAGATCTTCCTTGCGGATCTTGAGCTCCGAGGCCGCGGCGGGTCGGAAATCCGCCACGGCGGCGGCCTTCACGACGACGTCCGCCGCTGCGAATTCTGCGAGGACGGCGTCGCGCATCTCGAGCGCCGTGCCGACGTCGACGCGGCGTACGCCATCGGGTGTCGCGAGTCCGGACGGCCCCGTCACGAGCACGACCTCGGCGCCGCGTCGCGCCGCCTGACGCGCCACGGCGTATCCCATCTTCCCCGACGAGCGGTTGCCGAGATAGCGGACCGCGTCCACGGGCTCGCGCGTCCCGCCCGCGGTGACGAGGAGGCGGACGCCCGTGAGATCGCGCGCGCCGAGCAGCGACTCGGCGCGTTCGGCGATCCGCGCCGGATCGCTCATGCGGCCCTCGCCCTCCCAGCCACAGGCGAGCTCGCCGGCGTCGGGGCCCACCCAGTGGACGCCGCGTCCGGTCAGTGTCGCGACGTTCGCCGCCGTGGCCGGGTGGCGCCACATGTTCACATTCATCGCGGGGGCGATGAGCAGCGGCGCGCGGGTGGCGAGCGCGAGGGTGGTGACGAGCTCGTCGGCGAGCCCGCCGGCGAGGCGCGCGATCGTGTGGGCGGTGGCCGGCGCGACGACGACGAGGTCGGCCCAGTCGGCCAGGGCGATGTGGTCGATGCCGCCCTCTTCCGCGGCGTCGAAGAGCTCGCGCCGCACGGGCTGCCCGGAGACCGTCTGGAGCGCCATCGGGCTCACGAACTCGGCCGCGGCGCGCGTCATCACGCAGCGGACGGCGTGGCCGGCCTTCACGAAGGCGCGCACCAGCTCCGGCGCCTTGTAGGCGGCAATGCCGCCCGTCACCGCCACCAGGATGTGCCGCTGTTCCATTCGCCCGCACCTCGCGCACATGTCGAAAACGCTGTGCTCGCGCGAGCTTATCGGATTGAGACGGCTCGTCTAGGCGAAGCGCTCGCGCAGCTTCTTGGCCACCAGCGGCGGCACGAACTCGTCGACGGCGCGGCCGAACCGGGTCAGCTCCTTCAGCCGCGACGAGCTCACGTAGAGGTACTCCTGGCTGGGCATCATGAAGAGCGTCTCCACGCCGGGATGGAGGTGCTTGTTCATCAGCGCCATCTCGAACTCGTACTCGAAGTCCGACATGGCGCGGACGCCGCGGATGATCGCCACGGCGCCGATCTCGCGGGCGAAATCGACGGTCAGGCCCTCGAAGGTGGTGACGCGGATCCCGGGATGCTCGGCCACCCCCGACTCGACCATCTCGAGCCGGTCTTCGAGACTGAAGGTCCCGGTCTTCGCCACGTTGACGGCGACCGCGAGGACGACCTCGTCGAAGAGGTTCGCAGCGCGCAGAGCGATGTCGAGATGGCCATTGGTCAGCGGATCGAAGCTGGCCGGAAAGAGCGCCTTGCGCCCGGACTCGCTCATGCTGGGTCGTCTCCCTGCCTTCATTCGCCCGCGGCGTCGGGTCCTGCTTCCATCGACCCTCGGGAAGGGTCCGGCCCGAGCCACTCGAGCACCGTGTCTCCGTAGCGCCGTGCATCCACGGGGACCAGCCCCACGATGCGCGGCAGAGGATGGCGTCGACTGCGCTCCACCACCACCGTGGCCCCTGCGCGCAGCAACCCGCCCGTGATCAACCGCTCGAGCGCGGCGAGATCCTCGACTTCGGCGTAGGGCGGGTCCGCCAGGACGAGGTCGAACGCTTCGCCCTCGCGCGCCAGTCGCGCCAGGGCGCTTCGGACCGATCCCCGCACGACGCGCGTGCGGGCTTTGAGTCCGAGCGCGCGCAGGTTGCGTCGCAACACGGCCAGGCTCGCTGTACTGCGATCGATAAAGACCGAACGCCGC
>JAHEJV010000051.1 GCA_024638705.1 Deltaproteobacteria bacterium | reverse complement strand
AGGCGTCGTGGATGACGGGCCAGACGATCGAGCTCAACGGCGGCAGCGTCACGACCTGAGGCGCGTCGCCCAGCGCTGCCGATTGCCGTCCGCCTCCGCTCCGTGATATCGTGAAAGCCCTTCACCAAAAGGGCCCGCCATGACCGCCATCATCGACATCGACTCCCACTTCGAGCCCGGCGGAGACTGGCTCGCGCCCTATCCCGACCTGGCGGCGCGGCTTCCGAAGCTGGATGCGGGGCGTCTCGCGGTGAACACGATCGTCGGCGACCTGTTGCGCGGCGTTCCGCCCGAGCAGCAGCCGCCGCTCGAAGAATTGATGCCGCCCGGCCTGCTCACTCTCTTCGGAGACGAGAAGCGTCAGGAAGCCGATCGGCGCGAGGAGTTCGCGGGGAAGAGCCAGTTCCAGGTCGCGAACGCGAAGGCGCGCCTCGCCTGGCTGGACGAGCAGGGCATCGCGATCCAGAACGTGATCTGTCTGTCGGGCTACGCCTACGACACGCAGATCACCGACCCCGGGCTCACCCGCGAAGTGCTCGCGACCTGCAACACCTGGCTCGCCGAGACGTGCGCCGCGTCGCAGGGACGCCTGCTGCCGGTCGCCGCGCTCGACTACAGCGACCTCGATTGGGCGGTCGCCGAGCTTCGGCGCATGCGCGGTCACGGCAGCCGCATCTTTCTGATCCCCGGCTACCCGGTGAACGGCGTGCCGCCCGCGCACCCGAGCTGGGACGCGCTCTGGTCCGAGGCGGTGTCCCTCGGCATGGCGCCGATGCTCCACACCGGCTTCGAGCACATGAGCTTCGATCCGGGCTGGGCGAACCTCGGCGGCGACGTCACCCAGCTGCGCATGCTGGGCGGTGCCCATCGCCACGTCTCGCCGACGACGCTGCTCAACGCGCTCGTCTACACCGGCGTCTTCGAGCGCTTCCCCACCCTCACGCTGCTGCTCGCCGAGGTCGGCACGGGTTGGCTGCCCTTCCTGCACCGCGAGATCGACGACCGCGTGGCGCCCGTCGCCGAGCTCTTCCTCGGGAAGTCGAAGCTGCCGATGAAGCCGAGCGAATACCTCGCGCGCAACGTCCGCGCGACGCCGCTGTCGGCGGGAAACGACCAACCGCTGCTGCGCATCATGGAAGATCTGCCCGAGGACATGATCGTGTTTTCCTCGGACTTCCCGCACTTCGAGGGCTTCACCGACCCGATCGGGCACTACCGCGAGGCGTTGAAAGAGCTGTCGCCCGAGCAACGCGATCGCTTCTACGGCGGATCGATCGCCGACGTCTTCGCGCGGATGGGCGATCCGATCGTCTAGCCGCCCGGTTGCAGAGGCCGCTACACCCGCTGCGACAACCGGCGCAGCACGCTCGACAGCGCGCGCACCAGCGCGATGCCGACGTCCGGGAGCTCTTCCATCCGGCGCAGCAGCTCGTCGCGGTCGAGCTCGAGCAGATGCACCGGGGTGAGTGCGATCGCGGACGCCGAACGCAGCGAGCCGTCGAAGATCGAGACCTCCCCGATCACGTCGAGCGGTCCCATCACGCCCAGCTCGATGCCCGCGTGTTCGATCCGGATCTCTCCCGCGAGCACGACGAAGGCCGACGTCGTGGCGTCGCCCGCCCGCAGGATCACGTCGCCGGCGGCGTGCCTCACCTCGCGGACGCGCGCGGCGAGCGGCGCGAGCTGGGCGAGCGGCAGCTCGGCGAGCACGGGAATGCTCTTCAGGTGGAGGACGACGTCGTTCGGCTTCATCGCGCCACCCGCTCGGTGAGGTCGCGGACGCGGCTGGCCAGGCTCTGGCACAGGCTGATCGCGACCGAAGGCTGCTGCTGGATCAACGCTTCGAGGTGTTCGGCGCCGACGCGCACCAGGGTCGCGTCCTCGACCACGACGGCGTCGGCTTCGCGCGGCTCGTCGGCGAAGACCGTGTCGCCGCCGATCACGCCCCCCGGCCCGGCGCGCTCGAGCACCACGCCGCCGCGGCGCACCTCCACGAGGCCCGCGGTGACGACGAAGAGCTCCGGCCCCGGGCTCCCCGCCGTGAACACGGTCGCGCCGGCCTCGAGCGCACGCACTTCCGCCCGCTCCGACAGCTCGATCAGTTGACGCACGGAGAGGAATTCGAAGATCCCCACCTGGCGCAGCTCGCGGGCGATGCGCGCCCCCCGCACGAGGCCGCTCTCGTCGTCCTGCGGAGGATGGTCCGTCGTTTCGAGCAGCGCGCGCGTGAGCTCGTCCGGGTCGTCGCGCAGGATCGCCTTCGCCTCCTCGACCGTCGGGACGCGAGTGCCCAGGATCTCGGCCGCGGCGCGCGCGCGCGAGTGATGGCTGCGCCGCTCGATCAGCGGCACGAGGGCCCTGCGCTCCTCGGGTTCGAGCAGGGCCTCGAGGGCTTCGAGCAGGATCGCGCGCTCGCGCTCGCCCGCCGTCGTGCGCAGCAGGTGGTCGAGCTCGAGCAGGCGGTCCTCGTCGTGGATCGCGGTGAGGAAGAGCAGCGCCGTGTGCACGCCTTCGTCGATGCGCTCTTCGAGCCGGCGCAGGAGCAGCTGCGAGACGTCGGCGCGTTCGAGCGCGTCGCAGCGCAGGGCGAGCTCGAGCGAGGCGCGCACCTCCTCGCGACAAAGGTTCACGAGGTCTTCCCTGGCGACCGGGAGCTCGCGCACGATGCCGAGGATCGCGTCGCGGGTGCGCCGCGGTCCGAAGCAGTGCTCGGTGAGCAGCGCGTTGGCGGCGAGCGGGCCGAGGGAGATGAGCGCGTCGCGCGCCTCGCGCGCTTCGCGCTCGTCCGTCGCGCCGACGCAGCTCACGACCCACGGCGCCTGGTCGCCGCAGCGGGCCGCGCCGACGAAGCGCAGGATCGCCGCGCGCAGTGCCGGGTCGGGTTCGTCGCGCCATGCGGCGAGGGGGGCGGCGGCTCCCGACGCGCGTTCGCCGTGTGCTTCGGCCACGTCGGCGAGGGCGTCGGCCGTTTCGGCGCGGTCGTCGTCGTGTTCGAGCAGGGAGGCGAGGAGCGTGAGCCGGGCATCGAAGCCCGACTCCGACACCGGGTCGTGTCGCAGCAGGAGCGCGCGCAGCTCCTCGCGCGCCGTGCGTCGCTCGGCGGGCGACCCGGTGGCGACCGCGCGCGCGAGCTCCGCGTCGAGGTCGCCGTCGCGCGCGACGGCGTGATGAAGGGAGGCGCGTGCGGCGAGACGAACGGCGGGTTCTCCGCTCTTCGCCGCGTCCTCGAGCACCGCGACGACCGCGGGCTCCTTTCCCGCATCGAGCCTGCCGAGCGCCTGCACGAGGTCGGCGCGCTCGGGTTCACTCCAATCCGCGCTGCGATTCCAGAGCTCGAGCAGCGCGGGGATCGCCGCGCGAGCCTCGACCGGCGTCGACACGCGCGCTTCGAGGTGATGGTCGAGCGCCGCGACGAGCTCGGGCCGCACCTCCGGCCGCGCCGCGACCGCGGCGTCGGCGAGGACGGGCACGGCGAGATCGGCCGGCGCTTCGGCGAGCAACCCGAGCGCGGCTCGCCAGCGCGGCTCCTCGTCCGCGCGCAATGCCTCGCCGAGCCGCTGCAACGTGCCGCGATCGAGCAGCGCGGCGACGTCGACGTCGGGCGGCGCCTTCCCCGCACTCATCCGCAGTAGCAGCGCCGGATACTGGCGACGGAACCAGAGCGCGGCGCCCAGCCAGACGAGCGCCACCGGCAGCGCGACGCGTCCGAGCCAGATCGCGCCGCCCAACGCGAGCGTCGCGAGCGCCGTGCCGTTGCCGAGCGCGCCCCCCAGACGCTGCAGCGGTCCGTCGAGCAGCGCGGTGGTGCGCGAGCGGAGGGTCTCGGGAAAGAGCGCGTAGAGCACGCGCCGCCCCGGATCGCCCAACGCCTGCTCCTGCAAGCGCGCGCCCGAGAACGCGGCGACCCCGACGGGCAGGGTGAGCTGCGCGCTCAGTCCGGTGAAGCCGAGCAGGTAGACGATCGGCGAGAGCGCCGCCGTCAACGGCAGACCGAGCCTCCGGTAGAGGTGGGACGCCAGGACGAGCTGCGCGCCCAGCACGGCGAGGTTGAGCCATCCGCGCAGCGCCGCGAGCAGCGACAGCAGCCGCCCCTCGGCCTGCGCGCCGAGCGTGGCCTGGTCGGCCACGTACTGCACCTGGAGATAGAGGATCGGTCCGAGGAAGCCCGCGCACACCGCCGTCACGGCGAGCACGCGAAACAGCGGGTGCTCGCGGAGCAGCCGCCACAGCGTCCAGTCGTCGCCCGAGACCGGGGTGGTGCGCGGCTCGAGCCCGACCGGTCCGAGCCCGCGATCGAGTCGCGACGCGCCGCGTCCTCCGAGTACGAGCGCGGCGCCGCCGGCGAGCGCGAGCATGCCGCTCGCCCACAGCACGAGGCCTTCGATGCCGATCGCGCCCCCGAGGTCGTCCGAGAGGAAGCTTCCGAGGATGGTGCCGAGCGTGAGCCCCGCGGTGAGCGGCGCGGCGAGTCGCTTCGCCTGCCGGCTGTGGAGCAGGTCGCCGATCGCCACCCAGAAGACGAGCAGGCTCACCGCCTTGATCTGCTGTGCGACGATCAACAGCGCCGCGATCGCCCACGCGCTCTCGCGCTGCACGCCCCACCAGAGCGGCATCAGCAGCAATGCGAGCCCGACGAACACCATCGGCAGCAGGCGCGTGCGGCGGACGACCGCGAAGAGCCGCCCCATGGCCGTCGTCGTCACCACGAGCAGGAACGACGAGACGAGGAACGCGATCGGCAGGTGCTCGAATCCCACCCGCTTGAGGAACAGCGTCTCCGACGCGTTCTGCACGGAGACGTCGGCCCAGCCGAGCAGCAGCAGGGCGAGCGCCGACGCCGCAAACAGCGTCCGCTCGCCGGGCTCGAGACCGAAGCGCCGGATCCACCCGCTCATGCGATCCCGGCCGTTCCCGAAATCCCGGCGATTCGGGGAATCCCAGCGCTGGAGGCCAGATCGCGACCGGACGATAAGCTTCCGCAGTGCCTCATCTGCCCATCCAAAGCGCGGTCGTGATCACACGGGTCGGGACGGTGCCCGCGAGACCCCGCGCGGCGCTCGGCCGATTGATCTTCGCACCTGCGCTGGCGGATTCGCCGGACGGGGCGACGGCGACCGGAGTGCCCGTCGACCCGGTCGCTCGAGCGCTCGCCCGCGAGCGCGCGACGCCCGATCCCGCACCGCTGTGGGCGCACCGCGACGCCGCACTCCAGCGCGACGCCGAACGCGCGCTCGCCGATCTCGGCCTCACCGGTCCGATCGCGGAGGGAAAGCTCGCCGTGGCGCTGGTGGACGTGAGCGACGTCGACCAGCCGCGCGTCGCCGCGGTGAACGGCGATCGCATGCTCTACGCCGCGAGCCTCCCGAAGATCGCCATCCTCCTGGCTGCGTTCCAGAAGATCCACGATGGCTCCCTCGCGCACACGCCCGAGCTCGACGAACAGCTCGTCGCGATGATCCGCTTCTCCTCGAACGAGGCCGCCACCGAGTTGATGCGCCTCGTCGGCAAGCCCGACATCGCGCAGGTGCTGATCGACTACCGCCTCTACGACCCGCGTCGCGGCGGCGGGCTCTGGGTGGGCAAGGAGTACGCGAAGGCCGGCGTCTGGCGCCGCGACCCGCTGCACAATCTCTCGCACGGCGCGACGGCGATGCAGGTCGCGCGCTTCTACTACCTGCTCGAGACGGGGCGCCTGGTCTCGCCGCGCGCCAGCCGCGAGATGAAGCGCATCCTCTCGGGCACCGGCATCGAGCACAAGTTCGCCAAGGCGCTCTCGGCCCTCCATCCCGAGGCCCGGATCTACCGCAAGTCGGGCACCTGGGGCGCCTATCACTCCGATTCCGCGCTCGTCGAACAGGGCGACCGCGCCTACATCCTGGTCGGATTGTGCGAGGACGAGCGCGGCGGCGAACACCTCTCCGAGATCCTGACCGCGCTCGACGCGCTCATCGAGCCGGGGCGGCAGTTGGCGCAGGAGGCGCCGGCCCGCTCGGTTCGTTAGGCGCGTCCGGCTCGAGGTCGGGGGCGACCGCCGGTTCGGCCTCGGGCGCGACCTCCGGCTCCGGCGTCGCCACGATCGGGTGGCGCTTCTCGAGTAGCCGATGGATGCGCGTGGCCAACGTCTGGTGCGCGACGGCCGAGTTGCGGCGCAACACGTTCGAGAGCACGACGACGAGGTAGTGGAGGTCGGGGTTGCGCCCGGTCGTCTCGACCACCGCCGCCGAGTTCATGTAGTTCTTCACGTTGCCGTGGTACTTCAGGCACTCGAAGCCCGGCTCCTCCTTGCAGCTGTAGAGCGAGCCCGACTTGAAGTAGACCGCGCTCTCCGCGAGCGCCGGCGCCGACGCATAACGGATGCGCCGGTCGGTGAGATAGAGGAGGCGCTTGATCTCGAGGCTCGAGAAGGCGTCGACGAGGAGCCCCTGCTCCATCTTGACGAGGAAGCGGAGCAGCTCGCGACTGGTCGCCAGGCTGTTCGTGCCCGGGACGATCCCCTTCGGATGGCGCGTGAAGAAGCTGCCCTGGCGCAGCGCCTCGGTGTCGAGGCCGTTGCGGGTGAGCGGCGCCTGGATCGCGCGCGCCAGCAGCTCGGTGAGCTCCTTCTTCGGCGTCTCTTTCAGGAAGGCCTTCGCCTTCTCCGCGTCCACCGGATAGTCGGCGCCGAAGTGGACGAGGAGCAGCAGCTCCTTGATCAGCGTGCTCGCCGCGGCGTTCGAGCTGTTCGAGCACATCCAGTCGAGATATTCGTAGACGTTGCCGACGTCGCCTTCGCGCAGCGGTCGCTTGCGGATCTTCTCGTCGCCATCCTTCCAGAGCGGGACGGTGTGGGAGTCCCAGCGGATGAACTCGTCGGCGGTGACCTGCGTCTCGCGCAATACGCGGAGACGGGCGCCCTCGTCGTCGGGGTAGACGTCGGCCAGCGCCTGGAACCACCCGAGCGCGACGATGATCTTGCCGACGCTGCCCGGGTTCTGGATGCGGTCGGCCTGGTGCGCGGCGAAGACCGGCGCGTCGGGGTCGGTGAGATCGAGCACCACCACGCCGTAGCGCGACGCGTCGCCGCCGAGGAAGCCGCGCAGGCTGCGCGACAGGCCGGCGTCGGGCTCGGGCAGCGTGAATCCGGGGCGATCGGCGAGGCGCAGGCGCACGTGCTCGAGCGGAAGCTGCGCGCCGGTCGGAAGCAGGCGTCCCTTGACCAGACCGGCCTGGGCGCGCCGGTAGCCCTCGAGACGCTGGATGTCCGTCGACTCCCCACCGTCGAGGGGATAGGCGTGCGCGAACGACGCGAGCGCGATCGACATCAGCACGAGACGGAAGAGAGTCGGCTTCTTCATCGCGATTCCTCGCTGTGATTCTTCATTCGAGCTCCTTCAGCGGACGATCGAGGCGGACGCGATCGCCCGCGCGCTCCTCGAGCTTGCGATCGAGGGCGAGCAGGGCGCGGCTGCGCAGGGCGGTGTCGCTCTCGACGAAGGGACGCAGCTGGAGGAGCGCCAGGTCGCCGTCCCGGAAGGCGAACTCGATGTCGGCGGGAAGCGCGTCGTCATCCTCTTCGCGCAGCGCGGGGAAGTCGAGCGTCGCGCGCTCGGCGAAGTCGAGGAGCGTGCGCACCTCGCCCGGCCCGAGCACCGTCTCGCGACCGCTCGCCCGTCGCTTCTCGATGCCGCCACCCGGTCGCAACACGCGACGCCAGGGCGCCGTCGCCGCGGCGAGCTGCTGCGTGCGGCCCGTCTCCGCGAACACGCGCAGGCCCTCGGCCGCCTGACCGTCGACCGCGCCGCCGACGCCCTCGCTCACCGCGACCGAGTAGACGCCGGACACGCCGCTCTCGAGGTCGGCCGTCACGAGCACGCCGGACTTCTCGCCGGGGAAGGCCTTCTGTACGAGCACGGCGGGAAAGACGTACTCGGGCTGCTCCATCAACGCCTGGCGCCAGCGATAGGCGCGCTCGGTGAACGGCGACGCCCACACCTCGCGCACCGCGGCGAAGATGGCGTCGCTGCCGACGACGTTGGGCACCGTCTTGTTGAGGCCGGCGCCGGTGAAGCCGGGCAGGTCTTCGACGTTGGTGTCGCTGCGCACGAACACGCCGAAGCGACCGTCCTCGCCGAGCGCGTCGAGTGACGTCTGGAGCTGGCGGCGGAAGTCGGCGCCCGGGTCGGTGCGCGCGATGAAGTCGCGCAGGGCGGAGAGGAACTCCGACACCGCGCGCTCGCGTTCCGCGCCCTCGGGCATCGCGGCGAGCGCGCGATAGTGCTCGCGGATCGCGTCCCAGGCCGGCGGACCGCCGGGCGTGAAGGGCTGGTCGAGGAGCGCGCGGAACGCGCCGAACGGGATCACGAATCCGTCGGGCACGATCGGCCCGAGGAAGTGCCGCAGCTCACCGAGGTTGGCGCCCTTCGGCCCGGACACGCGTCCGGAATCGGCCGCGCGCAGATCGGCGAGCGGGAGGAAGGCGCGCTCGTCGAGATCGAGCTTCTCGAGGTCGGGGACGATGCGCACCGCGCGCGCTTCTTCGCGACCGAACACCTCGTCCCATTCCGGCCCGTCCGCCTCGATCCGCACGACACCGCCCGGGCTGACCTGGAGCACGACGCGCTCGCCGACGCGTCCGCGCACCTCGTCTTCCCACTCTTCCCCGACGACGACGTTCGGGATGCCGAGGTTGCGCGCGAGGAGCTGCACGTGGGAGAGCGCGTTTCCCTCGCCGCGGGTCAGGATGCCGGCGACCGGGGGGAGGTCGGAGATCGTTTCGGAGACGAGCACGATGTCGTCGCCGCCGGCTTGCATCAGTGCTTCGTCATTCGCGGGCACGCGCAGCACGCCGCGGGTCAGGCCCGGGTTCAGTCCGCGCAGGCCCGCGCCGACCTTCGCGTCGAAGAGCCGATGCTCGACGCCCGAGAGCACGGCGGCGTCGCGACCGAGGCGGTCGGCGATCGCGCCCGCGACGAGCACCGGACTCCCGCGCAGCCGATCCTGCGAGAAGCGCGTGGCGAGCGGCTCGATGCGATGCAGTGTCGCCATCGCCTCACCGAAGTGGAACGCGAGCCAGCGGTCCGACCACTCCGCGGCGCGGGCGAGCATGCGGAGCTCGCTGCGATAGTCGGCGAGGCGCAGCGTGTCCGGTTCGCGCAGGCGCGCGATGGCGGCTTCGAGCTCCTGCCGTTGCCGTCCGGTGATGAAGCCCGCGCCGTGCAGCGCCGTCGCCGCGGTCGCGAACCAGGTGAGGTGAAGGTCGCGATCGACGTCGGCGTTCGCTTGCGCGAGCAGGGCGTTGCCCGCCGCGAAGGTCTCGTCTTCGACGACGCGACTCGCGAGCAGCAGCGCCAGCGCCGACCCGGCATCCGGCGTCGCGGCGAAGGCTTCGCGCAGCGCGACGAGCTGCTGCGCGGCGGCGGTGAAGCGCGCCTCCGCGCCCTCGGCGGAAGCGAGCGCGCGCGCCGACTCGCGCAGCGTCGCCGCGACCTTCGCGTCGTCGGTCCGCGCGGCGCGGCGCTCGAGATCGCGCACGACACCTTCCGACGCGAACAGGGCGTCGATCGCGTCGGCGAGGGCGCCCATCCGCTCGCGCAGCGCCGGGTCGCCCTTCTGCTTCGCGTAGCTGCGCACGGCGTCGGCGTCGCCCGGCTCGGGCAGCCCGTGGATCTTCACGCGCAGCGGGCGGAAGCCCGCATCGAGATCGGCGATCGCGGCGGCCTCGGCGCGCACCGCGTCGGCGCCGCCCGTGTCGTCTTCGAGCGGCAGCCCGCGCGCGACTTCGCGCAGGAAGAGCCAGCGGTGCGGCTCGCGCCACGTCGCGTCGCGGAGCAGGGCGAACACGATCGCGCGCGCCGCGGCGGATTCGTCCTCGGCCTGGAAGGCGCCGCGATAGGTGCGCGCGCCGCGCAGGATCCAGCCGTCGTCGATCCGCACGAGGAAGCGCTCGATCAGGATCTGCGCGAGGTCTTCGAGCCGGGCGTCGGGTCCGACGAAGGCCTGCGGATCTTCGGAGGCGAGCACGTTGGCGATGCGGAAGCCGTCCTCGCGCAGGGCGCGGGTCGCGGCGCTCCACTCGCCGTGTTGGCGCCCGCCGCCGTGCGGCCGGCAGGCGCTCGGCTTCGGCGGCAGCACGGTGCCGTCCTCGCAGAACCAGCGGATCCGCGCGAACGGGCCGCGCGGCGCCTCCTTCATCGCCTGGAGGGTCTGGCGGCGTGCGGCGTCGTCCTCGTCCTGGGGCGCGGCGCCGGCTGGCAGCGCGAGAACCACGAGGGCGGCGGCGCTGGCCAGCGCACGGGTCACGGGGATCAAGGAAGCCTCCGGGAAGGGTCGCGGCCCGCCATTCTGCCACCGCGCGGAGACCGAAAGGAGAGGGAATCGCGTCGCTTGGAAGGGTCTCGGTCGGGGCCTGGAGGGGTAGCATGGGTCGCCACCACGGAGGAACCATGTCCCGACGCGTGATCGCCGCTCTCTGTCTCTTCCTCACCGCCACGGCCCACACCGGCTGCATGACCGCCTTCGCCGCCTTCCAGCCCGAGAACATCGGCGGCGAGACGATCGTCATCACCACCGTCGATGCGGAGGGCGAGGAGTTTCAGCGGGTGTTGTCGCCGATCGACCACGACGGCCAGCTCTACGTCGCGGCCAACCACTGGCCGCGCGCGTGGTACCACCGCGCGCTCGAGAACCCGAACGTCCGGGTCACCCGCGGCGACGAGCTCACCGACTACCGCGCCACGCCGGTGAGCGAAGAGGAGCGCGAGGTGCTGCTCGACGATTCCGGGTTCCCGACGGTCGCCTATCTGTTCACCGGCTTCGCCCCGCGAAAGTTCCTGCGCCTGGACCCGCGTTAGGCAGTTCAACGCCACACGGAGGAATGGAGAATCCCATGAAGGACACCGGTTCGAGCTTTCGATCGATCCTGCACCTCGCACTGTGCACATCGATCCTCACTGCCTTCGCATTCGCGGCGGGCGCATCCGCCCAGACGAATCAACCGCGGAAGATCAAACTCGTTTCGACGGCAGTCGGGGAAGAGACCGCCACCGTCGATCTGTGGCGCAACTCGCAGCCGGGCCCGTCGATCCGGAAGTTCCTGCATCTGAAGGCGCAGAAGTTGGATTGCCATGGAGCCCTGAGCGGCCCCGAATCCGATCAGTCGTATGCGCTCTATCTGAAGTCGAGCACATCGCCCGACTGGTTGCGCGTGTACAACTTCAACACGGATTGCCAGAACAAGAATCACTCTGCGTGGACGTTCCTCCCGATCGTCGACGGAGACGACGAGTTCTGGTTCACCGTCGAGAAGGTCGAGGCCGAGATCCGCACGGAGACCGACGACGGCCAGCGCAGCGCCACGGCGATCCTCCGCGGCACGGATCCCTAGAGATGGCGCGGTAGCGATTCGCGGGTCGGGTTGGAATCGCGAGGATCGATCAACACGGAGCCAAGATGACCGACGACGCCGACTCGCTGCGTTCGGGCCGGGCGTGGAACGACTTCTGCGAGGCGCTCAAGGGCGCGGGCCGGGACATCCTCCGCGACGGCGCGCTTTCGGCGCCCCTCGCAGTTCGCCTGGCTCGAGGCGGAGCCCGATCGGAGGAGGTGGGATGAGCGGAGCGGAACACGACGTACGGACCGAAGCGAATCGCGCGACGGCGATCCGCTTCATCGAGCGCCTCGGCACCGGCGTCCTCGACGACGCACTGCTCGCGCCCGATCCCCATTGGTGGGTTCCGGGCATGGGGCTCCTCGCGCGCGAGAAGTTCGAGGGCTTCGTCATCGGCTTCCACGCGCTCTGCGCCGAGCCGCCAGTGATGACGATCCTCGGCGTGACGGCCGACGGCGATCGCGTCGCCGTCGAAGCGCGCTGCGACGCACAGCTGCGCGACGGCGCCGCCTATCACAACACCTACCACTTCCTGCTCGAGTTCGAGGACGGGAAGGTGAAGCTGGCGAAGGAGTACAACGACACCCGGCACTCGACCGAGACCGTCGGGGCGTCGTTGGCGAGGAAGTCAGGCTCCTAACCGAGCCCGTACACCCGCGCCGCGTTGTCGCACGTCACCTTGCGCAGCGTCTCCTCGCCCAGCGCCGCGAGCGGCGATTCGGCCAGCGCCTTGCGCGAGTGGGGCCAGGTGCTGTCGCCGTGCGGGTAGTCGGAGGCCCACATCACGTTGTCGACGCCGATCTCGGGGATGAGCCGCACGCCGACGCCCTCGTCTTCGTACGTGACGTAGATCTGACGCGCGAAGATCTCGCTCGGCTTCATCTCGAGCCGGTGATCCTTCACCTTGTCGTAGTACTTCTCGTGCTCGTGGTCCATGCGCTCGATCACGTAGGGGATCCAGCCGAGGCCGCCCTCGCCGAGCACGAACTTCACGTCGGGGCGCTGTTCGAGGATGCCGGAGAAGACCATCCCCACGAGCAGCTCGTCGAGCTGCATCGGGATGATCGCGACGAAGGCGGGCATGGTCCACGAGCCGAGCTTCATCGGGAGGTTCTTCGGCGCCGGCCCGAGGTGGGCGTGGATCGGGATCTGGACCTCCTGCGCGGCGTCCCAGAACGGCTTCCACGCGTCCATGAAGAGCGGCTCGTCGCCTTCCTCCTGGCCGATGATCGCGCCGCGGTGACCGAGCTTCGCCACCCGCAGCAGCTCGTCGCGGGCGGCCGCAGGGTCGTGGCCGGGTACGTGCGCGAGACACAAGAGGCGGTCGCGGTCGGCGGAGTTGAACTCGGCCGCCCAGTCGTTGTACGCGACCAGGCACGCCGCGCGCAGGTCGCCGTCCTGGAAGCGCAGCTGGGTGGTGAGCGGGGAGTAGATCACCTGGGCGTGGACGCCGTCGCGGTCCATGTCCTCGAGGCGGGTCGCGGGCTGGCCGGGACGGAAGCCGTGCTGGTTGGCGCCGAGGTAGCCCGACTCCTTGCGTCCGCTCGGCGAGAGACGTCGCCCCTCCACCTCCCACCACGGGCCGTCGTCGGTCTCCACCACCTTCGGCGCGCGGTCGCGGAACGCGGCGGGGACGCGGGATTGCCAGAGGTCGGGCGGGAGGACGTGGACGTCCATGTGGTCGTCGGCCGAGATCAGGCGCTGGTCGTCGGGGAGGCTCATCTTCGATCTCCTTTGCTTCGCGCTCGTACTGTACGGTAGTGAGCGCCGGCCGAGCAGGGCGTCAGGAGGACCTCCATGGAGATGAACGACATGGTGCTCGTGAGCGTGGACGACCACGTCTGCGAGCCGCCGGACATGTGGCGAAACACGCTGCCCGAGCCGTGGAAGTCGCGCGCGCCGAAGCTCGTCTCCCGGGTCGACGGCACCGACGTGTGGGTGTTCGAGGGGCAGCAGATCCCGAACGTCGGGCTCAACGCCGTCGCCGGACGTCCGCCCGAGGAGTACGGCCTCGAGCCCACGGCGCTCTCCCAGCTGCGCCCCGGCTGCTACGACGTCGACGCGCGCATCGGCGACATGAACGCGAACGGCGTGCTCGGTTCGCTCTGCTTCCCCTCGGTGCCCGGGTTCTGCGGCGAGCTCTTCGGTCGCAACGAGGACAAAGAGCTCGCCCGCGTGATGATCCAGGCCTACAACGACTGGCACATCGACGAGTGGTGCGGCGCGCATCCCGGCCGCTTCATTCCGCTCGCGATCCCGATGATGTGGGATGCGAAGCTCCTCGCCGACGAGGTGCGGCGCGTCGCGAAGAAGGGCTGCCACGCGATCTCCTTCGCCGACACCCCGACGGGCCTCGGCCATCCCAGCCTGCACGATCCGTTCTGGGAGCCATTCTGGAAGGCGTGCGCCGACGAGGGCACCGTCGTGTGTCTGCACATCGGTTCGGGCACGGGCATGGCGCTGAACGAGCCGTCGGCGCCGGTCGAGATCATGATCACCGGCACGCCGATCAGCCTCTTCGGCTCGGCGACCGAGCTCGTGTTCTCCGAGTTCCTGCGTCGCCAACCCGATCTCAAGATCGCGCTCTCGGAAGGCGGCATCGGCTGGATCCCCTACTTCCTCGAGCGCTGTGACTACGTCTACGAGCACCACCGTCACTGGACCCACCAGGACTTCGGCGACAAGCTGCCGAGCGACGTGTTCCGCGAGCACATCGTCACCTGCTTCATCGACGACGACGCCGGCGTCGCGAACCGTCACCGGATCGGCGTCGAGAATCTCACCTGGGAGTGCGACTACCCGCACTCGGACACCACCTGGCCGCACTCGCCCGAGAAGCTGTGGCGCTCGGTGAAGGATCTTCCGCAGGACGAGATCGATGCGATCACGCATCGCAATGCGATGAAGCACTTCTCCTACGACCCGTTCTCCGCGATCCCGCGCGAGCAGTGCACCGTCGGGGCGCTGCGCGAGCAGGCGAAGCACGTGGACGTATCGCTCCGGTCCGGCGGCGGCGGCAAGCCGCCGAGTGACTACGCGAAGGGCTACGTCACGATCGGCGACATCATGAAGCAGCTCGCCGATGCCTACTCGGTGGCCTGGGACAGCGACACGCGCAAGTAGGCGTCGCCCTCCCGGCTTCCCGAAGCGCCGGATCCCGATGCCGAGGCACTGCATCGCCTGGTCAACGCCGCGCGCGCGCTCTTCTCGGACGAGAACCGCGCGCTGCTCGAGGATCGGGAGCGGGCGGAGGCGACGCTGGCCGAGGCGATCGATGCGGCCATCGCGGAGGAGATCCCGGCGGGACTGCGAAAGCGGCTCGCACAGGCGAAGGACGGGATCGCCGCGGTGCGGGAGCGGTTGCGTGCGGAAGCGGAGGCCGTTTCCGAGGTCTAGCCCGCGGGTTCCGTCCGGCGGAGTTCGCCGCAGGGTTCACCCGGACGATCCCACGGGCAACCCGCGCGGCGCGCGCTACGATCCGCCCCCCGGAAATCCTCTGCGGGGTCCGGGGTCCAGGCGCCCGTAGCTCAGTTGGATAGAGCACCAGCTTGCGGAGCTGGGGGTCGCACGTTCGAGTCGTGCCGGGCGCGCCAGGTTCCTTGCGAGAGCCTCCGATCTTCGGGTCGGGGGCTCTCGTCGTTCGGGGCGACGACGGCCCCTGCGTCGCTACCGCCCGGGTCCGCGCCCGGCCTGGCCGTGCGTGAGCGGGGCCTCCCACCCACGGGCCGAAACGCCCGCCGACTCGTGATGGCCGTCACAGAGCGTGCGGCCCGCGGATGGAATGCTTCCGCTTGCCCGTGAGTCGGTACCAGTGGGGGTGAGTGGACGTTCGATCAATTGTGGTGAAGCGGCGCACGCCGCTCCCGGGCAGACGAGCGGAGCGGCATCGCGTGCCCAACGCGCGAGGCGCACTTCGCCAGGAGCGATGACAAGAGAGTTTCAGGCCGCTTCCGTCGGGTGTGGGCCCAGACCACGAGCGGGGGCTCCGTGGTCGCAGACGGAGGCGGCCTGCCCTCTCGCCTTTCAGGCGGGCTAGTCGCTCCGAGCAGCGAGGCGCCCTCTCGCGACGCGCGATACGCTCGTCGCGGGAGGGCGCATGCTTCGCCGCGCGACGTTGCCGAAGGGACGCATCGAAACCTTTCGCCTCACGTCGGACGTGCTGCGCGACAACGCACTGGACGATCCCTTCCGACGCGACGTCACCGTCTACCTTCCCCCGGAGTACGACCGCGAGCCGAAGCGTCGCTTCCCCGTCTTCGTCGACCTCGTCGGCTACATGGGCACCGGCGCGGCGCACACCGGCTGGAAGGCTTTCGAGGAGAACGTCCCGCTGCGGCTCGATCGCCTCGTGGCCGCGGGGAAGATGGGCCCGGTGATCGCGGTCTTCCCCGACTGCTGGACGCGGCTCGGCGGCAACCAGTACATCGATTCGTCCGCCGTCGGGAACTACGCGCAATACCTCTTTCGCGAAGTCGTGCCCGCCGTCGAGGGGCGCTACCGCAGCTACGGCGAACCGCGTCGGCGCGCGCTGTTCGGGAAGTCATCGGGCGGCTACGGCGCGATCGTGCACGGCATGAAGTTTGCCTCGCACTGGGGCGCCGTCGCCTGCCACTCCGGCGACATGGGCTTCGACCTCTGCTATCGCGGCGACATCCCGCGCGTGTGCAACGCGCTCGCGAAGCACGGCGGCAATAAACGGCGCTTCCTGCGCGACTTCTACGCGAAGCGCAAGGTCGGCATGAGCGACACGATGACGCTGATGTTCCTCGCGATGGCCGCCTTCTACGACCCCGATCCGGACGCGCCCGACGGCTTCCATCTCCCGATGGACCTGCGCACGGCGCAGATCGACGCGAAGCGCTGGCGCCGCTGGCTCGCCCACGACCCGATCCACCTCGTGAACCGCGCCGCGAGCCAGCGCAATCTCCGCAAGCTCTCCGGGATCTACATCGACTGCGGCGACGTCGACCAGTTTCACCTCCACTTCGGCGCGCGCGTCCTGCACGACCGCCTGAAGGAGCTCGGCATCCGGCACCACTACAGCGAGTTCTCCGACAACCACTCGGGCGTCGACTATCGGATGGACGAGAGCCTGCCCTGGTTGTATCGACGCGTCGGGCCGCGTTGAGCGCCGTCGACGCCACGATCCGGGGGGCGATGCGCGTCGCCTACCGGCTCCAGCTCGCCTGGTGGTTCGTGCGCCGGCCGACGATCCAGGGCGCCTACGTCGCGGTGTGGCACGAGGGGCGGGTGCTCGTGATCCGCAACTCCTACCGCCGGCGCGACTCGATGCCGGCCGGTGGGCTGCACCGCGGCGAGACACCGCGGGGCGCCGCGGTGCGCGAGCTGGGTGAGGAGGTGGGCATCGCCGCGTCGCCCGAGCAGCTCGCGTATCACGGCGAGATCCTCACCGAATCGCAGTACGCGAAGGACCACGCGCATTTCTTCGAGCTGCACTGCGACGAGGAGCCGCCCGTCGCGGTCGATCGCCGCGAGGTCGTTTGGGCTGGCTTCCTCGCGCCCGAGGACGCGCTCGCCCGCGGCGTCGTGCGCTCGGTGCGGATCTATCTCGAGGACGCGCTGAGCCGGACGTCGCGCTAGGCGCGGGCGGACGCGACGGCGTCCGCGAAGCTCACGCCTTCGCGCATCATCCGGCGATAGCCCATCAGCTGACGAACGCGGTTCATCGCCAGCGCGCCCGAGAGCTTTCCGTCGCGGCCGAAGAGGGCGACGAAGCGCCGCTCTTCGAGGGAGCCGTGCGCGACGATCATCTCGTCGTCCGGGGAGAGGCGTCCCGCGGCCTGGATCTTCAGGTCGTACTGATCGGACCACACGAACGGGACCGGCGCGAAGGGCGGCACTTCTCCGTCGCCCGCGAGCAGTCGCTCGGCGGCGGCGTCGGCCTGCTCGACCGCGTTCGTCCAGTGCTCGATGCGGATCGTCTCGCCGTAGCTCTCGTGGTGCCAGCGCGCGACATCGCCGACCGCGACCACGCCCGGCGCCCGCGCGGCGCAGGTGGCGTCGCAGATCACACCGTCGCCGACTTCGAGCCCCGAGCCTTCGAGCCACGCCGTGTTCGGCACGGCGCCGATGCCCACCACGACGACGTCGGCGGGGATCTCCTTCCCGTCCGACAGGCGCACACGCTCGACGCGGCCGGAGCCGAGCACGTCCTCGACCCCGACTCCGAGCCGCAGGTCGACGCCCTCGTCGCGGTGCGCATCCGCACAGACGGCGCCGATGTCGGACGCGAGCACGCGCGCCATCGGCGAGGGCAGGGGCTCGACGAGCGTCACCTCGAGACCGCGTCGCCGACACGTCGCCGCCACTTCCGCGCCGATGAACCCGGCGCCCACCACGACGACCCGCGGCGAGCCCTCGAGCGCGGCGCGGATCGCGAGCGCGTCGTCGAGGGTGCGCAGCGTGAACAGGGCATCGAGGTCGGGCGCGCCGGGCAGCGGGCGCGCCGACGCGCCGGTGGCGATGACGAGGCCGTCGTAGTCGAGCGTCGCACCGCCGGCGAGCGTCACACGCTTCTCTTTCGGGTCGAGCGACTCGGCGCGGACGCCCAGGTGCAGGTCGAGCTCGAGCTCGTCGAACTTCTCCGGTTTGGTGAGGCGGATCTGGTCGGGCTCGCGGTCGCCGCGCAGGAGTTCCTTCGACAGCGGCGGGCGGTCGTAGGGCTTCTCGTTTTCCTCACCGACGAAGGAGAGGCGGCCGGCGAAGCCCTTGCGGCGCAGCGCTTCGGCGGTGCGGATGCCGGCGAGGGATCCACCGACGACGACGATCGAGTCGAGGGGCACGGGAGGTCTCCGGGAGATCGCGCGCCGAGCGGATCGGGGCGCGCGGGCGCACGACGATAGCGCCGACTCCGGCGGCGGCGGCGCCGTCCCAAGGAGGGCCAGGTGCAGCCCATTTCCTGCACCCCGCCGCCCCAAGTGCAGTTTTCCGGCTGCACCTGGGGCCGAGCCGGTCTCCCAAGTGCCTGATTTCCCTTACTTCAGGATTCCGGCACGGCCCTTGCTCTATCCGGGTCCATGCACCCGATGGGATACTGGACGCGACCTGCCCACTCCGAGCCCCGCACCTGTCGGGCCCCGGAGTGGCCGGCGGAAAGAGGCGCGATGA
>JAHEJV010000340.1:3498-4996 GCA_024638705.1 Deltaproteobacteria bacterium | reverse complement strand
CCTGGCGAATTACAATTTCAAGACGCAACCGGGAGTTGAAACAAGCCGCCCGGGAAGGGCGATTTCTCCCCGGCGGGGGCTTAGTTGTCAGAACCGTACTTATCGGACCTTCGGGAAAAGCCGCCTGAAGTCCCTAGGCTCGAGGCGGAGGATGGGCGGGTTCCTGAAGAAAATCATGAGCGGATTTCCTTTCATCGCGGTTCGACCCTTTCGGGCTCGCCGGCAGCACGTCAGCTGGTCCGTGCCAAGGCTGCTCGTCCCCGGTTGAGGCGAGGGTTGGGTAAAAAACCTCCGCAGATCGAGCCTCGGAAGCGAGCCAGGTTCAGCCGGCCCATGGCAGCTGCGCGCCTTCGCGGTTCACATGGGGCCGGGGCCACTGGCACCCGAGCGGCGATCCCTGGAACGCCCCTCCAGGGGCGCGGGCTGGGCGCGGAATACCCCGCGGGGAACCACTTCGAGATCATCGAGCGCCGAGCGCGGTGTCGCCCCACATCCGCGTCCTCCGCGCTCGCGCAGCCCCCGTTTCGTCGCAGCCCGCCAGTGTGGTACCCGATAGGGCCATGCGTGCGACGAGATCCCGTGTGCTGCTGTCCGTGGCCCTCGCCGCGCTGTTGGCCATGCACGGCTGCTCGAACATCGGAGGCGAGCGCCAGAGGCTGGCCAGCATCGGGACCCTGTTGGGCCCGGGGGCGCAGCTGTCCGATGCGCAGCTTCGCCTCGAGCTGATGCGCTTCGCCGACGGGTTCTCGACCGGCCTCTACGAGGCGAGCGAGTTGCTGAAGGCCTCCACCGAGGTGGTCCACGGGCGCTTCACCGCGCAGAAGCTCCTGGTCCACGCCTACTGGAACGTGGTGGAGATCGCGGCGGGGCAGGATCCTGAGATCAACCTCCTGGACATGATGGTCAACACGATGCTGCTGCGGCTCCTGCTCGAGGACTACTGGATCCCCGAGCGGCTGGCCGGCGCGGGCTCGCTTCTGCTCGAAGAGGCGCAGCGCGGCGAGCGGGAAGTATGGGGAATCGGGGCGATCGTTCTGGACGAGGAGTCCCTGGCCGGTGTTCGCGCCATGGCGCAGAGCTGGCTCGAGGAGAACCCGGACCGCACCCTGGTCTTCGGCGTGCGCTTTGCCGACTTCACGAGCGAACTCGACGCCGGCGATCGCCAGCGGGCCGTCGCAATCGTCGCCGAGGTACAGGCCGCGACCAGCGCGGCACGCGAGGTCGAGATCGCGGCCGAGCGCATCCTCTTCACCCTGCAGCACATCCCGTTCCTGCTGCGCATGCAGGTGAACCTGGCCTACTACGAGCTCGTGCGGGAGGCAGAGATCCAGAAGCTCCTCGAGGACTTCGGAGCGGTGACTCAGACCTTCTCGACGTGGCCCGAGAACCTCGCCGCCGAGCGCAGCGCCGCCATCGACCAGGCTCTCGCCGGCATCGCCGCGGAGCGCGAAGCACTGCTCGCGAACCTCGAGGATCAGCGCCCGATGCTGGCCGAGCT
>JAHEJV010000340.1:0-3398 GCA_024638705.1 Deltaproteobacteria bacterium | reverse complement strand
AGGGGCACCAGAAACACGCCACCCAGCGGATCCCGCGGCTGCCCCAGGAGCCCGAGCTCCGCGATGCAGTAGATTGCCAGAGCGGCGCCGTAGGCGAGCGCGAAGGCTCGGAAGGCCCAACGACAGACGAGGCTCGAGCTGTGGACTTCGGTGCTCATGCCTCACCGAACCCCGCGAGAAGAGGGCGCCCAGCAGAGCGGACGGCGAGATGCCTCCGCTGGCGAAATCGACTCCACCGGGTGACGCTCGGCGCCCCCGCATCGGCCACGCTGACCCCGCACCCGGTGTCCGCTCCGCCCCCGAGGTCTTCGGTCTCCATCCGGACGTTCATGGGCCGGCCCTCGCACGGCCCTGTTCCTACGGAACGCCGCCAGCGCCGGCCGGGGCAACGCGCTCCAACGCTGCGAGCTTGGCCTCCGCATCGGCCAGATGCGCCTCGACGACCTGGTAGTACCTCCGGCGCACCGGACGTTTCCGGCTGCCTCGCAGAAGCTCGCCCTCGTCGGCGGGGCGCGACGCGAGGATCCCGCGGTAGCGCTCGATGAACCAGCGAAGGTTGAGCTCCAGATCGGTGGCGCGCGGTTCGTTCACCAGAGCCTCGGCCCGATGGATCCGCCCGGCGGTGCCGGGCGGCTCGAGCAGGAGCAGATGGAACTCGGTGTCGTAGCGCTCGTTCGGCGCTCGGACCGGCACGGTGGTGAGAAGGCTGCCGTGGCGAGCCGGAAGAACGCCGAACTCGAGCAGCGCGTCGCGCGCTTCCACGTCCGCCCAGACCGCATCGAAGTCCTCGATCGGGAACTCGTTGGCCCGGAGCGCGAGCTCCAGGTACTCGTTCGCCGGCACGGGCAGGTGGAGAGCCTGGAGGAATGGCATGTCCTGGACGGCCTTCGGCTCCCACAGACCCGCCGCCGCCAGGGCGTTGCGCACCACGTGCACGCAGTTGTCGTAGTAGACGCTCCAGTGATAGGCGCTGTCCCTCGTGGCGTACTGGCGGTTCAGGTGGTTGAGGTAGGTGATCGCCTCCTCGAGCATCTCCTCGGTGACGGGCGTGCGGGCACAGAGCATCGTCCGGGCCAATGCGATGGCGGCGTCGGTGCCGATGACTTGGCTGCGAGCGAAATCGTGGACGCTGCGCTCGGGGGCCTCCGTGGGGTAGTCGTGGAAGGTGATCCCTTCGAACACGCCGGCCGCGATGGCGGCCTCCGCGGCGCGGTCGACCGCCCCTGCCGTGACGGGCTCCTCCGGGGGCAGGCCGCCTTCGAGGAAGAGGTCCCGGCCGGGCACGGCCAGCCAGTTCACGTTCTTCAGCCAGCGATTCACGCTGACGCCGACGCCCCCGGCCTCTCCCGGGCTCCCGTCGCAGCGCCTCAGCCGCGGAAAGCCCGCCTCGCGATCGAGACAGGCGCCGTGCAGGTAGACCACCCCGTGACCGGGGCTCCCGCCGGTGCGGCCGTCGGCGGTCCGGAACTGACTGACGGCGCACACCTCTGCGTAGCTCGGGAAGAGGGAGTCGTAGGCTGGGTGCGCCCGGTGCGGCGGAAGCTCGTCGCCGGGGTGCAGGCCAAAGTCCGCCTGGAGGGTGGCGCACGCCACGAGACCCAGAGCCAGCAGCGCCGCGATCCGCCGGGAAAGGCGTTCGACGGTCTTCTTCGCGACGGCCTGGTTCACGGATCGCTCCTCCAATCTTGTATCGGTCGCGGTGGGGCTCCTTCGCCCTCGCCGCGTCAGCGCTCGACGCAGTAGTAGTGCCGCTTGATGGGCGTGAAGATTCCCAGCGTGATCCCGGAGACGATCAACCCATACCAGGGGAAGTGGGTCCGCACCTCGGCCAGACCCTGCGGGCACTCGTCGGCATCGGTGACCGCATGGCCGAGCCCCCAGAACCACGAGGCGCCCAGATCCTGGTGCTGGCGGCCACCGCGCGAAGCCGGGGACACGACCCCGGCAGTGTAGCACGAGGTGGAGAGCAACGAACTGGAGATGATGAGGCAGAGCGCGACTCGACGCATGCAGACTCCTTGACGCTATCGAGTCGCGGTTTAGCAGAGGGCGGCTGCGACGGCAGCGCCGGCTGCGCGAGCCCCCCCGGAAGAGGGAAGGTCGAGGACGAGGGCGGGGCGCCGGGCCGGCCCCCGGTGGCTTCGCAGGACCTTCTCTCTGCGAGCCGGGTCTTTGTTAGCTTCCCGATCGTGGCGACCCGCTCCAGCCCCTCCAAGCCCCGATGATCCCCATGCTGCGCACGTTCCTGCTCGGTGCCGCCCTCGCCGTTCCGATGCTCGCGGCCTGTGCCTCGCCAATGCTCCTCACCCGAGCGGCAGCGCGAGTCACTCCATCGGTCGTGTGGTTCTTCCCCACCGAGGAGAAGCTGGTCGCCCTCACCATCGACGATGGCCCCGACCCGGCCGACACTCCACGCCTCCTGGACGTGCTGCGGGAGTACGACGCCAGCGCGACGTTCTTCGTGATCGGCGACCGCGTCGCCGGCAACGAGGCGATCCTGAGGCGCATGCGGGCCGAGGGCCACGAGCTGGGCAACCATACCTTCCGGGAGCGGGCCAGCGTGAACGTAGCCACCGACGAGCTGGCAGGGGAGCTGGATCGCACCCACGCGCTCCTCGCGCCCTTCGGCGAGGTGAGCTGGTTCCGCCCGGGCTCCGGCGCCTTCGACGACGACATCCTGGAACTCGCCGAAGCCCGCGGGTATCGGACGGTGCTGGGCGACGTCTTCCCCTTCGACACCTGGATCCGCAGCTCGCGCTTCCACGCCTGGTACATCCTGCGCAACGTGCGGCCCGGCTCCGTGATCGTCCTCCACGACGCCCGTGGGCGCGGCCAGCGCACCGCCGACACGCTGGCGAGAGTTCTGCCGACGCTGCGCCAGCGCGGATTCCGGGTGCTGAGCCTCTCGGCGCTCGAGGGCCGCCTCCGATCGAGCTCCGACGGCTACGCCCGGGCGGTTCGACAAGACCCCGGTGGCTGAGCCACCCGCGGGGCCGGGCACGGCGCCGGACACCGGTTCGATCGCGTCAGGGGCAGGGCACCGTCGCGAAGCGAGCCGGCTGATCTCCACGCCGACAACGCCAGGCCCGCCGCACCTCCGCGATCGCCCAGACGCCCGCCGGCGTTCTCTCGAGAGCGATGTCCCAGCGTTCGCCCCGGATCGAATCGTCCAGGAGCCCATCTTTCAGCACCGTGACGCGGGATGCGGAAGGCGCTTCGGCGGCCTCGTTCTCCTGAACGAGGTGCCGTGACCCTCCCGCGAACGCGCCGACGATGGCCAGCGCGACATCGAGCGGGGCGCCCCCGCGCGCGGCGAGAGCTTCCAGCAACGGGGTGGTCTTGCCCCTAGTTGACTGATCGCTTCTTACCGGACACGAAAATGGGGCCTTGAGCTTCCT
>JAHEJV010000339.1 GCA_024638705.1 Deltaproteobacteria bacterium | reverse complement strand
CAGGGCGCGCCTTGCCCGATGCCGAAGTCCCTCTCAGCTCCGCGCGGGGCCGCGGTGCCGTGTGTACATCTCGCCCACCCACGCGATCGTCGGGTGGCCCGCATAGCGTGAGAGCACCGCTTCGACCGATTCGGGCACCGGCTGCGGCCGCGCCATGTCCGGATGGTCGGGATGGGCGATCGGGGCGATCAGGGCGGCGGCGGTGAGGTCGGCGATCGTGAAGCCGTCTCCCACGAGGTAGCCGGTGACGGCGGTGCGCTTCGCGATCTCCTCGAGCAAGGCGTCGACGGTGGCGAAGGCGCGCGCGACGTTGTCCGGGTCGGCGACGCCGTTGCCCTTCGCGATCATGCCGCGCGCGATCGGGAACGTGGCGCGATAGAGCGCGCGCTTCGGCGCGGACGCGGCGCGCGCGAACATCGCGCACAGATAGTCGCCCTCGTTCACCAGCGCGGTGAAGAGCGCCGTGCGCGTGGCGGGCCCGAGCTCATCGTCGAAGCGCGCCTGGAGGGAGAGCGCCTCACGACGCGCGTCGGCGTCGGCCGGGTAGAGCGGCGGATCGGGGTGGTCGTGCTCGAGGCGATCGAGGATCGCAGCGGAACCCGGGATCACGTCGCCGTCGACCACCGCGACAGGCACCTGCGGCTGGCCGGAGAGCCGCCTGATCGAGAAGAGATGCGGCCCGGGCAGATGGCTCACGCGTTCGTGCGCGATCCCCTTGTAGTCGAGGGCCCAGCGCACCTTCTCGTTGTAGTGGGAGAACTCGAACTGGTGCAGGACGATCGCCATGGCTCCTCCGCGCTTCGTCGCTCGCGAAGATCCCCGACGCGCCTAGCTCGCCGCCACCCCGCCGTCGATCGACAGCACCGATCCGTGCACGAAGCGGGCCTCCTCGGAAGCGAGATAGGCGATCGCGCCCGCGATCTCGTCGGCTTCGCACATCCCGCGCTGGCCCATGTAGGGCTTCACGAGCTTCCAGTCCATGTCGTCGGGCCACTCGATGCCCTCGTTGAGGGGCGTCTTCACGCCGCCCGGCGCGACGGCGTTCACGCGCAGCCCGGTCTTCACGTACTCGGCGGCGATCGCGCGGGTGAGCTGCACGACGCCGCCCTTCGCCGCGCAGTAGGCGACGGTGTACGCCTGTCCCATCAGCCCGGCGACCGACGCCACGTTCACGATCGCGCCCTGGGTGTCGATCAGCTTCGGAATCGCCGCCTGGCACATGAATGCCACCGACGAGAGGTTGAGCCCGATCATGAAGTTCCACTCGTCTTCGGACATCTCGTGGAAGTGGTGGAAGCGGCTGGCGCCCGCCACGTTCGCCAGGACGTCGAGCTTGCCGAAGGACGTGGTCGCGACCGCGACGGCGGAGACGCAGGCGTCGCGCCCGGTCAGGTCGAAGCGGCCGCCCTCCATCACGCCACCCGCTTCGTGGACGTCCGCGATCGTCTTCGCGAGGCCCTGCTCGTCGATGTCGGCGCCGAAGACCGTCGCGCCCTCGGCGGCGAAGCGCAGCGCCGTGGCGCGGCCGATGCCCGACGCGGCGCCGGTGATCAGGGCGACTTTCCCATCGAAACGGTTCATGGCGACCTCCTGACGAGCCCGCGGCGACGCGAGCGGCGCGCAAGCTAGCGCACTGGCTCCGCGCGGGGCCGCGGTGGTAGCGTTGCATCATCGCCATGGTGAACTACGACCCCTTCAGCGACGACGTCTTCGAAGATCCCTATCCGATCTACCGCCAGCTGCGCGACGAAGCGCCGCTGCTCTATCTCGACGAGTACGACTGCTGGTTCGTCTCGCGCTTCCAGGACGTCTGGGACCTCGAGCAGGACCAGCGCAACCTGACGTCGCAGCACGGCACCACCTCGACCCACCTGGTGACGAAGCAGACGCCCACCTCGCCCAACCTCTCGTGTCTCGACCCGCCCGAGCACGGCAAGGTGCGCAGCTATTTCAACCCCGTGTTCAAGCCCGGCGCCGTGGCGTCGCTCGAGCCGCACATCCGCGAGCTGGCGCGCGCCGCCATCGAAGACGTGCGCGAACGCGGCGAAGCCGACGCCGTCGTAGACCTCGGCGGACGGCTCTCCATCCGCGTCGTCTGCAAGCTGCTCGGCCTGCCCGTCGAAGACGCCGACCAGATCCTCGACTGGGTGAACACCTACTTCCACCGCGAACAGGGACGCAAGGGCAGCACCGAGATCGGCATCGAGGCCGCGAAGAACCTGGCGATGTATCTCTACCGGCACTCGAAGGAGATGCGCAAGCGCGGCGCGCCCGAGGGCAGTGTGCTCGAGAAGCTCCACAAGGTGGAGCTCGCCGGCGAGGCCGTCGACGACATGGGCGTCGCCGTGCACCTGAACATGCTCGTGATCGGCGGCACCGAGACCTTCCCGAAGGTGTTCTCGTCGGCGATCTCGCGCCTCGCGGCCAACCCCGACCAGCGCGCCGAGTGCGCGAAAGACCCGTCGCTCATCCCCGACGCGTTCTACGAGACGCTGCGCATCGACATGCCGACGCAGATGCTCGGCCGCACGATCGTTTCCGACTTCGAGATGCACGGGCAGACGTTGAAGGGCGGCAGCGGCCTGCTCTTCCTCTGGGGCTCGGCCAACCGCGACGAGCGCGAGTTCGAGAACCCGGACGCGTTCGACGTGAAGCGCCGCGCGCCGCGCATCCTCTCCTTCGGACACGGGCAGCACATGTGTCTCGGCTCGCACGTCGCGAAGCTCGAGGGGCGCGTGCTGCTCGAGGAAGTGCTGCGCGGAATGCCGGAATACGAGGTGGACGAAGCCGCCGCCACGCGCCTGCGCTCCGAGTTCTTCCGCGGCTACGCGTCGCTGCCGATGCGCTTCGCACCGTTCTAGTCCGGCACGACGCGCGTCAGAGCTCCGGCGGCATCCCGTCGACGAGCACGATGCCGTTCTCGACGCGCGCCGCGATCGGCTCGAGGCGGTCGCCGGTGCACGGCCCGGCGATGCACTCGCCGTCCTCCTTGCGGAAGATCGCGCCGTGCGTCGCACAGACGATGTGCTTCCCCTCGCGGTCGAGGAAGTCGTCGGGACGCAGATCGAGCGGCGTGCCGCGGTGCGGACAGCGGTTGCGGTAGGCCGTCACTGCGTCGCCGCGGCGCAGCACGACGACGCGCAGCGGCCCGTCGCCCGTGTCGGGCAACACCAGCCCGCGCGCCCCGCCGTCGGGGATCTCGTCGAGCCGGCAGGCGGCGGATTCGAGCAGGACTTCCATCGTGAGCCGCCGCGGCCTAACCCTCGATCGGCTGCACCGTCTCCAGTGCCTCGATCACGCGCGGGTACATGTCCGCCTTGAGGCGGCTCATCGTCGGATCGGCCTTCGGGGCCCACTCGGCGGCCATCTCGGTGGCGCGCGTGCGCACCATCGCCTCGGTGGCGGTGTCATCGACGATGCGCCGCGCCAGCGCGTCCTGCGCGCCGTAGCGCTTGCCGGTGACGATCAGCTCGTGGGCGCTCTGGTGCGGGAGGCGCGCCTGGATGATCGCCGTCATGCCCGGATGCAAGAAGGCCTTCATGTCGATCTCGGGCATGCAGAAGTAGCCGCGCTCGGTGCGCATCACGCGGGCGTCGTGGGCGAGCGCCACCTGCGCGCCGGCGCCGAAGGCATGTCCGTTGATCGCCGCGACGGTGTAGGCGGGAAAGACGAGCACCCGCTTCATGATCCCGAGCACGCTCCCGATGTATCCCGGCGGGTCGCCCGACGACATCATGAAGTCGAGGTCGAGACCGTTCGAGTAGAACTTCCCGGTGCCGATCGTCACCAGCGCCTTCGGGCCGGCCGTGTTCTCCACCTCGTCGAGGGCGCGGTTCCAGCCCTCGATCAGCGGCGGGACGAAGCGGTTCTCGCCCGAGTCCATGCGCAGGACGAAGACGTCCCCGTCCCGTTCGAGATCGACGACGGAATCGGCCAAGGGAACCTCCTGGAAGGCGGACGGGGCGCGCGGCGGCTCGCCGCAACGTAACGCGATAGGATGGGCCTTCCCATTCCGTACGCCCCGCGGTGTCGCTGCGCCATTCCGCGCGAGCCCGCCGCTCCCGGGGCCGGACATCCGCCGGCACCCGTCATCCCATGGTCAAGACCCACGTCGAAGAGAGCCTCGGGGCCAACCCCGGGGATGCCGCGCTGAATCCCGCCGACTCGGTGGCGATGGGCGTGCCGGCGGCGCGTGCGTCGGGCTTTCTCGGCTCGTCGCGTGGACGGGCGTTCCGCGCCTTCGCGCACGAGCCGTTCCGCCTGCTCTTCGTCGCCTTCCTCGTCAACCAGACCGGCTTCTGGATCTCGCACCTCGGGATGCAGGGCCTGATGGTGAAGCTCGCGCACAACGATCCGATCTGGCTCGGGCGTCTGTTCTTCGCGCTGTTCATTCCCGCATTCGCGTTGGCGCCCGTCGCCGGCGTCGTCGCCGACCGCATCGATCGCAAGCGCATCATGCTGGTCAGCTACGGGTCGGTCGCAGCGTGCTCCGCCGTGCTGGCGGCGCTCACGCAGAGCGGCTGGATCGATCCGCTTTCACTCTGCGCCCTCGCGTTGCTCTTCGGCATCAGCTTCTCCTTCGCCGGTCCGGCGAGCTTTGCCCTCGCCGCGAATGCAGTGCCCAACCGCGACCTCCCGAGCGCCGTCTCGATCCAATCCGCCGCGAACAACCTGACGCGCGTCGTCGGACCCGTCGTCGCCGCGCCGATCCTCGCCGCCGATCGCTACGAGATCGCCTTCGGCGTCTACATGATCGCGGCCACGCTCTCGGCGCTGCTGATCGCGCGGATGGCGGTCGCGCGCTACGAAACCGAGCTCGAGGACGGCGGCATCCTCGCGCGCCTCGCCACCGGCTTCCGCCACGCGCGCGAACGACGCCCTGCCCTGCCCGCACTCGCGATGGTCGCGACGCTCTCGTTCTTCGGCGTGTCGCACATGGTGGTGATGCCCGTCTTCGCGGAAGCGGTCCTTGGCAACGTCGACTACTTCGCGTGGATCGTCGTCGCCACCGGCGCCGGCGCGATGT
>JAHEJV010000338.1 GCA_024638705.1 Deltaproteobacteria bacterium | reverse complement strand
GCGCGCCGTCGAGCAGTTCGTCGTCGCCGGCCGCGAAGACCGCTTCGAGCTCGGGCAGCGCTTCGAGCGTCGCGCGCAGCTCGACGAGGTCGCGCGGCACGGCGCCGGGACGCGCGGCTTTCGCGAGCAGACGCTCGAGGTCGCGCACCGGGCGCAGCGCGGTGGCGAGCCGGCCGCGCAGGCGATCGCGTTCGGCGAGGAAGGCCGTGGCGTCCTGGCGCGCGCGGATCGCCGTCGCGTCGAGCAGCGGATAGGCGAGCCAGCGCGCGAGGCGTCGCGCGCCGAGCGGCGTCTGGGTCATGTCGATGCGCTCGATCAACGTGCGCGCGCGCGTGCCGTCCTCACTGTTCGCGAAGAGCTCGAGATGCGCGCGGGTCGATTCGTCGACGAGCATCGCGTCCGAGAGCTCGTAGCGGCGCAGACGCGCGGTCTGGCCGAGCGCGAAGGGCTGGTGACGGCCGACGTAGTGCAGCAGCGCGGCGGCCGCGAGCGCGGCGAGATCGACGTCGCCGGCGTCGAGCCCGGCGGGATGGCGCGGCGCGCTCGCGACGTCGAAGTCGGCGGCGGGGAGCGTCGCGCGCGGCACGTCGGGCAGAGCGCGTGCGACGGCGGCCTCGAGCTCGGGATCGTCTCCGTGGAGCAGGATCTCGCGCGGCGCGAGCCGGTGGAGCTCTTCCTGGAGCAGCGTCGGCAGGCCGCCCTCCCCGCTCGCGGCGGTGGTGGCGCGCAGGTCGCCGGTCGACGCGTCGAGCACGGCGAGACCGAGCGACGCACCCGGGTGGAGCGCGACCAACGCCAGCTCGCTCGTCCCGGCGAGACTCTGCGGATCGCTCACCAGGCCAGGCGTCACCACCTCGACGACGTCGCGGCGCACGAGCCGCTTCCCCGCCACGGCCTTCGCGTCTTCCACCTGCTCGCAGATCGCGACGCGGTGTCCCGCGGCGGCGAGAGTTTCGAGGTGCTGATCCGCCGCGTGGACCGGCACGCCGCACATCGGCACGGCGTCGGCCTTGTTCTTGTCGCGGGTGGTGAGTGCGATGTCGAGTAGCGGCGCGGCGACCTCGGCATCGCGCAGGAACATCTCGTAGAAGTCGCCCATCCGGTAGAAGAGGATCGCGTCCGGGTAGCGCGCCTTGATCTCGAGGAACTGGCGCATCATCGGCGTGTCGAGCGCCGACTTCGGCTTCGCGCTCTTCTTCCCCGCACCGGTCTTGCCGCTCATCCCAGCCGCTCCCGACTGCGCAGCAGACCGCGCCGCTCGAGGACGTCGAGCAGCTCGGCGTACTCCTTGGTCGCCTCCGCGTCGCGACGCTCCGAGAGCAGCAGCCGCCCGACCTCGGCGCGCGCCTCGAGATTCTCCGGGTCGCGCTCGAGCAGGCGACGCAGCTCTGCGAGCGCCTCCTCGATGTCGTGACGGGCGGCGAGCACGCGGGCCAGGGCGAGTCGCGCGCGCGCGTCGTCCTCACGCTCGGCGAGCAGGCTGCGGAGATAGCTCTCGTACTCTTCGGGCTTGCCGCTCGCGGCGTAGGCCGACTCGATGTGGGCGAACACGAGCGCGCCGCTGCGGCCGTCGAGTTCGGGCACCTTCTTCCACGCCGCGAGCGCGGCCTTCGCGTTGCCGCGCTCGGACTCGAGGGCACCTAGCACCAGCCACGCGCGCACCGACCGCTCGTTGCGTCGCAGCGCCTTCTTCACCGCGCGGCGCGCCTCGTCGAACTTCCCCTCGGCCTGGGCGGCTTCGGCCATGTCGACCCAGAGGCGCGCCTCCTCGGCCGAGCCGTCGCTGCGCAGGACCTTCGACAAGCGCCGCTGCATCTCGAGCGCGCGCGGAAAATCGCGGACGTCCCCGAGCAGCGCGACGAGCGCACTCAGCGCGCCGGTGTGCTTCGGGTCGTGTGCGAGGACTTCCTGGTAGGACGCGATCGCGCGCTGGAGGAAGCCGCCCTGACGGAAGTCCGCGGCGAGATCGGCGAGACAGGTGGCGGTCTGCTCCGGGTCGAGGTCGCGGCGCAAGAGCAGATTCTGGTGGATGCGGATCGCGCGCCCGATCTCACCGCGCATGCGATGGAAGCGCGCCAGCGCGAGATAGGGCTCGACCCCCGACGAGTCGAGCTTCACGCCCGCCGCGAGGAGCTCCTCGGCGCGCGCGTCGTCGCGATCGAGCACGGCGAGCAACGCCGCGCGCGCGGCTTCGTCCGCGTCGGTGGGTTGGCGCCGGCCCCGGCGCCCGAGCAGCCAGTCGAACACCGGGATCAGGCACCCCTCTCGACCGAGCTGGCGCCGGCGCCGGACGCGGCGGACGCGCCCGGCTCGGGCAGATCGGATTCGGGGGCGAGGGGAAGATTTCGCAGCTGGTGGATCTCGGCCTCGAGGCCACCCACCGCCTTCTTGTAGCGACGTTGCACCATCTTCGAGCGAACGCCGAAGAGCGACCACCCGACGGCCGCGATCGCGAAGCCCGCCGCGAACGCGGCGAGCAGGGCCTGCCAGACCTGCGCTTCGAACACACCAAAGACGTAGGAAACCGCCACGACCGTGGCGTTCTCCTTCGCGAAATGCCAGATCGCCCAGAACAGACCGACGAAGACGGCCAGCACGAGCAGGCGTCGCACCCAGCGCATATGTGGTGTCACTCCCGGGGGGCGAGAGCGGCGAGAAGAGCTAGGAGTCCGAGGACGGCGAAGATTCGTGGCGCCCCGCGTCCACCATCTCCTTCAGCTCCTTGCCTACTTTGAAGAACGGTGTTCGCTTGGCGGAGATGTGCACCGGCTCGCCCGTCTTGGGGTTCCGGCCCTCACGCGCCTCGCGCACCTTCACCTGGAAGCTCCCGAAGCCGCGGATCTCGATGCGCTCGCCCTCGCGCAGGGCGCTCGCCATCGAGTCGAAGATCGTGTTGACGACGATCTCCGTGTCCTTCTTCGAGATGTGCGGGGTCCGGTCGGCGACGGCCTCGATCAGTCCGCTCTTTGTCATGATTCGCTCTCCTCTCCGTCCTCGGGCGCATCGGCCCCGGCCTTCGCGGCCAGCTTCTCGGCGAGGAGGTCACCCAGGGTCGTCGACTGTCGCGCCGACTGCTGGGCCGCCACTTTCTTGAGCGCTTCGCGCTGTTCCTTATCGGTCAGCGCACGGATCGAAAGAGAGATCTTCTGCTCCATCGGGTCGACGCGGGTGACGAGCGCCGTCACCTCCTGGCCCTCGGACACGACGTCCGACGGGTTGTCGACGCGCTCGGTCGCGAGCTCGGAGCTGTAGATCAGGCCCTCGATGCCCTCGTCGAGCTTCACGAAGGCGCCGAAGTCGGCGACGTTCGTGACGGGCCCGGTGATCTCGCTGCCGACCGGGAACTTCTGGAGGATCTCGTTCCAGGGGTTGTCCTGGAGCTGCTTGATCCCCAGCGAGAACTTCTCGTTCTCCTTGTCGATCTTGAGGACGACGGCTTCGACCATGTCGCCCTTGTTGAACTTCTCGCTCGGGTGCTTGATCTGCTCCGTCCACGAGATGTCCGAGACGTGCACCAGGCCGTCGATGCCCTCTTCGAGGCCGACGAAGACGCCGAAGTTGGTGACGTTGCGCACCGCGCCCGACACCTTCGTGCCGACCGGGTACTTCTCTTCGATCACGCTCCAGGGATTGGGCTCGATCTGCTTCATGCCGAGCGAGATCTTGCGATCGCGCTCGTCGACGTCGAGCACGACGGCTTCGACGTCGTCGCCGACGTTCACCACCTTCGACGGGTGCTTGATCCGCTTCGTCCACGACATCTCGGAGACGTGGATCAGGCCCTCGATGCCGGGCTCCAGCTCGAGGAAGGCGCCGTACTCGGCGAGCGAGACGACCTTCCCCTGGATGCGCTTGCCGATCGGGTAGCGCATCGACGCGTCGATCCACGGGTCGGGCTGGATCTGCTTCAAGCCGAGGGAGACGCGCTCGTTCTCCTGGTCGAACTTGAGCACCTTCACCTTGATCTCGTCGCCGACGTGGAAGAGCTCGCTCGGGTGGTTGACGCGGCCCCAGGACATGTCGGTGACGTGGAGCAGACCGTCGATGCCGCCGAGGTCGATGAAGGCGCCGTAGTCGGTGAGGTTCTTGATCACGCCGTCGACGATCTGGCCGGGAGCCAGCGTCTCGAGCGTCGTCTCGCGCATCTTCTTGCGCTCGCTCTCGAGGAGCGCGCGGCGCGACAGCACGATGTTGGCGCGGCGCTTGTTGAACTTGATGATCTTGAACTGGAGCTTCTGACCGACGACGTGCTCGAGATTGCGCACGGGGCGGAGGTCGACCTGCGAGCCGGGCAGGAAGGCCTTCACGCCGATGTCGACGGCGAGGCCGCCCTTCACGCGCGAGAGCACGGTGCCCTCGACGGGCTCGTCGGCCTTGTAGGCGGCGGAGATGTCGTCCCACACCTTGAGGCGGTCGGCCTTCTCCTTCGAGATGACGATGCGGCCGTCTTCGCCTTCGGCCTCTTCGAGGAGCACGTCGACTTCGTCGCCGGGGCTCACCAGCATCGTGCCGTCTTCGTCCATGAACTCCCAGGACGCGACCACGCCCTCGGACTTGAATCCGATGTCGATGGACACCTGCTCGTCGTCGATGGCGAGCACGGTTCCCTTGACCAGCTCGCCCTCCTTGATCGTTCGGAGGCTGCTCTCGAAAAGGTCGGCGAAGCTCTCGCCGGTGGCTGCGTTACTCATAGGCGTTGGTCGGATTCTCCATGGGATTCAAGCGCCTCGCGGTCGCGAGGCGTCGGAAACGTCGGGTGAGGGTCGCTGATCCGAGGACGCATGCGTCACCGGAAAGAGCGCGGATCGGGCGGCGGAGAGTAGACGATCCAGGGCGTCCGCGTCGCCTGCTTCGAGCGCCCGCGAGAGCTGCTCCAGGGCGGCGGCGGCGGCGCCCAGCGGAGCCGCCAGGGCCTTGCGGTTGGCGGTCAGGATGTCGGCCCAGAGCTCGGCGTCGCTGCGGGCGATCCGGGTGAAATCGCGGAATCCGGTGCCCGCCAGCTCGGCCGCGGGCGCCGGGGCCGCCTCGAGCGACCCGGCGA
>JAHEJV010000337.1 GCA_024638705.1 Deltaproteobacteria bacterium | reverse complement strand
TTCGCGCTCTTCCTCGCCTCGGACGAGAGCGACTTCTTCGCCGGCCAGTCGATTCCGTTCACGGGGGGTTGGGCGCAATGACCACGGTCCGAACGCGGACGCTCCTCGCAGGCTGCATGACGCTCCTCGCCGGGGTCGGCGCAGCCGCGCGGGGTGGTCGTGTACGAGTGGACGGGAAGCGACTCGGACTTACCGCGCTCAGGCGCCGCGCAGCTCCGCCGCGATCGCCGCGTGCCGCTCGCGCGTGAGCCCGTAGTGCGCATAACACCAGACGGAGAGGACGGCGAGCCCGGCCGTCGCCGGTCCGTAGACGATCCCGAGCCGGACGATCGCTTCGGCGGGCACCGTCAGCGCGCCGGTCGGCCAGGCGATCAGGTCGAGGGAGATGCCGGCGACCATGCTCCCCACGCCCGACGCCGCCTTTCCCGAGAACGCGACGGCGCCGAAGAAGATCCCCTCCTGCCGCTTCCCCGATTCGAGCTCGTGCTCGTCGGTGACGTCGGCCATCATCGAGCCGAAGCTCACGATCGCCTGCTGCACGAGCACGCCCTGCAAGACGCGGAAGCTGCCGAGCGCGACGAGCAGCGCGATCGTCCCGTTCTCCGGGAACGCATCGGCGAGGCGCAGCAGCACCGGCCCGAGCTGACACACCGCCCAGCCCGCGGTGCCGACGACCAACGCCGGACGCTTGTCGAAGCGTCGGTGGATCGCCGTCGTGAAGAACGCGCCCGAGATGAGGCCGACGGGGTAGAGCGCGTAGAGCCCGAGGATCTCGTTGCCCGAGAGGTCCCAGAAGAACTCGTACATGTAGAGCGCGAGGGCGCCCTCGACGCCGACCATGATGTAGATCATCAGCACGCCGGCGAAGAGCCAGCGGAACGATGCGTTCTGGAACGCACTGCGCGTCTCCGCGACCAGACGTGGCAGCACGCGCGTCGCGGGCGCGCCGTCCGGGGCATCGTCGGGACGCGGCAGGTGCGGGATCTCGCGGCGCGTGCCCCAGGCCGAGATCCAGATCGTCAGCACCATCCCGATCGCGAGGACCAGCGCGAAGGGCGGGTAGGCGTCGGCGGCGAGGCGTCCTCCGCGCGAGTCGGCGAAGAAGTATCCGAAGCCGATCGCCCCGGCGAGCCCCATCCCGACGTAACCGAACGCCTGGCGGTAGGCGACGATCGAGGTGCGCTGCTCGAAGTTCGCCGTCATCTCCGCGCCGAGCGCCATGTGCGGCACGTGGTAGAGCGTCATCGCCGCGCGGGTGAGCACCGCGAAGGTGAGCAGCCAGACGAAGAGCCCTTCCTTCGACAGCGCGGGCGGTGAGAACAGCGCCCAGAAGGCGAGGGCCAGCGGCAGGGCCGACGCGACCATGAAGGGATGGCGCCGTCCCCAGCGCGAGCGCCAGTTGTCCGAGAGCGAGCCCGCGAGCGGATCGGTCACCGCGTCGAACAGGAGCGCGATCCCGAGCGCCAGGCCGCAGAGCGCACCGTCCAGGCCGAGCACCTGGTTGTAGTAGAAGAGAACGAAGAGTCCGAAGGCGGTGTTCTTGAGTCCCTCGGCGATCTGGCCGACGCCGAAGGAGAGCCGGCTCGCGAAGGGGACACGGCGGTCGGTGGGCATGGCGGACCAGCCTACCCCGACCGACGCCCGAAGGGTCAGGCCAGGTACAACCCGACGGCCGCGCGCAGGTCTTCGCGCTGCGTGCCGCCCGGCAATCCGGCGATCAGGTAGCCGAAGACGCCGGTTAGACAGAGGAAGGTCGCCTGGACCGGCTCGAGCCCGGCGCGCAGCTCGCCCCGGCGCGCGCCTTCGGCAAAGCGACTCGCGAGCAGGCGCACCAGCGGGAAGGGCTGCTCGGCGAGCGGGAGATACTCGGGAGAGCGCGCGTAGATCATCACCATGTCGCGCGCGACGCCCGGTCCCTCGATGCTCGCGTAGACGTCGACGATGGCGTCGGGCAGCGCCTCGAGCAGCGCGCGCAGCGTCGCGTGCCCCTCGAGGCGTGCCACCATCTCGAGCTCCTTGTGCCACTGCAACTCCAGCAGCACGTGTTCCTTCGTCGGGAAGTGGAAGTAGAAGCTCGGGCGCGAAACGCCGGCCTTGCGCGCGATCTCGGCGACGCTCGCGCCGTCGAAGCCGGTCACGGCGAACTCGGCGAGCGCCGCCTCGAAGAGCCGCGCGCGGGTGCGCTGTCGCTGGAGCTCGCGCGCACTGGGACGCTCGAAGGGAGAGGCTTGCCCGGCGCGGGGGGCCGCGGCACTCACGGCTCGAGCACCACCGGAAAGTGCACGAGCCCGTTCATCAGGCTCGACTCGAGCGGCACGACCTCCCCCGCTCCTGCGAAGCGCGGCCAGCGCGCGAGGAACTCCTCGAAGATCACGCGCGCCTCCATGCGCGCGAGCGAAGCGCCCAGACACAGGTGCTCGCCGAAGCCGAAGGCGACGTGGCGCTTCGCGTTCGCACGCGTGATGTCGAACTCGTGGGAGTCCGTTCCGAAGACGGCTTCGTCGCGATTCGCCGAGGCGTAGAAGAGCACGAGGCCGTCGCCCTCGCGAATCGTGCGGCCGCGGAGCTCGGTGTCCTGCGTGGCAGTGCGCGCGAAGTTTCGCACGGGCGAGACGAGGCGCAGCATCTCCTCGATCGCGTTCGGCAGGAGACCGGGATCGGCGAGCAGCTTCTCGCGTTGCTCGGGATGACGGAGCAGGAGCCGGGCGCCGCCGGCGACGAGGTTGCGCGTCGTCTCGTTGCCGGCGACCAGGAGCGTGAGACAGAACATGCCCACTTCCGCGTCGTCGAGGCGCTCACCGTCGAGCTCGGCTTCGACGATGATCGAGATCAGGTCGTCTTCCGGCTTCTGCCTCCGCTCCTGCGCGACCCCGACGACGTACTGCATCAGCTCGCTGACGACGGACGCGATCTCCGGCGAGACGTTGCCGCCCCCCGCCTCGATCATCGCGTCGGACCAACGCCGGAAATCGTCGTAGCGATCCGACGAGACGCCGAGCATCTCGGCGATCACGTACATCGGCAGCGGGATCGCGACGTCCTCGACGAGATCGATCGGTCGCGATGCGTCGATCGCGTCGAGGCTGCGCTTCGCGAGCTCGCGCACGCGCACCTCCATCTCCGCGATGCGACGCGGCGTGAACGCGCCCATCACGAGCTTGCGGAGGCGGTTGTGGCGCGGCGGGTCCATGCGGATGATGTTCGATGTGCCGAGGTTCGCCTCCTGCATCGAACCGAGCTCGGACCGGCCCTGCGCGCGGCGCACCAACTCGAAGAGCTGGGTGCCGCGCTCCGAGGAGAAGAGCCGCGGGCGCTGCGACACGGTCTGCAGGTCGGCGTGGCGCGTGATCGCCCAGAATCGGCTGGGCTCGTGCCAGTGCACCGGATCCTCGGCGCGCAGCCGGCGGAAGACGGCGTCGGCGTCGCCCTGGTAGAACGCGGCAGATTCGGGAACGAAATCGGCGAAGGCGGTGCGCATCGGGCCCCTCGGCGGGTGAGAAGGCAGGATGCGCGATTGACTGACGATCGTCAACGAATGGATCGACCGTCAGAGACAGGTTGAGGTCGTCAGCGACCGAGGCGGCCCGGGCCACGTCGGCGCCCTCCCGGCGGATCGCCGCGTCGCAGGGGCGAGCGGCCTGGTCCAGGTGGTGTCGACGTCGGGCTGGCGACGACCCGCGCGGTCATCGCGGCGGCGCGACTACGCGGACAGCTCGAGCATCCGCTCGATCGGCCGCAGCGCGCGCACCCGGATCTCCTCGGGCACCTCCACCTGCGGCTTCAGGTCGCGCAGGCAGAGGTAGAGCTTCTCGAGCGTGTTCAGGCGCATGTACGGGCAACGGTTGCAGGCGCAGCTCTCGTCGATGCCCGGCGCCTGGATCAGCGTCTTCTCGGGCGCGCGCTGCTCGATCGAGTGGAAGACGCCGTCCTCGGTGGCGATGATCAGCGTCTTCGCCTCGCTGTTCACCGCGCGGTCGATGATGCCGGTGGTGGACGCGATGAAGTCGGCCTGGTCGAGCACCGCCTGGTCGCACTCGGGGTGCGCGAGGACCTCGGCGTCGGGATGCTTCACGCGAAGCTGCGCGAGGCGCTTCGCGCTGAACTGCTCGTGCACGATGCAGGCGCCCGGCCAGACGATCAGGTCGTCGCGCCCGAGCTGGTTCGCCACCCAGCGCGCGAGGTGGCGGTCGGGGGCGAAGATGAAGGGCTCGTCGCCGAGGCTCTGGGCCATCTTCACCGCGTTCGAAGACGTGCAGATGAGATCGCTCTCGGCCTTCACCTCGGCGCTGCAGTTGATGTAGGTGAGCACCTTCGCGCCCTCGTGCTCCTTCTTGAAGGCGCGGAACTCGTCGGGCGGACAGCCGTCGGCGAGCGAGCAGCCCGCTTCGAGATCGGGCACCACGACGATGCGATCCGGATTGAGGATCTTTGCCGTCTCGGCCATGAAGTGCACGCCGCAGAACGCGATGACGTCGCGATCGACCTTCGTGGCGGCCTGTGCGAGGGCGAGCGAGTCGCCGACGAAGTCGGCGAGGTCCTGCACCTCCGACTCCTGGTAGTAGTGCGCGAGCAGGACCGCGTTGCGCTCTTCCTTGAGCGCGAGGATCGCGTCCTCGAGGTCCTCGGGGAAGCTCTCCGGGCTGGGTCGGGGGGCGTCGGCCATGTGGGAATCTAGCGCTCCATGGGGGTGCGGGGCCAAGAGAGACGCGAAACGAACGCGAATGATTCACTCCCCTCTGAGCTATACCGCGGAGGTGCGTCGCATCGGTCTCGCCGCGATCGCCGTCGCAATCGGCGTGGCGTGCTCCGCCGGCGACGTCGCACCCAACCTGCTGCTGATCACCGTCGACACGCTGCGCGCCGATCGCCTCGCCTGTTATGGCGGCGACGCCGGCGCGGGCCTGTGCGGCGTGTTCGAGAACGGCACCCGCTACCGGTGGGCCTTCAGCAGCGCACCGACCACGTCGCCCGCGGTCGCGACGCTGCTCACTTCGCGCCTGCCTTCCGAGCACGGCGTCGTCAACACGATGCGTTCGCGCCTGCCCGA
>JAHEJV010000336.1 GCA_024638705.1 Deltaproteobacteria bacterium | reverse complement strand
CCCCCCGTTCGCGAGGTTCGCGCGGAAGTCTTCGGAGAAAGTCTGTGCGTCGTCGTACTCGACTTCGAGCACGGCCGGGTCGGAAGCCACTCGCGATCCTCGTCGATCGGGGCGTGGACGCTGCCCCCACAGGTCTATCGGCGGATCGGCCATCGCCCATGGGCGGAAAATCGCGCGACGAATCGCGTTCTCGGAAGCCGGCGCGGCCCCGCGGGGGCCAAATCCGGGGGTCAGACCCGCTCGAAATAGCGCGCGCGCTCGACGTCGCTCACGCGGTCGTCCACCTGGCGCTGCTCGGTGCGGACGAAGTGGAGCAGGTGCGCGACCACCTCCTCTCCGAAGGCCCCGCGCACGAAGTCGCTGGCCTCGAAGGCGCGCGCCGCCTCGGGAAGGCTGGCGGGCACGTGGGGCAGGCCCACGGCCGCGTAGACGTCGCCCTCGAAGGCCGGCCCGGGCTCGGTCGCGTTCTCGAGCCCGTCGATGCCGGCCGCGAGCAGCGCGGCGTAGACGAGGTAGGGGTTCGCGTCGGCCCCGGGGATCCGACACTCGAGTCGCAGCGAGGCGCCCTCGCCCACCACCCGGAAGCCGGCCGTGCGGTTGTCGTAGCTCCAGGCGATCCCGGTCGGCGCGAAGGTGCCCGGGCGGAAACGTTTGTAGGAGTTCGGCGTCGGCGCGAACAGCAGGGCGATCTCGCCGGCATGGGCGAGCACGCCGCCGAGGAAGTGCCGGAACGCGTCGGAACTCGTGACCGGCGCGCCTTCGAGCGTCCCGTCGCCCGCAAAGGACGGCGCGTCGCCGTCCCACAGGCTCGCATGCACGTGCATGCTGCTGCCGGCGAGCGTCTCGTCGAACTTCGCCATGAAGGTGAGCGCGTGGCCGCGGCTCGCCGCGATCTCCTTCGCCGCGAGCTTGTAGAGCACGTGGCGATCGGCCATCTCCAACGCTTCCGCATAGCGCAGGTTGATCTCGTGCTGGCCGGGACCCCACTCGCCCTTGCTGAACTCGACGGGGATGCCCGACGCGTCGACGCCCGCGCGGATCGCCCCGACCACGTCCTCGGCGAAGGTGCCAGACAGGACGTGGTAGTCCTCGACATAACGCTGGGTCGGCGTCAGGTCGCGATAGCCCTTCGCATGCGCCGCCGCGTAGTCGTCCTCGAGCAGGAAGAACTCGAGCTCGCTGGCCATCATCGCGCGCTGGCCGCGCTCGGACAGCCGCGCGAGCTGACGCTGCAGGATGCGCCGGGGCGACACCTCGACCGGCTCGCCGGATTCCGTGAACGCGTCGCAGAGCACGATCGCCGTGCCCTCGAGCCAGGCCGCGCGACGCATCGTCGCGAAGTCGGGCACGGCGTGGAGATCGCCGTAGCCGGTGTTCCAGCTCGTGAAGGAGTACCCGGGCGTCGGGTCCATCTCCATGTCGCAGGCGAGCAGGTAGTCGCAGACGTGCATCCCGGCGCGCGCCACCTCGTCGAGGAAGAAGCGCGCGGTGATGCGCTTGCCGACGAGACGACCGAAGAGATCGGGGAGCGCGGTGACGACGGTGTGGATGCGTCCCGCGGCGATCTCCTGCTCGAGAGAGGCGAGATCGAGCCGACCGGAGTCCGGATCCGTCATTCCGCGGTCAGTCGTCTTCCGAGCCGACCGAGCGGAAGAGCGAGAGCTGCGGCGGCGGCCCCTCCTCCGTGGTCGCGACCGGATAGTCGTCGGAGAAGCAGGCGTCGCAGAACCCGTGCTTGAGGGCCCGACCGCAGCCGCGCAGCCCGTCGAGGCTGAGATAACCGAGGGAGTCCGCACCGAGCATCGCGCAGATCTCCTCGATGCTGTGGTTCGCGGCGATCAGCTCCTCGCGCGTCGGGGTGTCGATCCCGTAGTGGCAGGGTCCGATCGTCGGCGGCGACGAGATCCGCAGGTGCACCTCGTTCGCGCCGGCGGCCCGCAGCATGTTCACGATCTTCGTGAGCGTGGTGCCGCGCACGATCGAGTCGTCGACCAGGATCACGCGCTTTCCGTTCAGCACGCCGCGCACCGCGTTGTGCTTCACCTTCACGCCGAAGTGGCGGATCGATTGGGTGGGCTCGATGAAGGTGCGCCGCACGTAGTGGTTGCGGATCATCGCCTGCTCGTAGGGGATGCCCGACTCCTCGGCGTAGCCCATCGCCGCGGTGTTCCCCGAGTCGAGCACCGGCACGACGACGTCGGCCGCGACGGGATGCTCGCGCGCGAGCGTGCGGCCGAGCTCCTTGCGGAAGGTATAGACGTTGTTGCCGTTGAGGTTCGAGTCGGGGCGCGCGAAGTAGATGTTCTCGAAGATGCAGAACTTCTCTTCTTCCTTCTTGAACGGACGCAGGCTGCGCAGGCGACCGCGGCGGATCACGATCACTTCGCCGGGCTCGACGTCGCGCTCGTGGGTGGCGCCGATCAAGTCGAGGGCGCAGGTCTCGCTGGCGAACACCCAGGCGCCGTCGAGGCGACCGAGTGACAAGGGGCGGAAGCCGCGCGCGTCGCGCGCCGCGACGAGCGCGTCGGAAGTCATCATCACCAGGCTGAACGCGCCCTTGAGTCGCGAGAGCGCGTCGATCAGGCGCTCCTCGGGCAGGTGTTCGCGCGAGCGCGCGAGCAGCTGGACGATCACCTCGCTGTCGGCCGTCGTGCTGAAGATCGCGCCGCGCCCTTCGAGCTCGCGCCGGATCGGCAGTGCGTTGACCAGATTGCCGTTGTGAGCGATCGCGATCGCACCGGCGTCGGTCGTCGCGCAGAAGGGCTGGGCGTTCACCAGCGAGCTGCCACCCGCCGTCGAGTAGCGCACGTGGCCGATCGCGCTGCGTCCCTCGAGCTGGCCGAGGATGCGCTCGTTGAAGACGTCGGCGACGAGCCCCATGCCGCGGTGCACCGACTGACGCTGCGCGCCGCCGGGCGCGGAGACGATGCCGCAGCTCTCCTGCCCGCGGTGCTGGAGTGCGTAGAGACCGAGGTAGGCGATCTTCGCCGCCTCGGGGTGGCCGTGGATCCCGACGACGCCGCACTCGTCGTGGAAGCGATCGTCGAGATGCGCTTCGACGAGATCGGCGAGCTCTTCGGGGGACATCTTCATGACCTACTCCTCGCGAAGACGCCGCGGGATGGCGTTCTCCCAGATCGCGTGCAGGGACGCTACGGGTTCGTCGATCCAGGGCGTCTGCCCGGGAGCGCCGATGCGCAGCGCATCGCCGCCGGTCGTGCCGATCCGCCGTGCGGGCACGCCGTGCTCCGCCGCGAGCGCGAGGAGCGCGCCGGCGTCGGCGGCGGTGGCCACGACGCGGCCGGTCGATTCGCCGAAGAGCAGCGCGTCGGGACGCAGCGGGTCGACGAGCTCGACCCGCGCGCCGAACGGCTCCGAGCCCGCGAAGCAGCACTCGGCCAGCGCCACCGCGAGGCCGCCGTCACTGACGTCGTGAGCGGTCGCGATGACGTCGCGCGCGATCGCGTCGACCAGCAGCTCGGTGAGGCGCTTCTCGTGGTCGAGGTCGACCGAGGGCGGCGCGCCGCGCTCGAGGCCGCGCCGCAGTGCCAGCCATTCGCTGCCGCCGAGCTCTTCGCGGTTCTCGCCGAGCAGCACGATCGCCCGATCGGACGCACCGAAGGGCGCGGTGGCGTGGTGGCGCCAGTCGTCGAGCACGCCGACGACGGCGATCGTCGGCGTGGGGTAGATCGCGCGGCCCGAGGTCTCGTTGTAGAGCGAGACGTTCCCGGACACGACCGGCGTGCCGAGCGCGCGCGCGGCGTCGGCGAGCCCGCGCGTCGCCTCGGCGAACTCCCACATGATCTCGGGCTTCTCGGGGTTGCCGAAGTTGAGGCAGTTGGTGAGCGCGAGCGGCCGCGCGCCGGTGCAGGCGACGTTGCGCGCGGCTTCGGCCACCGCCGCGACAGCGCCCATGTACGGATCGAGCCAGCACCAGCGCGGATTGCAGTCGACCGAGAGCGCCACGCCCTTCGTCGTCGTCGTGCCGTCCTCGCGCTTGATGCGCACGAGCGCGGCGTCGCCGCCGGGGCCGACCACCGTGTTGCCCTGCACGAGCTGGTCGTACTGGCGATAGATCCAGCGCTTCGAGGCGAGGTTCGGGTCGTCGAGCAGCGCGCGCAGCGCGCCGGGGAGGTCGTCCTCGGGCGCGACCGAGGCATAGTCGAGCTTGTGACGCTCGAGGCGATCGGCGGGCTCACGCACCGGTCGGTCGAGCTCCGGGCTCTGGTGCGCGACCGGCGCCACGGGGATGTCGACCACCTGCTCGCCCTGCCAGGTGATGCGCATGCGGCCGTCGTCGGTGACGCGACCGACGACGCACGCTTCGAGGTCCCAGCGCTCGAAGATCGCGCACACTTCCTCTTCGCGACCGGCGCGCGCCACCATCAGCATGCGCTCCTGGCTCTCGGAGAGCAGCAGCTCGTAGGGCGTCATGTTGGTTTCGCGCTGGGGAACGCGGTCGAGGTCGAGCTCGATGCCGGTGCCCGAGTTGCTCGCCATCTCGAAGGACGAGCAGGTGAGCCCGGCGGCGCCCATGTCCTGGATGCCGACGATCGCGTCGGTGCGCATCAGCTCGAGGCACGCCTCGATCAGGCACTTCTCGGTGAAGGGGTCGCCCACCTGCACGGTCGGACGCTTCGCTTCGCTGCCTTCGTCGAACTCGGCGGACGCGAGCAGGCTGGCGCCGTGGATGCCGTCGCGGCCGGTCTTGCTGCCGGCGTAGATCACCGGGTTGCCGATGCCCGACGCCTTCGCCAGGAAGACCTTGTCCGTCTCGACGAGGCCGAGGTTGAACGCGTTGACCAGGATGTTGCCGCGGTAGCACTCGTGAAAGGACGTCTCGCCGCCGACGGTCGCCACGCCCACCGGGTTGCCGTAGCCGCCGATCCCGTCGACGACTCCGCGCAGCAGATACTGGTGCTTCGGATCGTCGAGCGGACCGAAGCGCAACGAATCGAGCGACGCGATCGGGCGCGCGCCCATCGTGAAGATGTCGCGCAGGATCCCGCCGACGCCGGTCGCCGCGCCCTGGCGCGGCTCGATGAACGAC
>JAHEJV010000335.1 GCA_024638705.1 Deltaproteobacteria bacterium | reverse complement strand
GTTCGCGGCGCCCGACCCGAGGAGTGGCTCGACGCCGACCAATGCAGCGACTGCTTCCAGCCGTCGTTCCGCTACCGGCCCGGCGGCTCGGTCCAGACGATTCTGGCGCTGCGTGACTTCACCGACCCCACGGCGCCGAGACGCTTCGACCTCGGGCTCATCGCATCGAGCGACAACCACACGGCGCGGCCCGGCACCGGATACAAGGAGTTCGGGCGGACCGAGATGACGGATGCCCGTCTGATGCATCTCGGCCGCGTCCTCGATCCGGGCGATTCGTGGGACGACGAACGCCCTGCCGAGTCTACTCCCTACGTCACCAGCGGACGCGCGCTCACACCCGCGGAGGCAGACGCGGAGCGCGGTGCTTCATTCTTCGGTACCGGAGGCCTCGTCGCAATTCATGCCTCCGGTCGCGATCGCGACGCGATCTGGGCGGGGCTCGAACGCAAGGAGGTCTACGGAACGAGCGGTTCGCAGATCCTGCTCTGGTTCGATCTCCTGAATCCGGCTTCCCCGAGCGGCGAGACGCTGCCGATGGGTGGCCAGACCACGATGTCGAGCGCGCCGCGCTTCCGAGTGCGGGCAGCCGGGTCGTTCGAGCAGCTCCCGGGCTGCCCGAGCGCGAGCATGTCCGCCCTCGGTCCGGAACGGCTCGAGGATGTCTGCGGCGGACAGTGTGACCATCCGAGCGACGAACGACGAGCGATCACGCGGATCGAGGTCGTGCGAATCCGCCCACAGGTTCACGAGGGTGAGGCCCTCGACCGGCTGATCGAGGATCCGTGGCGCGTGATTTCATGTGACGATCCGAGGGACGTTGCGGGCGGGTGCAGCGTCGAGTTCATCGACGAGGAGTTCGAGACCGTCGGACGAGACACGCTCTATTACGTGCGCGCGATCGAAGCGCCGAGCTTCGCGATCGGAGCAGATGCCCAGGGATGCGAGCGCGACGCGAACGGACGGTGCCTCTCTATAGACGCCTGCGGCGATCGGCCGTCGCACGACGACTGTCTTGCCCGGACTGAAGAGCGCGCGTGGTCGTCGCCCATATTCATTGCCCACAGCGGTCGACCCTCAGGGGCGGTCCCGTCCGGGCGAGGCGTAATTCTCGATCACTCGCGGTAGGCGCTCCCCGCTGCCGCCCTAACGAAGAACCACACAGGAGGAAAGAAGATGGACGCCATCCAGAAGCTCGTCGAGACGGAGGCCGTCAAGCAGGTCAAGGCCCGCTACGCCCGCGCGGTCGATACCAAGGATTGGGAACTCCTCGAGAGCGTCTTCACACCGGACGCACGGAGCGTGTACAACGACGGCGTGTTCGCCTTCGAAGGTCGCGACGAGATCCTGAAATTCTTGAAGGGTGCTCTCGGGACCACGGAGGTCGTGTCCATGCACCAATCGCATACGCCAGAGATCGAGATCACGGGCGACACGACGGCGCGGGGGACCTGGTACCTCGAAGACACCGTGATCAACGTCGGCGGCACGACCGAATACAATACGGGATCGAGCGTGATGATCGGCACCGGGATCTACCACGACGAGTATCTCAAGGTCGACGGCGAGTGGAAGATCTCGGTCACCGGCTACGAACGGATCTTCGAGTACAGGACGCCGATGCCCGCGGACGCGGCGCTCGTGACGCGATGGAGTCCTTGACAGTCTGGAGCTCGCCAGACAGCCCACCGCTCGGCGCGATCCACGCCCCATCGTCCATCGGCCCTGAACCGAAGCCCTAGGACGACGCGCCCAACCGGAACGTCGCGGCCACGAACGAGAAGGCTGGGAGCTCGGCGATCGCGCCGGCGGCGACGAGCTTGAACCGGTCGAAGGGCTGGGCCCGGACGCGATCCGGCGCATCCCAGTCGTTCTCGTCCTTCGGGTCCGCGCCCGTGACGATCTCCGCATCCACGAGCTCGGCGACGTCCGCGCCGGCGAGGGCGATTCGGACCTCCGCGGCCTCATCGTCGCGGTTCGTGAGGAAAACGTGAAGGAGATCTCCGCCCAGGATCGCGCTCGCATCGACGTGGGGCACCGGACCATGACTCGGCGACGTGTAGCTCGGCCCCTCGACCGAGGTGACGAGGGAGTGACCCTCTCGTCGCCTGGAAAAGAGTCGGAAAGGCCAATAGATGGACTGCACGAGCAGGTCGTCCGTTCGCGTGAGCAGAGGCGCGATCACGTTCACGACCTGCGCAAGATTCGCCATCTTGAGAACGTCGGCATGACGAACGAAGGCGTGGAGAATGCCCGCCACGACGAGCGCATCCTCGAGATTGAATCGCTCCTCGGCGAGCGGCGGCGCCAAGCGCCCCGCCCCATCGCAGTCCTGCTGCGTCTGCGTCCGATACCACACGTTCCACTCGTCGAAGCAGAGCATCGCTCGTTTCGGCGACTTCCGGCGCCCCTGCACGTAGCGACAGACCGCGTCGATCTCGAGGATCTGCTTCTCGATCAGCTGCGGGCAGGCGAGGAAGTCCATCGTGTCCGTGTGATTGCCGACATAGTTGTGGAGGCTCAGGTAGTCGACGTGATCGCCGAGACCCTCCAGGATCACGCGATCCCACTCCATGTAGCTGGGCAGGAAATGCGTGGCACTCCCGCTCGCCACGAGCTGGATCGTGGGATCGAGATCCTTCATCATCTTCGCGGCCTGCCGAGCACGACTCGCGTACTCGTCCGGCGGGACGTGGCCTATCTGCCACTCGCCCGACATCTCGTTCCCGAGACACCACAACTTGACGCCGTAGGGCTGCTGCCGACCGTTCGCCGCCCGCAGGTCAGCGAAGCGAGTCCCGATCGGTGCGTTGCAGTACTCGACCCAGTCGTGCGCCTCTTCGGGCGTTCCCGTCCCGAGGTTGACGGCGAGCATCGGCTCCCAGCCCATGCGTTCGGAGAGCCGCAGGAACTCGTCGGTCCCGACCTGGTTGGTCTCGATGCTATTCCACGCCTTCTCACGCACGCGCGGTCGCCGTTCCCGGGGACCGACGCCATCCTGCCAGTGGTAGCCGGAGACGAAGTTGCCACCGGGATAACGCATCACGGCCAAATCGAGATCGCGCAAACGATCGAGCACGTCCACTCGCCAGCCCTCGGCATCGGCGCGTGGGCTGTCGGGCTCGTAGACGCCCTGATAGACCGCACGCCCCATGTGCTCGAGGAAGCCGCCAAAGACGCGAGGGTCCACGTGACCGATGCGATGCCCCGTGTGGAGATGAATCGTGCTCGACTTCATTGGCGCGTCTCCTCTCGCGGGCGATCGGCGGACGCGGCGTCGCAGGCGGCAGCCGCCAGCGGGACCGATGCTCCGACGAGAGCCCACCATGCCACGACGGGCGAGATAGCCGCCGCGAGTAATCCTGCCCAGGCCCCCTTGAGACCGACGAAGCCGGGGACGGAAAGCGGCTCCAGCAGTGCAACGACCCCCAGCAGCGGCAGCGATCCCAGTCCGAGGCCTGCACTCCCGAGGACGAGTGCACGCCACAGGCTCGACGACCGCGCGAGGCCGAGCGGCGAGCGGCCCGCCTCGAGCGCAGCGGGTTTCCCGGCCTCGACCTGCCGCCGAATCAGAGTCGAGTTGATCAGGCAGATCGCGAAGGGAAGCAAGAAGCCCGTGATCATGAGGTCGATCCCGACGCCCGACTCTCCCCACAGTAGGAGCGTCTCGTGGCCGCGAAAGATCAGCCATGCGATGCCGCCGTTCAGCACCAGATTCAGCAGGGCCGGGAGGAGCATCTGGTCGATCACGAGCCAGCGACGATGACGAGACGGGAGCATGCTCAGAGATCGGCGTTTGGCGGGTGCATCATCGAGATTCATGTGGCTTCCCTGGCGTCAAGCCGATTCGCCGCTCGAAGTGAAATGCAAGAGCGCGTGTCGACGCCCTTCGGCGGTCCCGCTGTCGTCCCCCGGCCGCCAGCCCGGTGGCTTGAGCAGATATCCGAGCCTGTCCGACCAACGATCGGCCTGTCGTAGATCGCGCCAGAGGAGGACGAACTCCCGAAAGTGCACGTCCCAGAAGCTACCCGTGTCGACCTTTCGAGTGATGCCGTAGTGCGGCGGCTCTTCGTCCCTCAGCGGCTCGAGCGTCCCAAAGACCCAGTCCCAGAAGAGCGTGATCGAGCAGTAGTTCCGATCCAGGTAGCGGACGTCCTTTGCATGGTGAACGCGATGGTGTGCAGGCGTCTGAAACAGACGGCCGACGAAGCCGTAGCGACCGCGCGGCACGAGATCGTCGCTGATGTGCAGGAAGCTCCCCCAAATCGAGTCGACGACGTTGAGGCCGAGGCAGACGAGCGGATCGACGCCCATGAGCGCTGGCACGAAGCCCGCAAAGAAGGGCATGTAGAAGACGCTCTCCAGGAGATGGTGATTCGTCCCGATCAGCATATGAAGCGACTCGGGGGCATGGTGGGGCGAGTGAATGCACCAGAGCAGGCGGACCTTGTGCGCCGCCCAGTGCTGGAACCAATACCAGAACTCATACACGAGCCAGCCGTAGAGCCAGCCCGGCGCTCCGAGGCCGAACGAGTCGATTACAGAGAGCGAAGCACCCGCGGTCGCCATCAAACCAACGCCGAAGGGGCCCGAAAGGCGCGCGATCACGCCCGAGGTCAATCCAACCGATAGCAGGCCGAGGGCCGCTGTTCGCGCCTCGACCAGGCGGAGCGTTCGACGTCGAAAGTGGAGCACGGCGAGCTCGACCACGACATACGCGAACATGGCTGCGACGAGCGCGGAGACGACGGTCACGATCGGCTCGGGGAACTCGATCACCTCCATGCCTGGCCCCTTCGCGCGTCACGCCCGCAGCGCAGCGTGACGCCCTCCCCGTCGGCCGAAGAACGTCCCCTCGCCGATGCAGGTCCCGCTCGAATATCCCTTGCCATCCTGGGCGATGTTCGAAGCGCAAGCACCCGCTGCGTAGAGCCCGGGTATGGGTTCGCCGTCGGCATTCAAAACCTCGGCGTCGATCGAGACATCGAGCCCGCCTAGCGTAAATCCCACATAGTAGGACTCGCCGACGGAGCATTGGAGCGTGGCGTAGGG
>JAHEJV010000334.1 GCA_024638705.1 Deltaproteobacteria bacterium | reverse complement strand
CCTGTACGGGACCGCGTTCGTGTGGATCGTGCGCCGGATCGCCCGGCACCCCCGGACGGGCCGGTGGCCGTTGACGCTGGTGGTTCCGCTGGTCTGGACGGCGCTCGAGTGCCTGCGGGGCGAGGTGCTGTTCGACGGCTACCCCTGGTTCCTCCTGGCTCATCCGCTGATCGGATGGCCCGAGCTCGTGCAGTCCGCGGACCTCTTCGGCACGTACTTCCCCGGGACGATCGCGGCGGCGGTGGCCGGGGCCGGGGTCGAGCTCGCGGGCGGCCGCCCCGGTGGGCCCGGGCGCCGCGTGGCCCGCACGGCGGCCGGCGCCGCGGTGGTCGCGTTCGCGCTGAACGCGGCCTACGGGATCAACCGGATGCGCGGGCCGGTCGCGGCGACGGGCCCGACGTTCCTCCTCATCCAGACCAACCTCCCGCAGGACAACAAGATCGGGTGGACGCTCGAGGCGCAGCGCCGCGACGTCGCGGCGTTCGTGGCCCTCACGCGCGAGGCGCTGGCCGCCAGCCGCGAGAACGGCGAGGCCGTCGACGTCGTCGTCTGGCCCGAGACGATGCTCCCGGTGCGCGGCCTCGAGCCGGCGACGCTCGATCTGCTCGCGCGCTGGAACGCCGCCGAGCTGTCGTTCGCCAGCGCCATCTTCGACATGAGCGAGGAGTTCGACGTCCCGTTCATCGTCGGCAGCGCCGCCTACGTCGGTCTCGACGTCGACCCCGAGCGCCGCCGCTGGATCTGGGACGCCCACTACAACTCCGCCTATCTCGTCGAGGGGCGGACGGCGACGGCGCGGTACGACAAGGTGTTCCTCACGCCGTTCGGCGAGGTGATGCCGTACATCTCGAAGTGGGCGTGGCTCGAGGAGCGGCTCCTCGACCTCGGCGCCGGGGGCATGACCTTCACGCTCGACGCGGCCGACCGCATCGAGCGTCTGCCGCTGCCGGTCGGAGCCGGCACGGTCGAGATCGCGACCCCGATCTGCTTCGAGGACGCGGTCCCCCGGGTGCCCCGGCGGATGACGCACGAGGGCGGCCGGCGGCGGGCGACCGTCCTGGTCAACCTGAGCAACGACGGCTGGTTCGGCGACCACGACGCGGGACGGGCCCAGCACGCCCAGGTCGCGCGGTTCCGCTGCATCGAGAACCGGGTCCCGATGCTGCGAAGCGTCAACACCGGTCACACGATCTCGATCGACCGCCTCGGTCGGGTCGTCGGGCGCATCGGAGCGGGGCGCTACGGGGCCGCCCGGGCGCCGGGATGGCTCACCGCCAAAGTCGGGCCGGCCGGCGCGCCGACCTTATACGGTAGGGTGGGGGAGGTCTGGTCGATCGCATGCCTCGCGATCGGAGCCGGCCTGCTGCTGATGACGTACTTCTTCCGCAGGAAAGGATGACTGCGATGCACACCCGTTCCGGACTCGCCGCTCTGCTCGGCGCCGGACTGCTCGCGGCGATCGGGTGCCAGAGCGAGCCGGCGACCGTCGACGACGCGCCGGCCGCGCCGGTCCCCTGGTCGACGAAGGACCAGTCGGTGCTCGGCCGGGCGGAGGCCACGCCGCGCCTCACCATGCCGCGGCGTTTCGAGGCGTTCGAGGGCCCCCGCCTCCGCGAGACCGCGGCGAACGCGCTCGTGCAGGCATCGGTGTCGCCCGACCCGCTGATGCGGGCCAACGCGATGGAGGCCCTCGAGCCGGCGCCGGAGCACCTGCCGGAGATCCTGCTGCGCGGCGTCAACGACGAGAACCGCGGGGTCCGGTTCGTGGCGACGGTCATGGTCGGCCGCGTCCGCATGCAGTCGCTGCTGCCGGAAGCGCGAGAGAACCTCTTCGACGGGTCGGCGTCGGTCCGGGCGGCGGCGATCTACGCCGCCCACCAGTGCGGTGAGCCGGCCGATCCGACGCCCCTCGGGGCCATGGTCATGTCGGACGACCCCGAGGTGAAGGCCAACGCGGCCATGGTGCTCGGCGCGCTCGGCGACCCCACGGCCATTCCGATGCTGAAGGAGGCCGTGCACCAGCGGATCCCCCGGGTCCCGGTCGCCCGCGAGCGGATCGTCGATCTCCAGATCGCCGAGGCGATGGTCAAGCTCGGGGCGGACGAGGAGCTGGAGGCCATCCGGGCGGCCCTGTTCGCGCCGGACGAGCACGGCGAGCTGACCATCCTGGCCTGCCAGATCCTCGGCCGGGTGCACGACCGCGCGTACGGCACGACGCTCTTCGACATGGCCATGCGGACCGGCCCCCCCGACGAGAAGGCTCCGGAGATCCGCCTCGCCGCCATCGAGGCCCTGGCCCGGATGGACCCCACGCGGGTGCCCGTCGACATGCCGATGAGCTTCCTTGCGAGCGAGCGTCCCGAGATCCGGGCCCAGGCCGCGGCGGTGCTCGGCTGGATCGGGGACCCCTCCGTGCTGCCGTCGCTGGCGGCGGTGCTCGACGACGGGAATCCGTACGTTCAGGTGGCGGCGGCCGGCGCGATTCTGAGGGTGCGTGACCGATAACCCCGGGCGCGGCGGAACCGCGCCGAGGATTGACACGAATCTGGCCTGCAGGTAGAAAGAAAGGCGTTGACAGTCGATCCGAGACGTCATCACCGAGCAGGGCAAGGGCGGCGACCCACCGCGTGCCCTGCGATTCATATGTGCTTTGGTTTAGGTTTGGGTGTAGGTTTGGATGGACGTTTGGCGTGTAGGCTCCAAACTGTCGCCAGGCCGGCCGGATTCCCCAGTATCGCTGGATAATACGAGGGCTCGATCGTGCACATCCTCACCAAATTGTTCATCGTGCTCGTCTCGCTTCTGGCGGTGCTGCTCGTGCCGCTCGTCGTGGTCTATGCCCACAACGAGAACAGCTTCCAGGCGAAGTACCAGGCGGCCGAGGCCAACGTGGCTTCCGCCCGCTCCGAGTACGAGGCGGCGAAGCTCAGCCACAGCATCGTTCTCCAGCGCAAGGACCAGCAGCTCCAGGAGCTGGAGGCCGAGAACATCGACGCCCGCAAGCAGGCCGACCGCCAGGAGGCGGAGGTGCGCCAGCTCAGCGCCCGGCTCGCCGAGGCCGAGAGCATGGACGCGCAGATCCAGGGCTACATCGCCACGCTGACGTCGTCCGTCGACGCCGGCCAGCAGCTCACCGCGTCGCTCATCGACGAGCTCCGCGGGCTGCGCCACGAGGCGCTGGCGAGCGAGCGGCAGAAGGTCCAGCTCGACGATGCGCTGCGTGACAAGGAAGCCCAGCTCGACGTCGCCGACGAGGCCCGGCGGGCGCTCCAGGAGGAGCTGCAGCGTCTGAAGGACGAGCACGCCGGCGCCCTGGGGCAGATCCAGGAGTACGTCGCGATGTACGGCCACCTCCAGAGCGGTGGGGTGAACGCCGGGGCCCGCCGCGGGCAGACGGTCATCATCGACCGTGACATCGACTGCAAGGTGCTCAGCGTTCGTCGCAACAGCGACCAGGTGCTCGCCGAGATCGACGCCGGCTCGCGTGACGGCGTCAAGAAGGGCTGGGTCATGACGATCGGCAGCCAGGGCAACTTCATCGCCCGCCTCCGCGTCATCTCGGTCGACATCAATCGCGCCACCGGCATCATCGAGCTCGAGGACGAGTTCGACCGCGGCCGCGTGGACGTGGGCCAGACCGTGTACGGCCGGGTCGGTATGTAAGGGTCAGGGAGACCACGCTCATGAGCCAGTTCAACGCACCGATGAGACGGGCCAGCGGGTCGATCGACGTCTACACGGGCCTGCTGTTCGTGGCCGTCCTCGTGCTCCTGTCTGGCGTGGCCCTTCTGGGACTGCGCAACATGGAGCACTCGAAGGTCGGCAACAACCCCGGCGGCATGATCAAGCTAGTTGACTGACCACGAGGCTCAGGTACTCCACAACCCATCGGCGTCGGCCTCACGGTCGACGCCGTTTGTCGTATGATGCGGGGGCTTCGCGTCCCCGGAGGTCCGTCGTTGTTTCTCGACAAGCTGCTTGGCTGGTTCAGCGTCGATATGGGGATCGACCTGGGCACCTGCAACACCTTGGTGTGCGTGCGCGGCGAGGGAATCGTTCTCAACGAGCCCTCCGTCGTGGCGGTCAAGCGCGGCACGAACAAGGTCCTCAACAACGGCAACGCCGTCGGCTGGTCGGCGAAGGAGATGCTCGGCAAGACGCCCGGGTCGATCACGGCGATCCGTCCCCTCAAGGACGGCGTGATCAGCGACTTCGAGATCACCGAGGCGATGCTGAGCTACTTCATCCGCAAGGTGAACGGCCGCAACCGCGTCTTCGGCCCGCGGGTGGTCATCGCGGTGCCCTCGGGCATCACCGCCGTCGAGAAGCGCGCGGTGCTCGACTCGGCCGAGCGGGCGGGGGCGCGACGCGTGTACCTCGTCGAGGAGCCGATGGCGGCGGGGATCGGGGCGGGGCTGCCGATCGTCGAGCCCACGGCGTCGATGATCGTCGACATCGGCGGCGGCACGACCGAGGTCGCCATCATGTCGCTCGCCGACATCGCCACCTGCGAGTCGGTGCGGGTCGCCGGCGACGACATGGACGAGGCGATCATCAACTACATGAAGAAGACGTACAACCTCACCGTCGGTGAGCAGACGTCGGAGCGCATCAAGATCGAGATCGGGACGGCGGCCCCGGTGGGCGAGCCGCAGACCATGGACGTCCGCGGTCGCGACAACATCTCGGGCCTGCCCCGCAAGATGGTCGTGACCAGCGACGAGATCCGCGAGGCCCTGCTCGAGCCCGTCGGACAGATCGTCGAGGCCGTGACCCGCACGCTCGAGCGGGCCGAGCCCGAGCTGGCCGCCGACCTCATCGACAACGGCATCTGCCTCGTCGGCGGCGGGTCGCTCCTGCGCGGCATCGACGTCGTCTTCGCCAACGCCACGGGGCTCGACGTCAACGTCGCGGACGAGCCGACGACCTGCGTCGCCCGCGGCACGAGCATCTACCTCGAGAACCTCGAGGAGTGGAAGGCGACGATGGAATCGGACATGGACGACCTGTAAAGGAGCGCTCCGTACGGCCCTCCGGGCCGACACTCGCTCTCGCGGGCCTCGC
>JAHEJV010000050.1 GCA_024638705.1 Deltaproteobacteria bacterium | reverse complement strand
TTCGACGTGCTCGACTCGGAGCGTCCCGCCTTCGCCGCGCGCACGCTGATGAACGTGTCCGGGATGCTCGTCGCCGCCGCCACCACGGTGAGCCCCCACAAGAAGGTGGGCGTGCCGAGCAGGCTCCCCAGCTCGATCGCGCAGCGCAGCAGCACCTCCACGCCGACGAGGATGAGCGCGATGCAGCCGAGCAGGATCGCCCACTCGCGCGGCGCGTTGACGGTCCGATCGGGCGGCGTGACCCGTCGGTTCTCGCGCACCTCCTCGTACTGGATGAACAGATAGAGGCCGTAGAGCCCGAGCAGCAGCAGGGCCAGCGGCCAGGTGAGCAGGCCGTAGATCACGCCTTCGACGTCACTCGGAGGCGCGCCGCGGCCGTCGTAGATGACCGACAGCGAGAGCACGAGCATCAGCGCGGTGACCGAGACGAGATAGAACTGCGCCTCCCGGTACACGAGGTCGCGGTTCGCCGGCAGGTTCTTTCCCCGCGCGAACACCGAGAACGCCGGGATCACGAGGATGTTGTAGATCGCCGACCCGATGATCGCCGAGAGCCCCAGCTCGAAATCGTCGTGGACGGGGAAGGCCAGGACCGCCGTCGCCAGCTCGGGCACGCTCGACGACACGGCCGTGATCACGGAGCCCTTCACGATGTCGGGCATGCCGTAGCGCGACGCGAGCCGGTGGCTCGACTCCTCGAGCCAACCGCAGGATTGGAAGAGCAGCGCGGAAGAAGCGGCGACGGCGATGGCGATCAGGGCGAGCGTGCCGAGCATGCGGGCGGGATCGTATCACCGCTGGAGGACACGGCCGCACGGCGGCCCGCTAGCGACGCGGAATCGGATCGCGGTACTTTCGCGTCATGCTCCCGCAGCTCGCCGACAGCGTCCCTTCCTGGCTCCTCTTCGCGGTCATCGGATTCGGAGTGCTCACGCTGCGCTACGGGGTCGTGGCCGGTCTCGCCGCACTCGTCTTCTACGGCGGGCGCCGCGACGAGCGGCTCGAATCGAAGATCCAGCCGCGTTGGCCGCGTCCGGGCGACGTTCACCGCGAGATCGGCTACTCGCTGCTCACCTTCGGCGTCTTCATCGCCGTGGCGCTCGTCACCCACCGCGGACTGCTCCGGGATCACTCCCTCATCTATGCGGACGTCGCGCAGCACGGCTGGGGCTGGTTCGCGCTCAGCATCGGCATCGTCCTCGTCGTCCACGACGCCTACTTCTACTGGGCCCATCGCGCGATGCATCACCCGCGCGTGTTCCGCACCGTTCATCTCGTCCATCACCGCTCGAAGAACCCGACGCCGTGGGCCGCCTTTGCGTTCCACCCGATCGAGGCCGTCTTCGAGGCGCTCCCGATCGTCGGCATCGCCTTCCTGATCCCCGTCCACTTCGGCGTGCTCGGGCTCTCGATGCTCTTCATGACCGTCTACAACGTCTACGGCCATCTCGGCTGGGAGCTCTATCCGAAGGGCTTCGCGCGCCACCCGATCGGGCGCTTCATCAACACGTCGGTCAGCCACAACCACCACCACGAGAGGGCCCGCGACAACTACGGGCTCTACTTCCTGTGGTGGGATCGCTGGCTCGGGACGCTCGATCCGGAATACGAGACGCGCTTCGATCGGATCGCCGAGCGCAAGCCGGAGGAGGCCGTCCCCGCGACGGCGTGACGGACCGGGTTCCGGCGTGTCGTGAAGAAGCGCTCGGCCGCGGGGATTCCCGCCACCCCCGATCGTTCTCGCGGCTGGAGCAGGATCCGCCCTACTCGACGGCGGGCAGCTCCATCTCGAACACCGTCCCGTCCGCGTTCGCCTCCACCACGCGCAGCACCGCGGCATCCTCGCCATCGCGCGTCCCGAAATCCACCACGACGAAGCCCGGCGCGGCGTGGGCGAAGAAGGTGTTCGGCAGGTGCGTCACCGTCGACACGCGCTCGACGGCGCCGGCGCCGCTCACCACCTCGAGGCCGGCGTAGTCGTGGCCGTCGAGCACCTGGAGGTTGTGGTCGTGGCCGGCGGCGTAGAGCTCGGGCGGGTGCTTGCGCATGACCTCGGTCATGGCGTCGATCCACTCGACATAGCCCGGGTCGTAGACGTCGGCCGTGGTGCCGCCCCAGAAGCGGATCGTGTTGAGGATGCCGTCGGCGAGCAGGCTGCCGTAGGTCATGCCGCCGTGGGGCCCGCCGGTCTCGAGGGGATAGTGCGAGGCGACGATCACCCAGTCGCCCTCGGCATCCGCGAGCGCCGCTTCCACCTCCGCGATGTGCGTCGCCAGATCGTTCTCTCCCTCGCAGCCGATCGTCGGATTGTTCAGCACGATCGGGCTCGGGTCGGTGACCACGAGCGTGAGCGCGCGCAGGGGCGCGACCGGGCTCAGTGTGACGACGGCCGGCCCCATGCAGCCGTCGCGCGGCAGGAACTCGGCGCGGCCGTCCTCCCATTCTGCGACGTACTCCTGCTGGTTCTGGATCGACTTCTCGCGCATCTCGAACAGGCCCCAGTCGTGGTTGCCCGGCACGAGGATCTTGCGCGCGCCCGTCGCGGCGAGCTGCTGGGCGAGGATCTGCTCGCCACGCTCGCGGTCGTCGTCCTCGAGGCCCTCGTTGTAGATGTTGTCGCCGAGGTAGAGGACGGTGCTGTTCGCGGCGTCGTCCGTCCAGGCGCCGAGCTTCGCGAGGGTCGGATCTTCTTCGAGGTAGAGCCCGGCGTCGCCGATCAGGACGACGCGATGCGCGACGTCGAGCGGGGCGGGCGCGGCACTCGCGGAAGACGACACGTAGGCCGGCCCGTCGGCGGAGTGATCGGGGCCTTGGATGCGGTGGGGATTCAGACAGCCGACGACCACGAGCGAGAGCGCGACGACGAGCGCGGACGGAAATCGGTTCGACGGGTTCACGGGTCCTCCGGATGGAGCGCGCAGTCTACGCCGGGAAGCTTCCGCCGCGAAAGCTCGACGCCCGTGGGCGTTTGGCCCACGATGGCCCGACCGTGACCGTCACCCGCTTCACCCTCTTCAACCATCTGTGGGCGATCGCCGGCTTCTGCGAGTGGCACCGCTGGACGTGGACCGAGTCGGGCGGAAGCGCGGCGCTGCTCGCGACCTCGATCGCGCTCTTCGTGTTTCCGAACTCGGTGGCCTGCCTCGCCGTCTACGCAGCCACGCAGGTCGTCTTCACGGCGCTCGCCATGAACGCCCCGTGGAATCACGGCCTGTTCATGGCGTTCCTGAACGTCGGGATCCTGCTCGCGATCGCCCGCTGCGCGTTCGAGAAGCACTGGGACGCGTCGTCGCATCCGGACGCGCCATCGAGTTGGGACGGCGAGAAGCTTCTCGAAACCTTCGCCCCGGCCTTCCGCCTCTCGTTGATCTTCCTCTACCTCTGGACCGGCTTCCACAAGCTGAACGTCGATTTCCTCGACCCGGGCGTCAGCTGCGCCGGCGCGCTGATGGGCTGGATGAACGAGGTCTACCGCTTCCTGCCCCTCGAGCGCTGGGCGGTGATCGGCGCGATCGCCGGGACGCTGGTGATCGAGCTCACCGTCCCCGTCCTGCTCTGCTTCCGCCGCACCGTCTATTTCGGGCTCGCGATGGGCGCGGGCTTCCACCTCTTCCTCTCGCAGTACGGTGGCCTGCACGGCTTCGCCGCGATGCTCTTCGCCATCTACTACCTCTTCCTGCCGAGCGGGTTCACGGACCGCATCCGCCAGCGTCTCTCCGCCTTCGACACCCGCGAATGGTTCCGCCACGCGCTCCCGCTGATCGCCCTCGCTGGGCTCGTCGTCGGCAAGGCGCTCGGTCACTTCTGGGGCCTGTCCTACACCCTGCGCGGACAGCTCTTCTGGGACGTCTGGCTGGTCGCCGTGGTCGTCGTGTTCGGACGCGAGTTCGTGAACCTGATCCGGATCCGACCCGGATTCACGCTGCGTCCGCGCTGGGCGCCGCTCTGGGTGATTCCGCTCGTCACCCTCGTGAACGGCGCGATGCCCTACCTCGGACTCAAGACCGAGACGAGCTGGGCGATGTACAGCAACCTCCGTACCGCCTACGCCCCGAACCATCTGCTCGTCCCGGAATCGGCGAGGGTCTTCGGCTTCCAGGACGATCTCCTCGCGATCGAGGACACCACCCTCCCCGCCTTCGAACGCTTCGCCGGCGAGCCCGTCGCGCTGACGCCGATCGCGTTCCGTCACATCGCGAGCGCCGCCGACGGCGACTTCGACGTGACCGTCCGCGTGGGCGACGAGCGCAAGAGGCTGATCGTGCGCGACGGTGTTTCGACCCATCCCGCCTGGACCGAGCCCGTCCCCTGGATCGTTGGCAGGCTGCTGCTCTTCCGCCCCGTCGACACCACGCCACGAGCGCGCTGTCGACACTGATCGCCGCGCATCGCTCCCGGCTCGCGATGCCCCGACGCCCTCGCTGCCATCACCCGCGTCGCTTATGATCCCGCCGGAACCGGGCCATCGCATCGCGCCCGGAGTGGGGGATGCGGCCTTGTCGTTGGCGCGGAGTTCGCTGCTGCTGGTCGGCCCCGCAATCCTCGTCACGTCGATGGCGCTCGCCCAACCGACGCCGATTCTCGACGCGCGCGGTGATGGATTCCACGCACTCGCCGGCGCCAGCTCACTCGCCTTCGACGTGGGCGGAAACCTGTTCGTCATCGCCAGCCGGACACACAACGCGTTTCGCATCGCGCCCGACGGCGACGTCACGCTGCTCGTGGGCGCCGACGCAGACGAGTTCGGCCGCGCACTCAACTCGCCCCACGACGTCGCCGTCGATGCGGCGGGAAACGTCTTCGTGGTGTCGCCCGCCAGCGACACCGTGCTGCGCGTGAATGCGGACGGCGCGGTCGAGGAGATCGGCGGCTTCGACGACCGCTGGGTCGACCCCTCCTCCATCGCCCTCGATCGTGCGGGAAACGCCTACGTGTCCGGGGCGCGCAGCCACGAGGTCTATCGCATCGAGCCCGACGCGACGCGAAGGGTCGTGCTCGACCTCGACGGCGACGGGCGCGGCAACCTGATGGCGCGACCGGGCGACGTCCACATCGATCGCCGCGGCGACGTCTTCGTCGCGGGTCGCGCCACCGACAACGTGTTCCGCATCCGCCGCGACGGACGCGTCGCTCAGATCATCGACGCGAGCGGAGACGGACGTGGCAACCCGCTCGATCATCCGAGCAGCATCGCGAGCGACCGCCACGGCAACGTGTACGTGTCCGGCGTGCGCAGCGACACCGTGTTCCGCATCGACCGTCGCGGCCGCATCCGCTGCGTCCTCGATGCGGACGGCGACGGGCGCGGCAACCGCTTGAGCTGGCCGGGTGGTCTGTCCGTCGACACTGCGGGCAACCTCTACGTACTGGGACGCCAGAGCGACAACGTCTTCCGCGTCGATCCCTACGGAAACATCGAGCTGGTGATGGACGCCACCGGCGACGGCAACGGAAACCCGCTCGCGCTCCCCGCCGACTCGGCGCACGACCGCCAAGGCCGCCTCTACGTCAGCGGATTCGCCAGCAGCAACGTCTTTCGCATCGACGTCGACGCCGGGGACGCGACGAGCTTGCTGCGATCCGATCGCGCGCATGGACGACGTGCAGCGCCGCTTCGAAGTCTGCGCGGACGCCGTTAGGCCTCTCGCACCCCATCCCAACCCGGAGCCCCAGACCGATGCCCGATCGCAACACGCTCGTGCTCGCGACCGCGATCCTTCTCCTGACGTCCTGCGCGGCGCCGAATAGCGCCACCGGGCCCGCCGTCGTGCTCGGGCGCGAAGACGGCGAGGTGCGCTGGATGGGCGCGGAGAGCGCGGACGATGTCGGCTCCGGCGGAACCTTCACTTTCAAGCTCGACCGCCAGACCGTCCCCTACACCGAACTCATGGCCGTCGTGCAGGAGACCGGACCGCACGGGATCCCCGTCCACCGGCATCTGTTCGAATCCGAGATCCTCTATGTCGTGCGCGGCACCGGCTTCGCCGTCGTAGGCGAGAATCGCGACGAGGTTCCCCTTTCCGACGGGAGCCTCGTCTACATCCCGACCCACGAATGGCACGGCGTGAAGAACACCGACCCCGACGGCAGCATGGAGATCCTCGTCGTGACGACCCCGGTCGAGGAGAACGGCCTCGCGGAGTTCTTCCGGCGCGTCACGACCAAGCCCGGCCATCCACCGCTGCATCTTCCCGAGGACGAGTTCCTCGCCCTCTTTGAGGAGTACGGGATGGAGACGCCGGCGCGCTAGTCGTCGAGCAGCTCCATGAAGAGGTCGTCGACCTCGTCCTCTTCCTTCGGCGGCGCGTCGACGGGTTGATCCAGCTCGATGCGGGTGGGCTCGGCCGCCGGCGGCAGCGGTGCGACCGGACGCGACGCCGTCGGAGCGGAACCCACCGGCGCGTCGAAATCCATCACGACGGTGTTCGGCGACTCTGCGACCGGCTCCGACGCGGCCGGACCCGAGCGGTGCTCGAAGACGGCGTCGAGCTGCGGATCGAGGTTCTTCGCCGAAGCGGCCAGAGCGCTGCCGGTCGCCTCGAAGCCGAGCGGGTCGGTGAGCTCGGCCTGCGCGGGCTTGGGCGGCCGCGGCGCCGCCGCGGGGCGCGCGGCCTCCGACTCGCCATCCGGCGAGCCCGCGTTCGACCATCCGAGGTCGCGGTGAGCCTGCTCGACGTCCGAGCGCGCGACCTGCGTGCGCCCGTTCACCCAGCCCTCGTAGAGCGCATTGTCGGCGAGCGTGTTCATGCGTCCCGGCGCGCCGTCGGCCAGCTCGTGGATCGCCGCGGTCGCACCCGGCAGCAGGATCTCGGCGTTGCCACCCGCGACCTCGACGCGGCCTGCGAGATAGGCGGTCGCCTCTTCCCGATCGAGCGCGGGGAGCCCGAGCCGGACGTCGACGTGATGCGAGAGCAGCGGATTCGCGGCGATCGCCGCATCGAGCGGCGGCGCGCCGACCAGCACGACGGTGATCAGGCGGCGGTCTTCGTACTCGAGCTTCACGAGCGAGCACACTTCGGCGAGCGTGTCCGGGTTGGCGATGCCGTGGGCGTCGTCGATGATCAGCACCGCGCGGCGTCCGTCTTCGTGGACGATCGCGAGGCGCTCGTAGATCTGCGCGATCAGCGCTTCGCGTTCGGCGTCGGCCGATTCGACGCCCAGCTGCTGCCCGATCCGGCCGAGCAGCCAGTCGGCGGTCACTTCGCGCCGCATTACCACCATCATCGCAGCCTCGAACACCTCCTCCTCGAGCTCCTCGTAGAGGCGTCGTGCGATCCGCGTCTTGCCGCTGCCGACCCCGCCGATCATCAGGACGAGCCCCTTCCCCTGTCGCACGGCGCGGTCGATGCGCGCGTGCGCGTCGCCCTGGGAGGGGAGATCGATGTCGAACCTCTCCCCCGCATCGATGCGGAACGGGTCTTCCGAGAGCTGGAAGTGATGCAGATAGTCCACGTGGTTCGGTTCCTTCTCGAAAGCTTCCCTAGAGGAAGGAGATCTTCTTCTTCTTGCGTTTCGCCGCGGGCTTCGGCTTCGTTCTCGGCCGCTCGGCGGGCGGCGCTTCGTCCTCGGGTTCGGCGGGCTCTTCGAGTCCGACGTCGTCGGCGGCGACCGGCTCCCCTTCGACGATCGCTTCGGCCTCGACGACCGCGTCGTCGTCCGCGATCTCCTCGAGGCCTTCCATCACGTCGTCGAACGACTCGAAGCCGTCGCCGGCGTCGTCCTGGTCGTCGGGCTTCGCCGCGCCCAGACCGTTCAGGCGGGCCGTCACGTCCTGGAAGTCGGGATCGATCGCGATCACCTGCTCCCACTCGCGTCGCGCGCCGTCGAGATCGGCGATCGCCTCGTAGGCGCGGCCGAGATCGAAGCGGCCCGCCATCGCGGCCTTCGGGTCGAGGTCCGGGACCATCAACAGTTGTTCGAGATGCTCGATGGCCAGCGGCGCCTGGTCGGCGTCGATCGCACAGAGTCCGATCAGGTGCAGGCATTCCGCCGTCCGGCCCGGGTCGGCCATCGCGGTGCGCAGCTCGTTGATCGCGTCTTCGAGCAGGCCCATCTCCTTGTAGGCGATCGCCAGGTCGTAGTGGGCCTGATGGTCGCCCTCGGTGAGGGTCTCGCTGACACCCTTCTTGAACGCATCGAACACGGATTCGAAGCCGTCGGCCGTGTTGGCGGCGATCCCGGTCTGTGACGAGCCGGGGTCGTCGTCGAACGCGTCGGAGAGCGCGGCGGCGAGGTCGAAGTCGCCCTCGGCGCCGAGGATGGGCGGGCTGACGTCGACGCCCGGCGCGGGCGCTTCGGCTTCGGGCGCCGACGCAGCGCCGGGTCGCAGCTCCTGCGTCGAGCCGTCGCCGCTTCCGCCGTCCGCTTCTTCGACTCCCGTGTCGTCCGACTCGCTGGAGGTCGCCCCCGCATCGGCGTCGTCGGAGGCGGCGACGACGTCCTCGCCGACGTCGCCGAGATCGAGCTCGGCGAGCCCCTCGTCGCTCGCATCAGGGAGCAGCTCCTCGTCGGGCACGTCGATGCTGAGCATGTCGTCCGCGGCGTCCGCCTCGGATGCGATCTCGGGCTCGGTCGCCGTCGGAGCCTCCTCCTCGGCGCCGACGAGCGAGAGCGGATCCCCGTCGTCGAGGCCGGTGTCCGGAGCCGGCGCCGCGTCCACGTCGGCCGCAGCAGGAGCGGCGCCGCGCGCATCGGCGATCTCCCCGAGGTGGAGCATGGCGCGCGGGTGATTCGGTGCGATGGCGAGCACGCGCTGGTAGATCGCGCTCGCTTCGTCGTGCAGGCCCTGCTGCATGTAGAAATCGGCTTCTTCGAGATCGTCGAGCACCTGCTGCCTCGCGTCGGCGCTCAGGCTCTCGTCGCTCTCGCTCTCGATGACCTGCGGCTGCGGCGCCGACGCGGACGCGGACGGCTCCTCGCCCCGTCCGGCTTCGGCCGCGACGTCGCTCTCGTCGTCGGTCGCAACGAGGTCGTCGTAGTCGAGGTCCGTGTCCACCTCGATGTCGTGCTCTTCGAGCTCCTCGCCGAGGTCGGCGTCGACGGCGAGCTCGCCCGGTGCGGCGTTCATCACTTCGCTCGCTGCGACGTCGTCGAGGAACTCGTCGTCATCGAGCATGAGATCTTCGTCGCCGGCGTCGAATTCGAGCTCTTCGACCGATGCATCCTGTTCGAGAGACGGAGCCGTGGTCGGGGTCGGTGCGGACTCCTCGCCTTCCGCAGCCGCGTCCCCGATCGACGGGATGTCGGCGACGGCCGATTCGTCGAGCACGGCGATGCGCCCGCGCAGCACGCGAAGCGCGTCGGTGTCCTCGGCGGCGAGCGCCGCCCGGGCCGCGCGCAGCCACACCTCGACGGCGCGCTCGTGCATCCCGTCTTCGGCGAAGGCCTCGCCGAGCTTCTCGAGCGCGACGCGGTGTCCGGGCTCCGCCTCCACGATCCGTTCGAGATGGGCGACCGCCTTCTCGCGCTTGCCATAGCGGAGATACACCGTGGCTTCGGCGAGCAGCTGCTCGGCGTCGAAATCCCCGGGCGGTGCGACGGGTTCGCGGGTCGGCGCGGGCGTGGCCTTCTCGGCGACATCCGCGGCGGCGGGCGGCTCGAAGGCCACGTCCTCGAGCAGCAGCTCCTCTTCTTCGCCCTCTTCTTCGGCGGGCGGCATCGTGTCGCCGAACGTCGTCGAGCTGGTGTCGCCGGAGAGGCTCGATCCCGGGTCGATGCCGAGGTCGTTGCCGAAGTCGGCGGAGAGCTCGGGACCGTCTTCGACGGACAGCTCGGCGTCGAAGAAATCCCCGTCGTTGGCGAGATCGGCCCCGCCGACGGCGGGATCACCGGCGACTTCGAGCTCCGAGGGCACGAAGCGCTGGAGGATGCTGCGTGCGCGATCGTCGTCGCCGCGCTGGCGGTACACCTCCGCCATTCCGCGGAGCGCCTTCTCGCGGTCGGCGGGGCGGTTCGTCTTCTCGAACAGATCTGCGAGAAGCTCGTAGCGGTCGGGGTTCGCGTCGTCGAGTTGGGCGGCGCGTTCGGCGAGCGGAACCGCTTCCGACACCTTGCCGCGCGCCGCGAGATTCTCGGCGAGTCCGCCCAACGCGCCGACGTGGGTCTCGTCGACTTCGAGGATGCGTCGGTAGACCGTCCCGACGGTCTCGTCGTCGCCCTGCCGTTCGAGCTCCGCGACGGCGAGCAGATACTCAGCGATCGCGTCGCCGTTCTTCTCCTGCTGGTGCAACAGATCGGCGACCTTGATGCGACTCGTCGTGTTCGAAGGATCGACGTTCGCCATCTTGCGCAGCAGGTCGAGGGCTTCGTCCTTCTTCCCCTGACGATGGAAGCCGTCCGCCGCGGTCTGGAGCGCGCCGATCGCCTCCGCAGTGAGACCCATCCGTTCGTAGAGCTCGGCGAGCGGGCCGTACGCGTCGAAGCGATCGGGATCGAGATTCACGATCTGCTTGAACACGGCCACGGCCCGGGCATCGAAGCCCTCGGCCATGTACTGGTCCGCGACGCGGGTGTAGGTCTCGACGGCCTGGTCGACCTGACCCCAACGGCGGTGTGCGTCGCCGATCTCGAGGCGCAGCTTCGCGTCCTTCGGATCGAGCTTCAGCAGCTTCTGATACTCGGCGAGCGCCTTCTCTTTCGAGCCCTTCTGGGCGAGCTTCCGCGCCGACTCGAGGATCTTCCGCTTGTTCACCGCCAACGCGACCGCCCCGCCTCCGGCCTCGCGGCCGGCATACACCGAAGAGTGAACGGCACCGGGTGGATCCGGTGCTCATTTACCTATCGGTTGCGGAGGCCACCCCTTGAGGATCCCGCGGGGCGAATCCCACGTGCGCGAGGTCCGAGCCGATGCGCTGGGCACAGGCCGCTTCGGCCGGTCAGACGGCGCGGAGATGGTCGAGGAGCGCCTCGAGGCCGAGCGTGTAGCTGCGCGGACCGAAGCCGGCGACCAGCCCCACCGACACGCCGGACACGTACGAGTGGTGCCGGAATGCCTCCCGTGCGAACACGTTGGAAAGATGCACCTCGACCACCGGCAGCCCCGAACCGGCGAGCCCGTCGCGCAGCGCCACGCTGGTGTGAGTGAAGCCGCCGGGGTTGATCAGGATGCCGGCGGCCCAGCCGATCGCCTCGTGGATGCGATCGAGGAGCAGCCCTTCGTGGTTGGTCTGGAAGCACTCGATCTCGGCGCCGTGCTCCTTCGCCGCGGCCGCGAGCGCGGCGTCGATCTGCTCGAGCGTCGTCTTGCCGTAGATGTCCGGCTCGCGGGTGCCCAGCAGGTTCAGGTTCGGTCCGTGGAGTACCTGGACGCGGGGCAGCTCGCTCACGGCGTTACAACTCCTGGCGGATCGAGAGCAGATGACGCCGGATGAGATAGCGCGCCTTCCCGAGGTTGCCATCGGGCTCGAGCACGACGGCGAGGAAGGTCTCCTCGTCCACGGTGCGGAAGATCAGCGTCATGCGCGCCAGCGACACGATCGTCTCGGAGACGGCGCCGCCGCTGAGCGCGTCGGCGGCCTTGCGGATCTCCTCGAGGATGCGCGAGAACTCGACGCCGGCCGTGCCGAGGTCTTCCTCGAGCGGCCCTTCGGGCACGTTCCCGGCGACGAACTCGTCGATCGCGATGCCGTCGCTTCCCATCAGGACGGCGCCGATGCCGCCGCCGCATTCCTCGACGATGCTGCGCAGGATCGATCGGAAGCTCATGTCTGCATCCTCCGGGCGTTGTCGAGCCAGCGCTCGAGCACGGCGAGGGTGCCCAGCGTCTGCGGATCCGATTCGGGCGCGACGGCCACCGACGGCGCGGCGTCCGGGCGCGGCGCGGGCTCGGCGTCACCGACGGTGGGGGCGGATACGGCGGGCGTCGGCGCGACGGACTTCGCGTCCAGTCGAGCGCGGATGCGCGCGGCGCCTGCGAGGTCGCCCTGCCGTTCGAGCAGGTCGGCCATCGTCCGCGTCGCGAACGCTCCGCCCGATTCGAGCGGACTCTCCAGCGCCATCGGACCATCGGCCCGGAGCGCCGCCTCCTCGGCCACCGAGTCGGGCGTGATCATCTCGTCGACGTCGGCCTCGGCCGAATCGAAGGCGCGATCGATCTCGCCGACGGAGAGCGTTTCGGCCTTCGGCCCGACGGTGTTCGCCTCGGCGACCGCGCTCGCCGCCCAGGCTTCGAGGGTGCGACGCAGATCCGTGTCGCGCCCCGCGTCGGCCAGAATCAAGGCGAGCACGGCGCGGCCGTCGAGGGAGTCCGGCGTCGCGGCCAGACCGTTCGTCGCGACGCGCTCGGCCACTTCGAGCCTTCCGGCGCGGCGGTGCAGCTCGGCCAGGGCGGCAAAGCCCGGCGCGCCCGGGTCTTCGGCCACCGCCTGCTCCAGCTCCACGATCCGCTCTTCGATGGCGTCGCTCACGACTTCCCCTTCTTCCTGCGCGCTGCGCCGCGCGGCAGCCCCGCCGCCACTTCCGACGGCAGGAGCGGCACGGTGTGCGCCGCGCCGATCCCGTCCAGCACCACGAAGTGGATGCGCGAATCCCGCTTCTTCTTATCGACGGCCATCGCCGCGAGATAAGCGCTTCTGGGGTGGTCCGGGGGTTCGGTCGGGAGGTCGAGCCGACGGCACAGCGCTTCGATCCGCTCGGCGGTGCCGGCCGGGGCGAAGCCCAGCGCCTCGGAGCGGGCCGCCGCGTAGATCATCCCGATCGCCACCGCCTCCCCGTGGAGGAGCCCGCGATAGCGCAGCAGGGCCTCGATCGCGTGGGCCAGGGTGTGTCCGAAGTTGAGCAGCATGCGCACGCCGCTCTCGCGCTCGTCCTGCGCCACCACCTCCGCCTTGATCTCGACCGCTCGCGTGAGCACCGGCACGAGAGCCTTCTCGTCGAGGGCGAGCAGCGCCTCGGCGTCGCGCTCGAGGCGCGCGAAGAGCCCGCGATCCCAGATCGCCGCCTTCTTCACCACCTCGGCGAGGCCGGCGCTGCGCTCGCGAGCCGGCAGCGAACGCAGCGTCTCGATGTCGATAGACACGAGGCGCGGTTGATGGAACGCGCCGACGAGGTTCTTTCCCTCGCGCAGGTTCACGCCGGTCTTGCCGCCGACACTCGCATCGACCATCGCCAGCACCGACGTGGGCACCTGCACGAACGGGATCCCGCGCAGGAAGCTCGCGGCGGTGAAGCCGGTGAGGTCCCCCACCATGCCACCGCCGAGCGCGACCAGCACCGTGTGGCGGTCGGCGCGCGCCTCGAGCAGCGCGTGATAGAGCTTCTCGACCTGGCGGAGGTTCTTCGTCGCGTCGCCGTCCGGGACGTCGATGCGCGTGGGCTTCAGGCCCGCCGCGCGCAGCGAGCGCATCGCGCGCGCGCCGTAGCGTCGTCCGACGGGCGGGACGGTGATCACCACCGCCCGCGACGCCCCGCTCCGTTCGGCCACGCGCTCACCGAGCGTCGCGAGCGTGCCCGCGCCGATCTCGACGGGATAGCTGCGCTCGCCGAGCTCGACCTGCACCGCGCTCAGAGACCGCGGCTGCGCCGCCCGCTTCTTCCCCCCACTGGCCACCCGCTCAGTATATGCGGACGGCAGAACGACGAAAGCGGCGGGAGCGCCGAAGCCCTCCCGCCGCTGGGTTGCGGACCCTGTCGAACCTGGATCAGCTGGCCTCGGCTCCCGGCGCCTCGACGACGCGCGGGCTCACGAAGATCAGCAGCTCCTTGCGATCGTCGGCGACCTCGTTGCTCCGGAAGAGCGCGCCCAGGAAGGGCAGCCGCGAGAGGTACGGCACGCTCGAGAAGCGCTCGGAGGTGTCCATCACGTAGATGCCACCGAGCACGAGCGTCTGGCCGTCCTTCACCAGCGTCTCCGTCTCGACCTGGTTCTTCGCGATCGCCGGCGAACCGGTGATCGTGACGACGCTGTCGTCCGGCGCGTTCCGACTCACCTTGATCTCCATGATGATGGAGCCATCGGAGGTGATGTGCGGCGTGACGTCGAGCTTGAGAACGGCGTCCACGAACTCGATCTGGGCGTCGCCGTTCTCGAAGGTCTGGAACGGGATCGACACGCCCTGCTCGATGACGGCCGGGCTGTTGTCGAGGGTGACCACGCGCGGGCTCGAAATCACCTTGCCGTTACCGTTGATCTCCGCAGCCTGGAGCTCGACCTCGTAGTTGAACTTCGAGTCGAGCACCGTCGCGGCGAGACCGAGCACACCGGTGGGATTCGCGGTGATCGGGTTGCCGAACACCACCTGGTTGCCGAGACCGTCGGCGATGCCGTCGTCCGGACCTCCCTGGAAGATGTAGTCGCGTCCGCCGAGCGTCGCCTCGGTGATCGGGTTCGTGCCGAAGGTCCAGACCGTTCCCAGCTCGCGGGCATACTGGAGACCGGCCTCGACGATCTTCGCCTCGATCATCACCTGCGGCGTCATCGTGTCCACGGCCTTCACGAGCGCCGTGGCCTCGTCGATCACACTCGCGATGTCCTTGAGGATCAGCGTGTTGGTGCGCTCGTCGACGTTGACGGTGCCGCGGTCGGTCAGCAGCTGCTTGACCATATTCGACACGTCTTTCACGTTGGCGTAGTTCACGGGCTGGAGCTTGACGACGAGATCCTCGAGCTTCTCCTTCGCCCGGCGCTCCTGGAGCCGGAGCTCCTCTTCCTGCGCGAGGACGTCGGTCGCGGCGATGCGCAGCACGTTGCCGATGCGCGCGAAGCCCAGGCCCTTCGTCAGCAGGATCACGTCGAGCGCCTGGTCCCAGGGCACGTCCACCAGGCGGATCGTGACCTTGCCGGACACCTCGTCCCCGGCGATCACGTTGAGGTCGGAGACCTCGGCGATCAGCCGGAGAACGTCGGCGATGTCGACTTCCTTGAAGTCGAGCGAGATGCGACGACCGACGTACTCCTTGCCGTCCATCAGGCCGCCTTCGTGGAGGATCTCGATCGCGGCCGGAGGCGTGCCCGACGCGGGACCGGCGGGCATGCCCGGAAGCGCCATCGCGTCGGGTGCGAGGGCGGCGGGCGGCATCTCGTTCATCGCCATCCCGTCCATCGCCATCGCGTCGCCCGCGAGCGGCGCCGCGTCGGCCATCTCCTGCATGGTGCCGTCGTAGACCGGCGGCGCGGCGGCGAGGCCCCCGTCCGTCGCGAAGTCCATCATCAGCACACCACCGTCGCGCGACACTTCCGGCTTGAGGCCGTCCGCACGCTTCACGACGATGCGCACTTCCGGCGTGTCGACGTCGGGCTGATCGAAGGCGGTCACCAGCGACACCGGGCCGGGAGTCTCCGGCGCGATGCGCACGGCGGCTTCCGGCGCGATCTCGGCGTTCGAGATGCTGAGCACCACGGTGCCGGGGTCGGGCTCGTAGACGAGGTAGTCCGCCGCGCCCTCGCCGACCACGACCACGCGCGATCGATCGGGCTGCTCGTCGAACTCGACGCCGTAGATCCGGACCAGGCCGGCCACTTCCATCGGCTCTGCGGCATCGTCCATCGCGGCGGCCATCGGCGTCTCGTCGGAGACGTCGGCGTCCATCGAATCCGCGTCGAGCGACTCCACCTCCATGGCGTCGGCATCCGACTCCCAGGCGTCGTCCTGCTCCCAGGTATCGTCCTGGGCGGCGGGCGGCATCTCGGTCTCGGCCGAAGCCGTCCAGGTCGGGCTCATCCCGGAGATCGCGGCCACCTCGGCCTCGAGCGACGGGTCGCTTCCGAGTGCGATCAGGAGACCGGTCGGCACCGGCACCACCTGACGGCCGTCGAAGGGCTGGTCGCCCATGCCATCGACGACGACGCGCACCTTGTCGGCGTGCGCTCCGACGCGCACGCGCTGGACCTGGGACGAACCCACTTCCATCTTCGCCTGCGTCACTTCACTCGTCATCTCGGGAAGATCGATCACGAGACGCGCGGGATCCTCGAGCGTGAAGCTCACCGCGCTGTCGACCGTGCCGTTCGCCTGGAGGTGGATCATCGAACCGTCACCCACCGGGCGGGCGTCCACCGCGCTGAGCACGGTCGCGGGGACGGCCGACTCCATCGCGGCGGCGGTATCCATCGCGGACCAGTCCTCGTCCTCGGCGGCGTCCGGGGTGTCCTCGCCCATCGACGTGGTCCACGGATCGTCCTCGGCGGCCTCGTCCCAGGCTTCGCCAGCGGAATCGGTGTCGGCCGCGGCGAGCGCGTCGGTCGCGACGAGCGAGATCACGAAGCCCTCGGCCTCGTGCGTGATCTCGTACTCGGCCGGCGCTGCGAGCCAGACCTCGACGCGCGTCATCGCCTCGTCGCTCCCCTCGACCAGGGGCTGGACGCGAACCTCGTCCACCAGCCCGTCGTTCACCGTGACGGCCTCGGCAAACGCTCCGGCGTCCACGTTCGCGAGGTCGACGACCACGCGATCGGGATCGCTCTGCTGGAAGGCGGTGAAGACGGGCGTGTCCGGACCCACCAGGGTCACGCGACTCCCGCCTTCGGAGGATTCGACCAGCACGTCGACGACCTCGTTGGGCTGCGACGCAGCAGACGGCGGCGAGCTCGAGCCCGCGCACGCAAAGGTTCCGGCCGCGATCACTGCGCACAATGCGCTTCCGATCACCCACGGCAACCTGACGGTGTGGATTCCCAGCATCGAAATCATCCCCCTTCGGTCCGACGCATGCGCATCTCGATGTCCTTGGTCGTCTCCTGACCGAGGTAGTCCACGTAGATCTCCTTCACGACGACGGTGTTGTCGTCGATCGAGATCACGCGACCTTGATTCTTTCCAATCGCTGCTCCCTGCCCGACGATGTAGCTATCGCCGGAGGGATCCTCGACCAGCGCCCGGGCGTTCCCGGTGCGCCACACGACCGCGACCACCTCGAGCTGAGACAGGTCGAACTGCTCGAGCGGTCCCGATTCGGCGACGGCCTCCATGCGATCCGGGCGGTCCCAGATGAAGCTGCGGAACGGGTCGCGCTTGCCGGTCGGGTCGTAGTTGTAGTCGCTGGCGACCTGCTCGACACCCGAGATCGGGTCGACGCGGGTCGGCCTCTCCGCAGGCGCGGCCCGCGCCTTGCGCCTCGGCTTCACTTTGCCGCTCGTCTTGGCGGCCTCGCGCGCGTTGGCGAAGTCGCTCACCGTCGGCGTGGGTGCCTCTTCCCCGCAGCCCAGCGTCCAACCGAGGAGAGCCGCCAGCACGATGACGCCAGCTCCGTTGGATCGTCGTTTCATCATGCTCATCGCCTCAGCTCTTGCCGACGAAGCGGAACGTGGTGGCCGTGCCGGTCACGGTCAGCCTCGTACTCGTCTCGTCCGCGTCCGCGACCTTGATGTTGATCGCGCCCATGTTCACGATGCGCGGCAACTTCGCGATCGAATCGAAGAAGCGTGCAATGTCGTGGTAGCTCCCCTCGAGCTTCACCGAGATCGGAACCTCGGCGTAGAAGTCGTGGACCTGCTCGTTCTCGCGCTTGAACGACTTGATCTCGACACCGGCGGTCTTCCCGAGATTGCTGATGTCGGCGAGGAGCACCTCGAGCTGCTTGTCGTTCGGCAACTGGCGCAGCGCGATCGCGAGCTGCGCCTCCATCCCGGTGATCTCTTCCTCGAAGGCGGCGATGTTCGCAGCGACCGAGCGCACCTCGGAGAGCTTGCGCTGGAGCTCGAGCTCCTTCGCGCGAAGCGCCTGGAGCTGCTCGTTCTTCGCCTCGTAGACGCCGAAGTAGTATCCCGCGCAGATCGCCACGGCGATGCCGGCGAGGATGCCCATTCGCACCCCGCGCGGGAGCTTCGCGACCTGTTCGAGCCTTGTCTGGAGTTCGGATGAAGCTTCCATGGGCGTCCTCGGTTCAGCTTTCGGTCTTCTTCTGCGGCGTCGCCATCGATGCCTGGATCTTGAACTTCACGAGCTTGAGACCGTCTTTCGCGCTCCCGAGCTCGGTGCTGTTCAGGTCGACGTCCTGGAAATAGGGCGAATCGCCCAGGGATCCGAGGAAGACGGCCACGAGTTCGTTGTCGAGGCTCTGGCCCGCGATCGAGATCTGCGTGCCCTTCGTCGACACCGAGTCGAGCCACAGCCGATCGGGCGTGTGGGTCGCCAGCTCGTCCATCACCTTGACAGGGCCGCGACGCTGGCGGTCGAGGCCGTCGATGATGTCGATCTTCTTCTGCAGCTTCGCCTTCTTCTTGCGGAAGGCCGCCACCTGATCGAGCTGCGGCTTGAACTTCGCGATGTCGCTTTCCATCTGCGTCACGCGGAGCTTTGCGTTGCCGATCTTGTCGTCGATGTTCGAGTTCGCGTATCCGACCACGCCGCCCACGACGATCAGCACCAGCACCAGCTGGAGGACGTGCTGGCGCAGGTTTTCCTTGCGCCGGGCTTCGCGAACCGGAAGGAGATTGATCTGGATCATCAGTCCTCCGACTCCCGCAGAGCGAGACCGACGCCCACGCCCAGGGCAGGCGCGAGGTCGTCCAGGAACGCGGGCTCGAACTTGTTGTTGGGAATCATCCGCGCGAGCGGATTCAGCATCTCGACCGGCAGGCCCGTGCGATCGTGGAAGGACTTCTCGAAGCCGGAGATCTTCGACGATCCGCCCGAGAGGAAGACCTTCTCGATCCGGCTGTCCGCACTGGTCGCACCGTAGAAGTCGAGCGAGCGGCTGATCTCGCCGATCACGGTCTCGGCCACGCTCTGGATCGCCTGCTCCACTTCCTGGGGCACGACGTCCTGGGCGTCCGAGCCGCGTCCTCCGAGCTT
>JAHEJV010000049.1 GCA_024638705.1 Deltaproteobacteria bacterium | reverse complement strand
CCGGCCGCGCCCAGGCCCACCACGACGACGTCGTCTTCGGCGTCCCAGGACGGCACGTCCGCGGCGTCGAGCGGCGTGGCCGGGCCTGTCTTCTCGGTCTCGTTCTCGGGCATCGGGGCTCCCCAGAGCCGGGTCAGAACCCGCAGCCTGGCAGGAATCGTCAAAGGAAACGGATGGATAGACCAGGACATGAATGGTTGTCAACCAGTAATATCCGCTGGGAATCCCCGGGTTGGCCGGCTACGTTTCGCAGCCATGCCCGGACCGCCCACGTCGCCCGGATCGCCCCCGTCGCCCGATCGACCGCGTGCGCGGCCCGGGCCGCGGCGCACGGCGGATCGCCTGCTCGAAGCCGCCGAGGCGGTCTTCGCCGAGCGCGGCTTCGACGCGGCATCGCTGGGCGAGATCGCCGACCGCGTCGGCGTCCGGCCGCAGGCGATCTACAACCACTTCGAGAGCAAGTGGGATCTCTACGTCGCCGTGCTCGAGCGCCTGCTCGACCCCTTCCTCGCCCTGCTCGACGACGCGACGCGCGCCCCGGGCGACACCGCGAGCGGCGCGGCGGTCGCCCGCGACATCGCCTTCCACGCGCGCAACCCCAACCTCGCGCGCATCCTCCAGTACGCGACGCTCGCCGGCGGCGACCAGCTCGACCTGCTGCGCACGCGCTGGTACCGCCCCTTCTTCGAACGCGCGCTGCTGCTCTCGCCCGAGAAGAACGCGATCGTGCAGAAGAACCCGGCGCTCCTGCCCTGGGTGATCTCCGGCATCCATGCGCTTATCCTCGGCTACGCGACGCTCGCCCCGCTCAACCGCGAGCTGCTCGGCATCGACCCCTTCTCCCCCGAAGGCGTCGCGCGGCAGACCGAGTTCCTCCAGGAGCTGCTGCACCTGCTGAACCGCGACTAGCGCGGGCGCCGACGAGGAGCGGCTACGCCTCGAACCCGCGCTGGGTCACGTGCCAGCCCGAACCCTCGCGCTTCTGCATCTGCTCGAAGGTGCGCGTGTAGCCGGTGTGCTGGATCTTCCACGCGCCGTCGACCTTGACGTAGCGGTCGCGATAGAAGGCGGCACCGTGGATGGTGAGGCCGTGCTGCTCGTCGATGACGTAGTCCTCGAGTGCCCAGGTGCCGGTGGCGGAGGTGTCGCTCGTGATCTCGATCTCCGGATGATGGACGCGGTGGCTCGACAGGAAGGTCGGTCGACCCATCGACTCGGTGAGGAACTTCATGATCGCTTCGCGGCCGTCGTAGGCGTACTTCCCGCCGCTGTAGGAGCAGGTGGCATCGGGCACGAAGCAGGCTTCGATCTCGTCCCAGCGTTTCTCGTCGATGCCGCGCATGTAGCGGTACTTGAGCTGCTTGATCGCTTCGATCTCGCGCAGGGATTCCTGGGCGTCCATTCGGGGTCCTCCTCGCGTTGGACCCCCTGCCTACACGGACGCGGACGTGGCGTCAATCGGCAGCGCGCGCGGGGCCGGCCCGGAGGAGCGCGACGAACTCGTCCTCGGCGACCCCGGGGCTGAACAGATAGCCCTGCATCTGGTGACATCCTTCGGCGATGAGCGCTGCGCGCTGGGCCTCGGTCTCGACGCCCTCCGCGACCACCTCGAGGCCGAGCGCCTTGGCCAGGGCGATGATTCCGTTGACGAACGCCGGGCAGCCAGCGCCTTCCTCGATCTCGCGAACGAAGCTCGGATCGATCTTCAGCGTGCGGACGGGGAAGTTCCGGACGTAGGAGAGCGCCGAGTGTCCGGTGCCGAAGTCGTCGAGCGAGAGCGAGACCCCGATCTCGGCCAGCTCGCGCAGCAGCTTCGCTGCGGCGTTCTGGTTGTCGACGAGAGCCGTCTCGGTGAGTTCGATCTCGAGGCGGTTGGGCGGAACCGAAGCCTCCATCACCGAGTCGACCACGGCGTCGCGCAACGACGCCGACTGCACCTGGTGCGCCGACACGTTCACCGAGATGCAGAGGTCTTCGAACCCGGCTTCGCGCCAGCGCGCATGGGCGAGACACGCTTCGCGCATCACCCACGCGCCGATCTCGCACATCTGACCGGTGCGCTCGGCGATCGGGACGAACTCGCCGGGAGCCATCTCGCCGAGCTGCTCGTCGTCCCAACGCAGCAGGGCCTCGGCGCCCACGATGGCGCCGGTGCGGCCGTCGACGCGCGGCTGGTAGTGCACGCGCAGGTCGCCGCGCGCGAGCGCGCTGCGCACCCGCTCGGCGATGCGATGGCGCCGCGCCTCGGATGCACTCTCGGTGTGTCCGTAGAAGCGGTAGCAGTTGCGTCCCGACGCCCGCGCCGAATCGACGGCCTGGCCCGCGAGGCGCAGCAGATCGACGAGGTCGGTCGCGTCGCGGGGATAGAGCGAGATCCCGACCGAAGCGCTCAGGTCGAGCTCCGCGCCGTTCACCACGATGGTGCGCCCGAGGCACTCGAGCATGTGCTCGGCCGCGCGCGCCGGGCTGTAGTCGAGGTCGCGGCCCTGGAGCAGCACGAGGAAGCTGCCGTCCTCGACGCGCGCGAGGACGTCGCTCTTGCGCAGCGCGCCGCGCAACCGATCCGCCGCCGTGATCATCAGCCCCTCGGCGACGTCGCTTCCGAAGCGGCGCGCCGCGGGTTCGACGTCGTCGACGTCGAGCGCGAGCACCGCCACCTGTTCGCCGTTGCGCTCCGCATAACTCAGCGCACGCTCGAGATGTTCGCGGATCGCCGTGCCTTCGGGCAGACCCGTGCGCACGTCGCGGATCGGGACACTCGGCGGGGGAATCTTCAGCGATTCGGCGGCGTGACGCCGGCCGATCGTGCGCTCGACCTCGCTCGCGAGCAGCTTCGCGTCGAGGTCTTCCTCGACGAGCACGTCGTACACCCCGAGGTCGCCCATCATCTCGGCGTGCTGCCCCGCGACGACGGCGACGATCGGAATGCCATTCGTCGCGACTTCGACGCGAGCCAGCTGGGAGGCGCCACTCTCCTCCCTCGGCCGCAAGCAGAGGAGCGCGACGTCGAAGCCGCCCTCGGCGGTGATCGTGCGCGCCTGCTCGATGGTCTCGGCGGCGCGCACGAGATAGCGGCTCTCCAGCGCTTCCTCGAAGAGCGCCACGATCTTGTGTCGCGCGGCCGCGGGAAAGCCGATCAGGACCACCCGCGTCGCGAGCACTTCGCGCGCTGCGACGTCTCCGCGCGGACGCAGCGCAGTGCGACGGCTGTCTCCTAGCACGACGAGCGCTTCGATCCGCTCGCGGACGTCGGGCGGCCAGGGCGCGGCTTCGCCGGACTTCGGCTCCCGGAGCCAGTGCATCTCCTCGGGGTGGAGCGCCGACGTGAGGTCGGAGAGTCCGAGCCGCTCGGTCTCGAGATGCGCCTCGACCGCCGCGAGGATCTGATGCTGACTCTCGTCGTTCGTCGACACTCGCCCGGGGCCCCACCATCAAGAGACACACGGTGGATCGGCCGATTCGCACGCGGAGCTAAGCCCCAATCGCGCTTCCGCTGGGAGCGGTGGATTGCAGCGCGCGCGGATTGCGATGCGAATGCCCGAGTGGATCTGTTGGGGGGATGTCGCCGATGCTCAGCGCGCCATGCGTCTGCGAAGAACAGGAAACGCCCGCCGGCCTGGTAGGTGACATCCCCCCAACGGATCCACGCAAGAGGAAACGCCGGTCAGCCTCCGTCCACCGGCCGCCACAGAGGCACGGCGACCTCGTCGCCGGCGGCCACCGCATACGCCTCGACGGGCATCCCGATCGACACCGCCTCGACATCGCAATCGGTGACGTTCGCGAGCATCCGCACGCCCTCTTCGAGCTCGATCATCGCGACGACGTAGGGCAGCTCGTCCTTGAAGGGCGGTTGTCCGTACTGCCGCACGATCGTGAAGGTATGCACCGTGCCGCGGCCCGACGCCTCCGCCCATTCCGTATCGGCGCCGCAGGCCGTACACATCGGGCGCGGATAGAACTGGCGGTGTCCGCAGGTCGGGCACTCCTGGAAGAGCAGCCGCCCCTCGGCGGCGGCTGCCCACCACGGCGCGGACACCGGGTCGGGCTTCGGCATCGGCTTCTTCCACTCGCGGTCGCGAAGAACCTCCATCAGGAATTCCCTCCCTTTCCGAGCAGCACCGCGCCGATCGCCGAGAGCCAGCCGCCGGAACCGATCGCCATCGCGACCTCGCAGTCGGGCACCTGGGCCTCGCCCGCCTCGCCGCGCAGCTGACGAACCGCCTCGATCAGCAGGAAGATCCCGCGCATCCCGGGGTGGCAGCTCGACAGCCCGCCACCGTCGGTGTTGAGCGGAACGCGGCCGCCGCGCTTCAGGTGTCCCTCGGCGACGAAGGGTCCGCCCTCGCCCTTCTTGCAGAAGCCCGCGTCCTCGAGAATCGTGAGCACGGTGATCGTGAAGCTGTCGTAGATCTGGAGCGTGTCGACGTCCGCCGGCGTGAGCCCCGCCTGGGCGAAGGCTTCCGGCGCGCACTGCGCCGCCGCGGAGGTGGTGAAATCGGGCATCTGGCTGATGTTCCAGTGCGTCATGCCGCCGGCGGCGCCCAACACGGAGATCGCCGGCTTCTTCAGGTCGCGCGCGCGCTCGGCGGTGGTGAGGATCACCGCGCCGCCGCCGTCGGAGACGACGCAGCACTCGAGCTTGTGAAGCGGGTCGGCGATCATGCGCGAGCCGAGCACGTCGTCCACGGTGATCGGGTCGCGATACATCGCGTTCGGGTTCAGGCCGGCGAACTCGCGCGCCCCCACGGAGATCTCGGCGAGCTGTTCGGAAGTCGTGCCGAACTCGTGCATGTGTCGCCGCGCGACCATCGCGTAGGCGCCGACGAGCGAGTTGCCGTAGGGCGCTTCGAACTGCCCGGGACCGGGCACCGGCTTCGCCTTGCGACCGAAGCCGCCCGTGCCGAGGGCGCGTCCCATGCGCGAGAGGTAGTCGGAGCCGTAGGTGATGAGCGCCGTCTCGCACTGGCCATCGCGGATCGCTGCGGCGGCGTGCTGCACGTGGAACTCGAAGGACGAGCCGCCCACCATCGTGCCGTCGATGTAGCGGTGCCGGATGCCGAGATACTCCGCCATCGTCATCGGCTCCTCGCCGACGGCCATGCCGCCGGCCGCGAAGTAGCCGTCGATCGCCGACTTCTCCACGCCCGAGTCGGCGAGTGCGCGCTGCATCGCCTGGGCGTGGTGCTCGACGGCAGACAGGTGCGGCGCCTTCGGGTAGTCGGACAGGCCGATGCCGACGATGACGGGGTCGCGCGGGGACATGCGTTCCTCCTTGGGCCGCGAACTCTACAAGCCGCTCCCCTGCGCGCGCCATCGCGGAGTACCATGCGTTGCCTGCACCAGGAGGACCCCATGCAATTCGGCGTCACGATCTTCCCCACCGACTACGCCATCCCGCTGCCCGAGCTGGCGATCGAGGCCGAGAACCGCGGCTTCGAATCACTCTGGGTGGCCGAGCACTCGCACATCCCCACCTCGCGGAAGTCGCCCTGGCCCGGCGGCGGCGACCTCCCGAAGATGTACTACGACACCCTCGATCCCTTCGTCGCCCTCGCCGGCGCCGCTGCCGTGACCACGAGGATCAAGGTCGCCACGGGCATCTGTCTCGTCGTGCAGCGCGACCCGATCCACACCGCGAAGCAGGTCGCATCGATCGACCAGCTCTCCGGCGGGCGCTTCCTCTTCGGCATCGGCGCGGGCTGGAACGAAGAGGAGATGAACAACCACGGCACGCAGCTCTCGGGACGCTTCGGCCTGATGCGCGAGCGCGTCGAGGCGATGCAGAAGATCTGGACCGAGGACGAAGCCGAATACCACGGCAAGCACGTCGACTTCGATCCGATCTTCATGTGGCCGAAGCCGGTGCAGAAGCCGCACCCGCCGATCCACGTCGGCGGCGGCTTCCCCGGCGCCGCGAAGCGTGCCGCGCGCTACGGCAACGGCTGGATCCCGATCGCCGGCCGCGACGACGACCTGGCGACCCAGATCCCCGAGTTCGAGAAGCTCGCGAAGGACGCCGGCCGCGACCCGGCGGAGATGGAGGTGTCGGTCTTCGGCGTCACCGGCAACGCGGACGTCGTCGCGAAGTACCGCGACGCCGGCGTCGACCGCGCCGTGTTCGGCCTCCCGCCGATCGACCGCGAGAAGATGCTCCCGCTGCTCGATCAGCTGGCGGGGTTCGTCGGCTAGGCGGCCGACTCGCGAGTCGGCCGACGCGCAGCGAGACCCAGGCGAGCGAAGGCGGGCCCGTGCACGGGCCAGGCGACGCTCAGCCTTTCCGGCTCACCTTCGCCCACGTGTCCCGCAACGTGACGGCGCGGTTCCAGACGTTCGCGTCCGGCGTGCTGTCGGGGTCCACGCAGAAGTAGCCGGTGCGCTCGAACTGCACGCGGTCGCCGGGGACGGCCTCGGCGAGGGCGGGCTCGAGGCGCGCGCCCTCGACTACCTCGAGCGAGTCGGGGTTCAGGCTCGCGGTGAAGTCCTCGCCCTCGGGCACGTCGAGCGGATCCTCGACGGAGAAGAGCGTCGCGTAGAGGCGCACCTCGGCCGCGATCGATTCGGGGGCCGACACCCAGTGCAGCGTGCCCTTCACCTTGCGACCGTCCGGGGCGTCGCCGCCGCGCGTCGCCGGATCGTAGGTGCAGCGCAGCTCCACCACCTCGCCGTTCGCGTCCTTCACGACGTCGGTGCAGGTGATGAAATAGGCATAGCGCAGCCGCACCTCGCGTCCGGGCGCGAGGCGGAAGAACTTCTTCGGCGGGTCCTCGAGGAAGTCGTCGCGCTCGATGTAGAGCTCGCGGGTGAACGGAACGTCGCGCGAGCCGGCCGCTTCGTCTTCCGGGTTGTTCACCGCCGGCAGATGCTCGACCTCGCCTTCGGGATAGTTCTCGATCACCACCCTGAGCGGCCGCAGCACCGCCATGCGGCGCAGCGCCGTGCGGTTCAATTCCTCGCGCACCGACGCCTCGAGCCGCGCCAGCTCGATCGTGTTCTCGCGCTTCGCGACGCCCACCTCGGTGACGAAGCGGCGCAGCGCCGTCGGCGGATAGCCGCGCCGGCGCATGCCGCTGATCGTCGGCATGCGCGGGTCGTCCCAGCCGGCGACGATGCCGCGATCGACGAGCCCTTTGAGCACGCGCTTGCTCATCACGGTGTGCGAGAGGTTCAGGCGCGCGAACTCGATCTGCTGCGGATGGCACGGCACTTCGAGCGAGTCGAGGATCCAGTCGTAGAGGGCCCTGCGGTCGACGAACTCGAGGGTGCACAGCGAGTGCGTGATGCCCTCGATCGAGTCGGACAGGCTGTGCGCGAAGTCGTACATCGGATAGATGTTCCACGCGTTGCCCGTGCGGTGGTGCGGCACCTTGTGCACGCGATAGAGGATCGGGTCGCGCAGGGCGAGGTTGGGCGAGCCCATGTCGATCTTCGCGCGCAGCGTGCGCTCGCCGTTCTCGAACTCGCCCGCCTTCATCCGCGCGAAGAGGTCGATGTTCTCCTCCACGCTGCGATCTCGGTAGGGCGAGTGGGTGCCCGGCTCGGTGAGGCTGCCGCGCCGCGCGGCGATCTCCTCCGAGGAAAGATCGCAGACGAAGGCCTTCCCCTTCTCGATCAACTTCACCGCCAGCGCGTAGAGCTGGTCGAAGTAGTCCGACGCGTAGTACTCGTACTCGCCCCAGTCGAAGCCGAGCCAGTGCAGGTCTTCCTTGATCGCGTCGACGTAGGCGCCCTCTTCGGCGGTCGGGTTCGTGTCGTCGAAGCGCAGGTGGCAGACGCCGTCGTTCTCCTCGGCGACGCCGAAGTCGAGGCAGATCGCCTTCGTGTGCCCGATGTGGAGATGGCCGTTGGGCTCGGGCGGAAAGCGCGTGACGACGCGTCCGCCGTTCTTCCCCGCCGCGAGGTCGGCCGCCACGATGTGGCGGATGAAGTCGCGGGGAGCGGGAGTCTCGTCCGGGGCCGACACGGTCCCCTCCTTCGTGGCACGTCGGTGTGGTGCGGGGAGCGCGCGAGTCTATCGGGGTGCGCGCGCACGCCGCCAGCGCGGGTCGCGGAAGATCGCGGATCGCTACCGTGCCGCCGGAGCGGATCGCTACCGTGCCGTCATGGCCACCGCCCGACGCCGCCCCGCTCGCCTGCTGGCCTGGGCCCTCGTGATGGCGGGGGGCATGTTCGTCCTGCTCGAGCTCGGCCTGCGCGTGGCCGTGGCGCTGGATCTCTCCTCGCTGCCCGAGCCGAAGCCGGCCTCGACCTACTGGGACGGCGCCCACCCGCGCTTCGGCTTCTGGCGACACCCGGACGCGGAAACGCGCCATCGGTTCCGCTGCCTCGACAACGTCTACCGGTCGAACGCCGTCGGCGCCCGCGATCGTGAGCGCGAGCGGCGATCGGAGGCCCCGCGCGTCGTCGTGCTCGGCGACTCCTTCGCCGACGGCTGGGGCGTTCCGCGCGAGCAGCGCTTCTCGGACGTGCTCGAGGCCAGGACCGGCATCGAGCACCTGAACTTCGCGATGCCCCACTTCAGCCCCTACCAGCAGGTTCTCGTCTACGAGGGGCTCGCGAAGGACTACGACCACGAGACGGTGATCGCCACCGTCTACCCCGGCAACGACTTCATCGACCTCGACGCCGGCATGCCGGGCTGGGCCGCGAACTACGAGTACCGCTACCGGCCCTACCTCGTGCCGGACGGCGACGGCTTCCGACGCCTCGACGTCCGCGAACCGGGCTGGCTGCGCTGGTCGCGTCATCACACGGTGCTCTACACGGCGCTCGACCGGTTGCGGCTGCGCCTCGCGCCGCCCCCCGCCCTCGATCCGGAGGCCCACCGCTGGGACGACGAGCACATCGGGTCCTATTTCTACGACTTCCCCGAGCCCGGCTACACGCTGCTCGAACACGCCCTCGGCCTGCTCGACGATGCCGTGGGCGAGCGACGCCTCGTGCTGGCCCTGCTCCCCAACGCCGCCGACCTCGCGCGCTTCGCCCGCGACGGCGAGGCCCCCCTCTCGGAGCGCCTGGCCAACTTCGCCGCCGATCACGGCATCACGCTGGTCGACCTGCTGCCGACGATGGCCGCCCAGCCAGGCGACCTGGCGCGCTTCTTCCACCCCTGCGACTTCCACTGGAACGCGCGCGGACAACACTTCGCGGCGCGTGCGATCGCGCTCCGCCTCGTGGGGGAGGCCTATCCGCGGCCCGCGAACGCACGGCCGGCGAACGCCGCGAAGCCCTGACCCGACGTCAGGTCGAGAACTTCGCTCCTCGACCGCTGCGCACCAGGTGGCCCGCACAGGGCGGCGCATAGTGCGTGCCGATCACCAGGACCGGCTGGTCGCCGAGCTCTTCGATCACCCGTCGGCGACTTCCCGCGGCCTCGCTGCTGTCGACGTCGGCGCCCATCGCCCAATCGACCTCGGCCCACTGCACCGGGTGGTGGGTCATGTCGCCGGTGATGAACGCGCGCTCGCCGCCGGACGTGATCTCCACCGACACGTGGCCGGGCGTGTGTCCGTGCGTGGGCACGAGGCGTACGCCCTCGCAGATCGCGTGGTCGGTGTCGACGAGATCGACGAGCCCCGCCTCCATCACCGGACGCACCGCCGCGTCGAAGGTGGGGTTGAACTCGCCGGGAGCCTCCTTCGACCAGTGCTCCCACTCGCGGCGCGCGTAGAGATAACGGGCCTGCGGGAAGGTGGGCACGAAGCGATCGCCCTCGCGCATCGTGTTCCAACCCACGTGGTCGAAGTGGAGGTGGGTGCAGAGCACGGTGTCGATCGTCTCACGCGCATAGCCCGCTTCCGCGAGCCCGCCGAGGAAGTCGTCGGCGCCCTCGGCGAGCGCCTCGAAGCCGGGGATCGGATGTTCGCCGAGGCAGGTGTCGACGAGAATGCGGCGCGCGCCGGTGTCGACGACGAGCCCGTGGATCGAGAGCGGGAACATCGTGCCCTCGCCGAGAAAGTGCGGCGCCAGCCATTCGCGGTGAGGCGCCAGCGCGGCTTCGGTCGCGTCGGGGAGCAGCTGCTCGAGCGGAAGCTCGGCCACGACCTCGGGAATGCGGGTGATGGTGATGTCGCCGATCTGCCAGGTCAGCTGGGCCATGTCGTCTCCTCGTGCCGGTCGCTTTGCGAAGGATCGCCAGCATAGGTCCTCGTCTCGAAAAGCGGGGAGCCGAGATCCGGTTAGACTTCGGAGCGATGCGCGTCCTCGTCACCGGCGGCACCGGCTTCGTCGGCTCCCACACCGTCCGCGAGCTGATCTCCGCCGGCCACGGCGTACGCGTCCTCGCGCGCGACGCCGAGAAGGCGAAGCGCGTCTTCGCCGGAGACGGCGATGCGGTCGAAGTGGTCGTCGGAGACGTCACCGACGCGGCGAGCGTCTCGCGCTCACTCGAGGGCGCCGAAGGGGTGGTTCATGCCGCTGCGGTCGTCGCCGTCGAGAAGCGGCGCGCGAAGGAGGTCGAGGACACCAACGTCCGCGCCGTCGAGCTGGTCGTCGGCGGCGCCGCCGAACGCGGCATCGACTCGATCGTCTACGTCTCGAGCCTCGGCGCGCTCTTCCATCCGGGAGAGCCGCTCCATGACGACTCGCCGATCGCCACCGCCGAGAGCGCCTACGCGCGCTCGAAGGCGCAGGGCGAGTCCTACGTGCGTCGGCTCCAGGACGCCGGCGCGCCGGTTCGCACCGTCTACCCCCCCGGCATCGCCGGCCCCGACGACCCGGGCCTCTCGGAAGTCAACCACACGATCGGCGTCTTCCTGAACCAGCTGATGCTCGACACTTCGAGCGGCTTCGAGATCATCGACGTGCGCGACCTCGCGACGATCATCACGTCGATGTTGCGCCCCGAGATCCCGCCCGGGCGTTATGTGACGGGCGGCGATTATCGCGACTGGCCCGACATGATCGCGCTGATGCGCGAGCTCACCGGACGTCGCGTGCGCTACCTGTCCGTCCCGGGGAGGGCGCTGCGCACGCTCGGTCGCGTGGGCGACTGGATCAAGAACCACGTCTACGCCTTCGACTTCCCGCTCAGCGGCGAGGCGATGGATCTCGCCACCCAGTGGCCCGGCTCGGTGCGCTCCCCCGTGATCGAGAAGCTCGGCCTCGACTATCGCGACTCCCGCCAGAGCTACGAGGAAACGATCCGCTGGCTCCACCGCGCCGGGCATCTCTCGGCGAAGCACGTGGGGAAGCTGGCGGAGTAGCGCCCGCGGGCTACGAAGAGCGCGTCTCGCCGCGGACGAACGCTTCCGTCCGACGGTGCGCCTCGTCGTCGGTGCACTGCTCGGGCGGGTGCTTCATGAAGAACGACGATGGCGCGAGCACCGGCCCCGAGAGGCCGCGCTGGGCGGCGAGCGCCGCGCAGCGGATCGCGTCGATCGAGACGCCCGCCGAGTTCGGCGAGTCTTCCACAGAGAGGCGCAGCTCGAGGTTCATCGGCACGTCGCCGAACATCCGCCCCTCGATGCGCAGGAAGCACACCTTGTTGTCGTTCTGCCAGGCGACGTAGTCCGACGGCCCGACGTGGATGTCTTCGTCCGCCATCCGCTCGCTCGCCACCGACTGCACGGCCTCGGTCTTCGAGATCTTCTTCGAGGCGAGGCGGCTGCGGTTGAGCATGTTGGCGAAGTCGGTGTTGCCGCCGGTGTTGAGCTGATAGGTGTGGTCGATCGTGACGCCGCGCTTCGCGAAGAGATCGGTGAGTGTGCGGTGGGTGATCGTGGCGCCGAGCTGGGCCTTGATGTCGTCGCCGACGATGGGCACGCCGGCCTGCTCGCAGCGCGCCGCGAATTCCGGGTCGCTCGCGAGGAAGACCGGGATGCAGTTCACGATCGCGACGCGCGCTTCGAGTGCGCACTCGGCGTAGAAGCGCGTCGCCTCTTCGGACCCGACCGGGAGATAGTTCACCAGCACGTCGACGCGCGCGTCGCGCAGCACGGCGACCACCTCTTCGCGCGTGATCTCGTTCTGGTCGGAGACAAGGAAGCGCCGATCCTCCGGGAAGCCGTCGAAGTGATCGGCCATGCCGTCGAGCACGCGCCCCATCCGCACGCGCACGCCCGTCTTCGGCACCCGCTCGCAGAACACCGTCGTATTGTTCGGCTTCTCGAAGATCGCCTCGGCGACGTCCTTCCCCACCTTGCGCAGGTCGACGTCGAAGGCGGCGGCCACCTCGAGGTCGCCCGGGCGGAAGCCGCCGATCTCCCAGTTCATCAGGCCGACGGCGTCTTCGGGCGTCTTGTCGCGGTAGTAGGCGATGCCCTGGACGAGCGAGCTGGCGCAGTTGCCGACGCCGACGATCGCCATCCGGAGTTTTCGCGAGGGGGTGTCGGGCATGGGCGATCCTGGGTAGTCAGGCCACTGGGCGTTGTCAAGCGGAAGCGGTGTCGGGGCCCGCTACCCCCTCGAAGAGGGCGCCATCTGCGCGCTTCGCAACGACCTCGCCCACCACGGCGGCGTCGACGTCTCCCGCCTCGCGCAGCGCCGCGACCGCCCCCGGCGCACGCGACGCCGGGACGCCGAAGAGCAGGCCGCCCGAGGTCTGCGGGTCGAAACACAGTGCCTCGCTCGCCGGATCGACGTCCGGGGCGAAGAGGAGCCCGCGTCGGCCGCGCGCGTTCTGCTCGTGATAGGTGCTGCGCACGCCCTTCGCGAGCAGCGCACGCGCCGACGGCAGCGCGGGCAGCGCGCCGGCGAACAACCGCGCCGACACCCCGCTCGCGCGCAACAACTCGGCGGCGTGACCGGCGAGACCGAAGCCACTGACGTCGGTGCAGGCCGAAGCGCCGAACTCGCGGGCGATCCGCGCGGCATCGGTGTTGGAGCGCACGAGTCGATCGCACAGCGCGGAAAAATCGGCGCCGGGCAGCTCGCCGCGCATGTCGGCGGCGAGCAGCACGCCGCTTCCGAGCGCCTTCGAGAGCAGGAGCCGGTCGCCGACCGCGAGCCCCGAAGCGGGCAACGCCGCACCGTCGAGCTCTCCCGTCACCGTGAGGCCGACGTAGAGCTCACCGCCCTGGGTGCTGTGCCCGCCGACGAGACTGATGCCGAGCGGATCGAGCGCCGCGCGCACGCCCGAGAGCACCTGGAAGAGCGTCTCCTCGGCGCGCGCGGGATCGTCCTCCGGCACGTTCACCAGCGCGAGCGCGTGACGCGCGCGCCCGCCCATCGCGAACACGTCGCTCACCGCGTTCACCGCGGCAACGCGGCCGACGAGATAGGGGTCGTCGGTGAAGGCGCGGAAGGCGTCGATCGTCGCGAGCAGGCGGTCGCCGCGCGGCAGCTCGACGAGTGCGGCGTCGTCGGGCTCGGCGAGTCCGACGTGGACGCTCGCATCCGGCGCGGCCTTCGGAAGCCGCGCCAGCGCGGCGTCGAGCGCCGACGCTCCGACCTTCGCCGCGCAACCGCCGCACGGCATCTCCTCCATGCCCATCGACTCGGCGCTCGGGAAGCCGGCCGCCGGCGCACCGCCGGCATCGAGCACCTGGAAGCGACGCATGAAGCGGCGATCGATCCAGTCCTTGAGCTTCCAGACCGCCTTGCCGCGGAGCGCGAAGCCCCATTTCGCGCCCAACGCCTCGCCGTTCCCGAGATTCAAGAGCGTCAGGAAATCGCGCTGCGGCGAGTAGTCGCGCGCAGTGCCGCCGCGCAGGCGAGCGCGCAGGTTGGCGTCGAGCACCGGCCCTTCGCGCACCGCGTAGACCCCGGCCTTGCGCACCCAGGGCGCGAAGGGGAGCGCGGCGCAGTCGCCGGCGGCAAAGAGATCCGGGCAACCCTCCACTTCGAGGGTCGGTCCGACGCGGACGAAGCCGTCGTCCTCGAACGGGAGGCCGGGGCCGTGGGGGAAGGGAAGCGGCGCCGCACCCGTCGCCCACACGACGAGGTCGGCGTCGAGCGTGCGATCGGCTCCTGCCTCCAGCTCGAGCCCTTCGGCGAAGACGCGCGACACGCGCGTGCCGATGCGCAGCGCGACGCCGCGCGCGGCGAGCGTGGCGCGAGCGGCGTCGCGCACGCGCGGTGCGTAGCCCTCGAGCACGTCGTCGCCGGCAGCGATCACGTGAAGCTCGGGGCGCAAGCCCCGCGCGCGCAGGCGCGCATCGAGGGTGAAGGCGAGCTCGACGCCGGCGGCGCCTCCGCCGACGACGGCGATTCGCGGCGCGTCCGGGAGCGTGGCCACGCGCGCGTCGAGCGCCGCGACGAAGTCGGCGATCGGACGCGTGGCGAGCGCGTGCTCGCGGACGCCCGGCAGGTCGAGGCCGCGCACCGTCGCGCCGACGTCGAGGCTCGCGACGTCGTAGGCGAGCGGCGGGCGTCCCTCCAGCTCGATGCGTCGCGCGTGCGCGTCGATCGAGCGCGCTGCGGCGAGCACGACACGCGCCCCCGCGCGGCGGGCGAGCGGCACCGCGTCGATCTCGAGGTCGCTCGCGTCGTAGTCGCCAGCGACGAAGCCGGGCACCATCCCCGAGTACACAGCCTCGGGACGATCCACGACGACGGTCAGTCTCACGCCGGCGACGGGCGCCATCATGAAACGGCGCATCACCTGCACGTGCGCGTGTCCGGCGCCGACGAGCACGAGATCGCGATCCGCTGCGGTGCGGGCGTCCATGGAACGGACGGTAATCCGCTCCCTCCGCCCCACCAAACCGCGACCGCGCCCGGCCGCGTGGCGTAGAATGCGCGCCGATGCCCGCCGCGACTCCCCCCGGCCCGGACGCGACCCTCCTCTGGCGCGACTTCGCGCGGCGCGTCGAGTCGCTCGGCGACCTCGTCTTCGGAGAAGGCGCGCCAAAGAGCGACGCCCAGCGCGCCGCCGGCCTGCGCTACCTGACGCGCTTCCTCGCGGCGGGTCTGCGCCTTTGCGTCGAACACGACGACGCCGACCACCCCGTCTTCGCGCGCATGATCGAGAACCAGATGAGCTGGGGCCTCGACAATCCCGATTGCAACTACAGCTGGGCGCGCATCCACGGCGACGGCGAGTACCGCATCCACGGCACGCGCGGCGGGGCCTGCCAGCTCGAGCTCCAGGTGAATACCGGCCACTTCGCCGACGGCCAGATGCCCGCCTTCTCCGGCGACGAGGGCGGCTGGCGCACCGTCTCCTTCCTCACCGGCGACACGCTCGTGTGTGACGAAGACGGACACTTCGAGGTGACGCTCTGCCGCGACGAACGCCCGGGCAACTGGCTGCGCACGGACGACGACGCGAGCTTCGTGCTCGTGCGCCAGTATTTCGACGACTGGGAGCACGAGCCGCCGGCGCACTTCGAGATCGAACGCGTCGATGCGCCCTACCCGCCCGCCCGCTTCGACATGGCCGCGCTGCGCGCGCGCATGGACCGCCTCTTCGAGTGGCTCGAGACCGGCGCCGCCTGCTGGGACAAGGTGAGCCGTCTGCTGCTCTCCCTCGAAGCGAATACGATCCTGATGTTCGACGTGCAGGAGGACACCGACCGCCCCGGCCTCCACGGACAGTCCTATGGGATGGGGCCGTTTGCGTGCGCGCTCGACGAGGCGGTGATCGTCGAGTTTCCCGTGCCGGCGTGTCGGATGTGGAGCGTCGCGCTCACCAACTTCTGGTGGGAGACCCTCGACTTCGGCGCGCGCCAGACTTCGCTCAACGGACACTGGGCCACGCTCGACGGCGATGGGGTGTTCCGCGGCGTCATCGCCCACCGCGACCCGGGCGTGCCGAACTGGCTCGACGCCGACGGCTGCGAGCAGGGCACCCTCGCGGTGCGCTTCCTCTTCGCGGAGGAAACCCCGAAGACCACCCTGCGTGTCGTGCCCTTCGACTCGTTGCGCGACGCGTTGCCCCGCGCGACGGCGGAGATCTCGCCGGCGGAACGCAGCGCGGTCCTGGCGCGACGCAGCCGCGCGCTCCAGAGACGTTACGCGTACTAGATTGCGCCTCGGATCGGGGACGGTCGGGGCGTGGCGTCCCTCCCCTCCGGGCGAACGAAGTCATCGACGCCTGAGAAGCGTGGAGAGCGCACGCGAGCGCTGGCAGTCGGCGGATCGCGTCGATCCGCCGTTCTCCGACGGAGAACGGCCTTGTCCGACGGTGTTCGCCGGGCGACACTGCGGAGACCTGTCCCGGAGTCCCTGTGAAAATTCGGTTCGCGAAGTGGTTCCTGCGCATGACCGGATGGAAGCAGGAGGGTGAGATCCCGGCCGCGCGCGGCTACGTGCTGATCGCGGCGCCGCACACCTCGAACTGGGACCTGATCTATCTGCTCGCCCACGCCTGGGCCTTCGGGGTGAAGGTGTCGTGGATGGGGAAGCACCAGATCTTTGGCGGACCGGCGGGACCGCTCATGCGCGCGCTCGGCGGCATCCCGGTGCGACGCGATCGCGCCGGCGGATTGGTCGGCCAGATGGCGGAAGCCTTCGAGAAGAACCCGTCGCTCGTGCTGACCGTGCCGCCCGAAGGAACGCGCGGCTACGTGCCGTACTGGAAGTCGGGCTTCTACCAGATCGCGAAAGCCGCGGGCGTGCCGATCGTGATGAGCTTCCTCGACTACGGGCGCCGTGTCGGCGGGTTCGGACCGGCGCTCGTCCCGACCGACGACGTGCGCGCCGACATGGACGAGATCCGCGCGTTCTACTCCGACAAGGAGGGTCTCTACCCCGACGACGTCGGCGAGATCCGGCTCAAGGAAGAAACCTGAGCGACGCCGTCGGCATCGGAACGCGCCGTGACCGACGCGCTCACCGTCCGACCCGCCACGCCCGCCGACGCGTCGGATCTCGCCTGGGCGATGGTGGAGGCGCAGCGCGGGGGCGACGGCGCCGACCACGGTGCGAGCGAGTGGGACGTCGCGCTGCCCGGATCGGAGGAGGAGCGCGGCGAGCTGCTCGCCGCGATCGCGTGCGAGGGTCCGCCGCACCCCTGCCATGTCTCGCGCTTTCTCGTCGCCGAGCGGGACGGTCGATTCTGTGGCGCGCTCTCGGGCTATGTCGGCGGCGTCCACACCTGGGATCGTTTTCGCGGTGCGTGGTTCGCGACGTTCTCGAAACGCGGCTTCGCGCGCGAGGAGGCCGAGCGCTGGCTCGCGCGCCTCGACCCGTTTCTGGTGGTGCGCGTCATCGTGCCCGACGACGCGTGGCGCGTCGAGTGGGTGGCGACGCGACCCGAGCACCGCGGTCGCGGCGTGGCGGCGCGGCTGCTCGATGCGTTGCTCGCCTGGGCGCGCGACGAAGGCCACGGCCAGGCCGTCGTCGCCACGGCGATCGAGAACGCGGCGGCGATCCGTGCCTACGAGCGCGCCGGCTTCGCGCGTTATGCCGAGTGGCGCCACGCCGACTACGAGGCCCTCACGCGCAGCGCCGGCGACGTCTACCTCCGCCGCGCGCTCTGACTCCGATTCTCGTCGGTGATGGGCGTCGGCGATTGGATCCCCGCCGTCCGCGTCGGATTGGATCCCCCGGCCGCGGATCGCTTCGCCTACCTTCGCGCCATGAGCGGACGACTCGACGCCTGGGGCTGGATCTTCCTCGCGATCGGCGCCATCAGCATCGGCAACGCGCTGTGGATGCTCGCCGGGCCGATGCACTGGTACGAAGAGCTCCCCGCCGCCGTGCCCGACACCGGGCCGTTCAATCCCCACTTCGTCCGCGACATCGGCTGCGCCTTCCTCGCCACCGGCGTGGCACTCGTGTGGGCGGCACGCGCGCCGCGCTGGCGTCCTCCCCTCGTCGCCATCGCCGCCCTCTTCCTCGTCGCACACGGTGCGCTCCACGTCTACGACACCGTCCGCGGCGCGCTGCCGGGCGACCACTGGTGGCTCGACTTCCCCGGCGTCTACCTCCCGGCCCTCGTGATGGCCGTGGCCGCGTTCCAGTTCTCCCGCAACCCGCAAACGGAGGCTTCCCGATGACCCAGCGAATCGACGGCGTGTCCGACGCCCAAGCCGGCCTGATCACCCGCGGCGTGTACAAGGGCGCTGCCGCCCGCACGGGCGGCAAGGTGCCCGACCCGCTGCGCATCATGGCCCACAGCAAGTCGGTGATGTGGGCGGCGGGCTTCTACGAACTCGCGAGCGCACGCGGAAAGTCCGTCCCCGGCGGACTCAAGTGCCTCGTCGACACCAAAGTCGCCTCGATGATCGGATGCGTGTTCTGAATCGACATCAACTCTGCCGTCGGCAGAGACAGCGGCGTCACCGAGTCGCAACTCCTCGATCTCGCGGACTACCAGAACAGCGACCACTTCACCCCGCTCGAGAAGGCGGTGCTCGACTACGCCGTCGCCCTCACGCGAACCCCCGCCGAAGCCAGCGACGAGCTCGTCGCCACCCTCCGCAAGGACCTCTCCGACGAACAGCTCGTCGAACTCACCGCCAACATCGCCTGGGAGAACTTCCGAGCCCGTTTCAACCGAGGCTTCGACGTCCAAGCCCAGGGCTTCTCCGAAGGCGCCTTCTGCCCGGTCCCGGAAAGACACCCGTCGTCGAACGAGAGCGAATCACCTCCGAGGTAGCGGCCGGGGTCAGGGGGATCCCGCAGCCCGACTCAGCGCAGCTGGGCCCCGCATCGGGGTCCAACCCACTCCGAGCCTCCCAGCTCCGACGACCAGGAAACCACACCAGGGAGGGCGAGCCATCGGGCGGAGGGATCCCCCTGACCCCGGCCGCGGCTCCCGAAGAGCGAAGCGGCATCACACAGCCTAGACGCGCCCGAGAATCAACCCGCTCGTCGGCACCCCGGTCCCCGCAGTCACGACCACATGCTCCACGTCCTCGACCGGGTTCACCGAAGTCCCGCGCACCTGCCGCACCCCTTCGGCCA
>JAHEJV010000333.1 GCA_024638705.1 Deltaproteobacteria bacterium | reverse complement strand
AACTCGCCAGGTATTTCATCCGCAGGTCGTCTCCCACGACGTGCTGCCCGACGTGGTCGGCACGCGCAGCGATCGTTGCGAGCGAGGTACGGATCCGCTCTCGCTCTTCCGGGCTGCGGAAACGATCGTCGTCGACGGCGAGCGGAAGCAGGTTCGTGAGGCTCGCGTAGATTTCGCGCATGTCGGCGAGCGCCGCCGCACGATCGACCTCGGCATTCGCGGCACCACTCAGCAGGCATGCAGCCGCGCCGATCGCGAGCCCGAGGCCGCAGACCGAACGCCTCCGCCACCCGATCTGACCGCGCTCCGCACGGCGTCCCCCGGTCGAAACCTCCATCGCCCCCCCTCTCTCTCGCGCGCGATCGTCGCTCGATCCAGATGACTCGTTAGCACGTCGTGCTTTCCGATCCGAGACCCAAGCGAGGCCCCGTGCGCGTTCTCGACATCGGGTGCGGCCCGGGCCACACGATGAGACGCGCTTCCTAGCTCGGACCCCACAGCTCGTTCAGCACCCGGCGCAGCTCCCCGCCGCTGTCGGTGAAGCGCACGCCCATCCCGAGATCGCGGGTGCTGTAGTCCGGTCCGACGTTGTTCGAGACGACCACCACCGGTGCTTCGTAGCGCTCGTCCGTCTCGTGGATCTGCACCCGCAGCTGGAACTTCGTGCCCGGCTCGGCGGCGAACGGGGTCGGCACGAAGAGCCCGATGGGTCGGACGTTCGCCATGATCGATCGGGCGAGCGCCGCCCGCGTCTCGAAATCCACCAGCACGTGGGTCTTGCCGCCGTCCGGCGGAGGCCTGCCGGGAAACGCCTTCTCGAGCTTGCCGCGCAGGTCGAGCCAGCGCTGGTACTCGAGCGGTGTGATGCCGGCCCCCTTCCGGCGCCCGTTGAGCTGAGCGAACTCGCGCAGGAGGTCCTGGACCGACGGGGGATTGCCTCGCATCGCCGCGCTCATCGTCCGAACGGGCGGAGAAGATGAGCCCGTCCGGCACGCGCGGCCGGCCGTGCGCGGGGAGCCGCAGATCTCGGCGGGTCGGTTCGAAGACCTCGATCCCGTTCGTCGACGCGTCGAATACGCGGTTCAGATCTCGCGCGCGAGCAATGCCACGAGGTCGAGGCTGGAGACGATCCCACAGACGCGTCCGCCCTCGGTGGCCACGATGCGGTGGATCTGATTCTGGCTCATGACCTCGGCCGCCTCGCGGATCGGGGCGTCGGCGTCCACGGTGATGACTTCGTCCGTCATCACGTCGGCGACGGTCCGTCCCGCGAAGTGATCCCGGACGGCCGGCGTGAGCTCGCGCGCCTCTTCCGGCGAGTATTCGAGCAGACCGGCCAGGTAATCGACCGCGGCAGGCCGGGCCTCCTCGTCGTTCTCGAGGTCGAGCCCGAAGGTCATCAGATCGGAGCTGGTCACCATCCCCAGCGCCTGCCCTTTCTCGTCGACGACCGGCACCCCGTGGATGCCGTTCTCGACGAGGACGTGGTGGACCTCCTGGAGCGTGGTATCTGGCCCGACCGTGACGACGGGCCCCTGCATGATCTGTCGAATCGTCATCGTCATGCTGGGATGATACCGCCGAGTCCGTCTCGACTGCACTCGCTTCGACGCAGGCGCCCCGATCCGGATCATCCTGCCCTCGATTCCGATCCTGCGACGGCATGCTCGTGGTGGAAGACCTACCCGAGCTCCTGCAGCGCGTGGCCCGTCTCCTGTCGGAGATCGACCGCGATCCACACCTGATCCTGATCGAGGCGCGCATCCTCGAGATCCGGCTCGACGAGGACGAGAAGATCGGCATCGACTGGGAGACCCTCTACGAGAAGGGCGCCTTCGGCGCGCGCGACCTGCGGGTGGTGGCGCGAGCTTCTTCTTCGACCAGGTCACCTCGGACATCGAGGTCCAGCTCGAAGCGCTCACCGACAAGGGGCGCGTGCGCACCCTCTCCTGCGAGGACTGGCATAACATCGCGGTCCCGGCGTCTTCCAACGTCGATCAACGCGTTCCCTCCCGATCCATCCTGGTCGAGCGCGCCGGGCGACGGGGCGTCGATTCGGCCTCGGCCCGGTGGCTCGCCGTCTCTCGCTGCCCTCGATGCGGAACCGCCTCGCGACTACCATCGCCGCGCGCCGCGGCCGGCGGGGCGATTCAGGGCGAGGTGATCGATGGAAGTGCTGATTGCGTTCTCGATGGCGACGGTGGCCAACACCGTCCTCGGCGTCGACGGCGGCGTGCTGGCCGACGTGCAGATCCGCAAGCTCGGGCTCGCGGAGCGGGCCCACTTCTGGGCGCGCTCGATCACCCTCTTCGGGGCGGCGTGCATCCGGGTCGCGATGATCTTCGCCGTCTCCTCGCTCACCTTCCTGCTCGAACCCCAGGCCGATCTGTGGTGGCTGCCGAACCGCTGGTTCAGCCAGCACCCCGAAGAACTCGTGTGGCGGAACCTGCTGCTCTTCCTCGGGGCGGGCGTAGTGATGGCCATCGTGATCTACGAGTACTGGCACGGATTCCAGGAGGCGGCGCTAGGCCGGCACGAGTACCACCCGGAGCCGGGAGCCAAGACGACGAGCGGGGTCGCGCGCGGGGTCCGCATCGTGGTCGCGCTCCTCGGCGTCCAGCTGCTGCTCGGCATCTTCGGCGTCGACCAGGTGTTCCTGATGATGTCGCTGATGGACATCGACACCCAGTTCGGCTGGATGGTGAGCAGCATCCTGATCGCGAACGGGATCATGATCGCCGGCATGGTGCCGATCTCGCGCATCATCCGACGTTCGCCCCACACCAAGTTCCTGACCCTCAGCATGCTGATCGTGATCGCCGTGAAGCTCGCGATCGACGGCACGGGCGGCCACTTCTCCGACGGACTGATGATGTTCATCCTCTTCATGTTGCTGATGAACGACGGCGCCCAGGCGCTGCGCGACCGGCTCGTCCAGAACCGGCTCGCGCGCGAGCAGGCGGCGGCCACGGTCTGACTCCGCGAGAGAGCAGCGACTACGATCGACCTGCGCGGTGACAAGCCCGCTTTGGACGAGCCCGAAGACGCATCCGCCGGGCCGCGTCTCCTCCTCGTTCTCGAGGTCGGCATCAGGGCTGGTCGAAGGCGCGTTCTCCGGGGTCGAGGATCACGATCTCCACGCGGCGGTTCCGCTGGCGTCCCGCGTCGTTGTCGTTGCTCGCGACCGGGCGCGCCTCACCGAAGCCGCGCGCCACCGAGCGCGAGGGCGAGATGCCCGAGTCCACCAGGAAGAGGCGTACCGCCTCGGCGCGCCGCTGGGAGAGGCTCCGGTTGTAGTCCGCCGAGCCGACGGAGTCGGTGTGGCCCTCGATCAGGACGTCGCGGTCTTCCTGCTCGCGCAGGAAGGTGACCAGCCGCGAGAGGTTGGTGCGCGCCCCGGCCTTCAGGTCGGCGCGGTTGAAGTCGAAGAGCACGTCGCCCAGGGTGATCACGAGACCGCGGTCGGTCTTCTTCGCCTGGAGCTCCTCGATCTCCTGCTCGAGGTCGGCGGCGCGCCGCGCCGCCTCGCGCTCGCGCTCGCGCGCGCGCTCCGCTTCGATGCGGGCGAGGTCGACCTGACGCTCGCGCGCCTCGAGCACGACGCGGTCGCGGTCGCGCGCCAGCGCCTTGGCCTCCGCTTCCGCGACGCGCTGCGCCGCCAGCTGCCGCGCGATCTCGACGCGATGCTGCGCGAGGAACGCGCGGTGCTCGACCTCGGGATCTTCGCTGTCCTCGGAGAACAGCGACTGCGCGCGGTCGAGATCCTTCTTCGCCTCGTACAGCTCGACCGGGGCGTTCTCGTTGACCGCCGGATCCCCTGCGGCGGCGCGGTAGGAATGCTCGGCGTCGACGAGCACGCGCGGCGGATCGGGCGTCGCGCACGCGAGCAGACCGAAGACCACGAAGAAGACGGGCAGGAAGTGGCGCTTCATGATTCGCTGCATCACCGGGTGGCCTCGGGCGTGCGATCGATCTCTCGCCGCAGCGTCGTGATGTGTTCGCGGATATCGTCGGCGTTGCGCCGCGCGCGCGCCGAGTTCGCTTTGGCCTCGGCGAGCTCGGCCTCGACCAGCGCCTTCTCGGCGAGCCGACGCGCCTGGTCGTGACGCTCGGCATCCATCAGGTCGCGGGCCTCTTCGAGGTGCTCGCGCGCCATGTGGAGCTCGAGCCGCGCAAGGGGCTCGGCGTCGGCACGGGTCGCCTCGTCGATCGCCTGCTCGGCCGCCCGGATCGTGTCCGTCGGCGGCGGCACGCTCGCGCAGGCGACGCCGGCAACGAGCAACAGAAGAGAGAGATATCGGAACCGCCTCACGTTGGCCCTCCATTTCCTGTCAAGGAAGAGCGGAACGATACTCCCGCCGCGACGTCGCGCTAGGGGGGTGGTCTGGGTCGCCGAAGGGGATCGAGGCCGAGGAGCAGACCGAGGTCTGGGGGCACAGACGACGGAGAGAACGGAACGAGGGGCCTCCGCTCAGCGGCTGGCTCTACGACCCAACAGACCGCCGACGCGGCGCACGAGCCAGCGCGGATAGAAGCCGACCGCGCTCGTCATCAGCTGATTCGAACGTCCCGGGACGACGACCACCTTCCCCGCCATGCAGCCCTCGTAGCCCTCACGGGCGACATCCTCGACGTCGGACACGAGGACATCCGGAATCTCACGCGCGGACGAGTGCTCGTCCTTCGCACGGTCGAGCATGTCCGTCTTCGTGAATCCCGGGCACAGCGCCGTCACCGTCACGCCCGTCCCGCGAAGCTCTTCGGAGAGCGACTCGGAGAGCGACAGCACGAACGCCTTGCTCGCCGCATAGAGCGCCAGCGATGGAATCGGCTGGAACGCGGAGACCGACGCGACGTTGAGAATCCGCCCGTGTCCGCGCGCGATCATCCCCGGCAGGATCCGACGCGCGAGGGAGGTCAAGACCACGACGTTCAGCTGGAGCAGGCGTTCGTGACGGTCGACATCGATGTTCGAGAAGCCGCCCATCTCCATGAGCCCGGCGTTGTTCACGAGCACGTCGACGTCGATCGCTTCGTCCTCGATCTGCTGCACGAGCTGCGCGGGCGCGTCCACAGCGAGCAGGTCGGTCGGCCGCACGTCGACCCG
>JAHEJV010000048.1 GCA_024638705.1 Deltaproteobacteria bacterium | reverse complement strand
CAAGCTCAACACGCCCTGCGGCGTCGGCCTGGGCGACACGCCCGCCGACGCCTACCGGCGCGCCTTCGCGACCGACCCCGACTCCCCCTTCGGCGGCATCATCGTCGCAAACCGGCCCTTCGACCTCGCGATGGCGAGCGCCGTCGACGAGATCTTCACCGAGGTGCTGATCGCGCCGGGCTTCGAGGACGACGCGCTCGCGCTGCTGCGGAAGAAGAAGAACCGGCGCCTCTTGCGCTTCCATCCCGATCGCGTGCCCGAGGCCGAGCTCGACCTGCGCCGCGTCTTCGGCGGGGTGCTCGTTCAAGAGCCCGACCAGAGCATCGAGGACGTGGCGACCTGCCAGGTCGCCACCGAGCGCAAGCCCACCGAAGAAGAGCTGCGCGCGCTGGCCTTCGCGTGGTCGGTCGTGAAGCACGTGAAGAGCAACGCCGTCGTGTTCGCCAATGCGGCAGGCACCCTCGCGATCGGCGGCGGCGCGACGTCGCGCGTCGACGCGATCCATCACGCGACGGAGAAGGCCGCGCGCACGGGCCTCGACCTGCGCGGCTCGGTGCTCGCGAGCGACGCGTTCTTCCCCTTCCCCGATGGGCTCGAAGTCGCGGCGGCAGCCGGAGCGGTGGCCTTCGTGCAGCCCGGCGGCTCGGTGCGCGACGAGGAGGTGATCGCCGCGGCGAACCGGCTCGGCGCGACGATGGTGTTCACGGGCAAGCGTCACTTCCGGCATTAGGCCAGGGGGGAGGGGCGCGCATGCGCGTACTGGTGGTCGGTTCGGGGGGGCGCGAGCACGCGCTGGTGTGGAAGATCGCGAGCAGTCCGCGCGTCGACGGGGTGCTCGCGGCGCCGGGCAGCGATGCGATCGCCGCCCACGCGACGTGCTTTCCCGCGGTGAGCGCCGGAGATCTCGATGCCGTCGTCGCGCTCGCGAAGGAAGAGCGGGTCGATCTCGCCGTCGTCGGTCCCGAGGATCCGCTGGTCGCGGGGCTCGCCGATCGACTGAACGACGCGGGCATCGCCACCTTCGGTCCCTCCGCCGCGGCTTCGCGGCTCGAGGGAAGCAAGTCGTTCGCGAAGGCGTTCATGGATCGCCATCGGATTCCGACCGCCGGGTTCGCCGTCTTCGAAGACCTCGACGCCGCGCGCGACTACGCCGCGAAGCAGCCAAACGGCTGCGTCGTGAAGGCCGACGGTCTCGCCGCCGGGAAGGGCGTCACCGTGTGCGAGACGCCCGAGCAGGCGCTCGCCGCCCTCGACGAGGCGATGGCCGAGCGCCGCTTCGGCGACGCCGGCGCGAAGGTCGTGATCGAGGAGCGGCTGCTCGGCGAGGAAGCCTCCTACTACGCGATCAGCGACGGCGAGCACGTCGTGACCCTGGCCGCCGCGCAGGACCACAAGCGCGCCCTGGACGGCGATCGCGGCGAGAACACCGGCGGGATGGGCGCGTACGCCCCGGCCCCGGTCGTCGACGAGGGGGTCGAGAAGAAGATCCTCGAACGCGTCGTGCATCCGGCGATCCGCGGGCTCGCCTCCGAGGGCATGCCCTACCGCGGCGTGCTCTTCGTCGGCCTGATGATCGACGCCGCCGGCGACCCGAAGGTGATCGAGTTCAACGTGCGCTTCGGCGATCCGGAGACGCAGCCGCTGCTGATGCAGATGGAGAGCGACCTCGTGCCGCTGCTCGACGGCGCGGCGCGCGGCGAACTCGACCGCGTGCCGCCGCCGCAGGCGCGCGGTGCGGCAGTGTGCGTCGTGCTCGCGTCGGAGGGCTATCCGCGCTCGTACCCGAAGGGTCGCGTGATCTCCGGTCTCGACGACGTGGCCGGCGATCCCGACGTCTTCGTCTTCCACGCCGGCACGAAGCGGGGCGCGTCCGGCGCGTTCGAGACGACCGGCGGACGCGTGCTCGGCGTGACGGCGTGCGCGGAGGACGTCGCGAAAGCGCGCGATCGCGCCTACCGCGCGGCCGATCGCATCACCTTCGAGGGGATGCAACGCCGCAGTGACATCGCGGCGCGCGCACTGCCCGGCGCGCGTTGATGGAAGTGGGCCTGGAAGAGGCAGTCGCCTGGGTCGCTGCCGGGGGCGTGCTCGCGTTTCCGACGGAGACGGTCTGGGGCCTGGCCGCCGACGCCACGAGCGATGCCGCGATCGGCGCGCTCCGGGACTTCAAGGGCCGCGGCGACGATGCGCCGATCTCGGTGCTGGTCGCCGGGATCGCGTCGCTCGGGCCGCTCGGCTTCGACGTGGCGCCCTCGGCACGACGCCTCGCGCGCGAGTTCTGGCCCGGTCCGCTGACGCTCGTGGTCGCCTGCCGCGGTGATTTCGCGAAGGGCGTCGCGCGGGAAGACGGCGCCGTCGGCGTGCGCTGCTCGCCGCATCCGTTGGCGAGCGCGCTCGCGGAGGCGCTGGCGGTGGAAGACGCCGGGCCGATCACCGCGACGAGCTGCAACCGGAGCGGCGAGCCCGCGGCGCGCACGCGCGGCGAGGCGCGTCGCGTCTGCGGGGGAGACGCGCGGCTGCGCGTGCTCGCCGGCGAGCCGGACGCTTCCGGCGATGCCCCGAGCACGGTCGTCGACCTCACCGGGAAGACGCCCCGCGTGTTGCGCTGGGGCGCGCTATCGGAGACGGTCCTCGCGCCCATCCTCGCGGAGATCGCAGCATGACCCCGGTCGACGCGATGATCACGACCCCGATCCAAGCGGAGTTCGCATGACCCTGATCCGTCCCTTCCGCGCTCTGCGCTACGACGCCGACCGCGTCGATCTCTCGCGCGTGATCGTGCCGCCCTACGACGTCATCGCCGCGGAAGATCGCGACGGGTTCTTCGAGCGCGATCCGCACAACGCGATCCGCCTCGAGCTCACCCGCGACGTCGCCGACGAGGCCGGCACCGACTACGCCCACGTGCGCGAGACCCTCGACGCGTGGATCGCGGAGAAGGTGCTGACGCGCGACACGCAGCCCGCCTTCTATCCGCTGCGTCAGAGCTTCACTGCCCCCGACGGCAGCACGCTCGCGCGCGAGGGCTTCTTCGCGCTGGTGCATCTCGAAGACTACGAGAAGCGCATCGTGCGTCCGCACGAGCGCACGCTCGCCGGGCCGAAGGCCGATCGTCTCAAGATCCTGCGTGCAGCGAACGCGAACCTCTCGGTGGTCTTCATGCTCTACGAAGACCGCGACGACGAGCTCGCGCCGCTGCTCACGAGTGCGCTCGACGCGAACGAGCTCGGCACGGCGCGCGAGGCGTCGGGCTCGGAACACCGTCTCGCGCGCCTCGACGACGCCAACGCGCAGGAGACCCTCACCGCCTTCCTCGCCGACCGTCCCGTCGTGATCGCCGACGGTCACCACCGCTACGAGACGGCGATCAACTACCGCAACGAGCGTCGCGCGGCGGGCGACGGCGACGGTCCGGACGCGCCCCACGAGTGGCTGCTCGTCTATCTCGCCAACGCCTTCGCGCCCGGGAGCCTGCTGCTCCCGATCCACCGCCTGGTGTTGAAGGGCGCGCTGCCGACCGACGAGGGCCTCGCGCAGCGGCTGCCGGGCTGGGAGTGTCGCGACGTCGCCGTCGACGACCCGGCCGACGTTCCCGCGCTGCTCGAGCAGTATCTCGAGCCGCTCGCCGACCGTCACGCCTTCGCCGCCGACGACGCGTCGGGCCGCCTGCGCATCTTCTCGCGGCCGGCCGATGACGGCGAGCTGACGGTGCGCGTGATCCATCGCGAGGTGATCGAAGGTGTCTTCGATCTCGACGAGGATGCCGTGCGCGGCGGGGCGATCTCGTATCCGAAGTCGGCGCTCCAGACGGCGCGCGACCTGCGCGCCGGGCGCGGCGCGGTCGCGCTCTACCTGAACCCGCTCGAGCCCGAGGACGTCTTCCGCGTGACGGCGGCGGGCGAGGTGCTGCCGCAGAAGTCGACCTTCTTCACGCCGAAGCTGCCGAGCGGGCTCGTGTTCCGCCCGATCGACGGATGAGCGGGGCGCGCCGATGAGCCGACGCCGCTCCGCCCGCCACGACCCCGAGCGGGTCGGCGCGCTGCTCGGGAGCGTGCTGAACGATCTCGGTCTCGGGGAGTCGGCCCGCGCGCTGCGCATCCAGGAGCGCTGGGCCGAGGCGGTCGGTGCCGAGGTGGCTTCCCACTGCCAGCCGGTGGCCCTGCGCGACGGCGTGCTCGAGACGCGCGTCGATTCGAGCGCCTGGTGCCAGACCCTGCGCATGCGGACCCCACAGCTCCTCGACGCCCTCGCCCGGACGCTCGGCGACGATGCGCCGCGCGAGCTGTGGCTCCGGCTCGGCTAGCCCCCGCCCGGTCCGGCCCTTTCCAGCAACCCGCCAGCGAGTACCTTTGGCCGCCATGTCCGACGAAGCCAGCCCGTCCGCCCCGAACGATTCCCCCCAGAGCGATGCCGAGGGGCGTTTTCGCTGCGATTTCTGCGGCGCCACGGTGCCCCGGGTGCGCCGGGTGGCCCTCGACCGTGACTACGACCGGCTCCAGAAGCCCCACCAGGTGCAGTACGCCTGCCCCGAATGCTCCGAGCGGAAGGACCGCGAGCGATCGGGCAACGGTCCGGGCGCCTGACCGCCCGCGCCGGGCCATTGACCGCACAGGGCCATTTCCCTAGCTTCCGCGCCTATTTCGGCCACCGTTCCGCTTGCGCCCAATCCCGGTCGCGCACACGCGGCAGGTGGTGAGGACCCGCTCCCATGGTGAAGATCCGACTCACGCGCGCGGGCGCGAAGAAGCGCCCGTTCTACCGCATCGTGGCCATCGACGAGCGCAAGGCGCGCAATAGCCGGCCTCTCGAATTCCTCGGCACCTTCGATCCGAAGACCAACCCCGAGAAGCTCTCCGTGCGCACCGACGCGGTCGACGCGTGGGTGGCGAAGGGCGCGCAGCTCTCGCCCACGGTGAAGTCGCTGATCCGCCGCGCGAAGCGACACGCCGCCACCGGAGCCGCCTGATGTCGAAGCCCGCAGAGCTCATCGAGTTCATCGCGAAGGCGATGGTCGACAACCCGGACGACGTGAAGGTGCACGCCAGCGACGGCGGGCGCATGCTCGAACTCGAGACGAACGAAGACGACCGCGGTCGCGTGATCGGCCGCCAGGGTCGTGTGGCGAAGGCGATGCGGGCGCTGCTCGGCGTGTCGCGCGACGGAGCGGACAGCCGGCTCGACATCGTCGACTGACCATGTCGGAGCGCGCGGCGGCAGACGCCCCGGCTGGGGTGATCGTCGGTCGCGTGGTCGGAGCACACGGGCTGCGCGGCGAGCTGCGCGTCCGGATGCTCGGCGAGACGAACGACAACTTGGACGCGGGTGTGAGCGTGAAGCTGGCCCGCGAGGAGGGGGATCCGAAAGCAGTCGAAGCCCGGGTGAGGGCGATCGGCTCCGGGCGTCGCGGGGAAGCGAGGCTGACACTCGATGGCGTCGACAGTCGCGAGGCGGCCGAGGCGTTGCGAGGGCGGCTCGTGCTGGCTCCCGCCGGACATCTCGAACCGCTGGCCGAGGGCGAGTACTACCAGTACGAGCTCGTCGGATGCCGGGTCGAGGACGGCTGTGGACGCAACCTGGGCGTCGTGTCGGGGATCTGGGAGACCGGGGCGCCGGACGTGCTCGTCGTGAAGGACGAGTCGGCGGGCCGCGAGCACCTGATCCCGGCGGCCGGAGCGTTCCTGCGCGAAGTGGATCTCGAAGCGCGCCGCATCGTCGTCGATGCGCCGCCGGGTCTGCTCGACGCGGGAACGGACGCGGGGCACGAGAAGGAGGCGTCGCATGAAGATTGACGTCATCACGATCTTCCCCGGGCTCTTCGAGCCCTTCGTGCGCGAGTCGATCCTCGGAGCGGCCGTGTCGAGTGGGCGCGTCCAGATCGGCGTGCACGACCTGCGCGACTTCACGAGCGACAAGCACCACGTGGTCGACGACGCACCCTACGGCGGGGGCCCGGGCATGGTGATGAAGCCCGAGCCGCTCGTCGCCGCCATCGAGGCGATCGCGGGGCCGAAGGGTCCCGGCCGCACGGCGCGCGTCGTGCTGCTGACTCCCCAGGGACGCCGCCTCGAGCAGCGACACCTCGCCGAGCTGGCCTGCGAGAGCGCGCTGGTGCTCGTGTGTGGCCGCTACGAGGGCGTCGATCAGCGGGTGGTCGACCTGGCCGTCGACGAGGAGATCTCGATCGGAGACTACGTGCTGTCCGGCGGCGAGGTGCCGTCGATGGTCCTGATCGAGGGCGTGACCAGACTGCTGCCGGGCGTGCTCGGCAATCCGGATTCCGCGAAGACCGAATCATTTCAAGCAGGACGATTGGAAGGACCCCAGTACACCAGGCCCGCGACGTTTCGGGATCGGGCCGTGCCGCAGATCCTGCTCTCCGGGGATCACGGCGCGGTCGACCGCTGGCGCGCCGAAAGGGCCGAAGAAGCGACCCGCGCGCGAAGGCCGGATCTCTGCGATGATCCCGGCCCCGCCCGTTCCGGCCCCGACCGGAAGGGCGACCGGCGCGCCGATCATTCGGAGCGAGAAGCATCCGGGGATTCCGACGTCCCGACCGCTCCAGGAGAAACGACATGAACCGCATCGACGCCATCCATCCCACGCCGCTCCGCCGCGACCTCCCGCCGTTCCGGTCGGGCGACACGGTCCGCGTGCACGTGAACATCACCGAGGGCGACAAGCAGCGCATCCAGGTGTTCGAAGGCGTCGTGCTGCGCCGCCGCGGACACGGGCCGTCCTCCACCTTCACCGTCCGCAAGGTCTCCTACGGCGTCGGCGTCGAGCGCATCTTCCCCATCGAGTCGCCGTCGGTGACGAAGGTGGAGATCAAGGCGCGCGGCCACGTGCGACGCGCCCGGCTCTACTACCTGCGCGAGCTGCGCGGCAAGAAGGCGCGGCTGCGCTCGAAGGTCCGCGACCTCTCGGGTCTGATCTCCGAGGAACAGGCCAACCCGACTCCCGCGACGGCTGCCGAGGCTGCCGAGGTCGAGGAGATCGAGGTCGTGCCGGAAGAGGCGCCCGAGACGGAAGCCGAAGCGGGCGATGGCCCCGAGGCGTCGGGCGAAGCCGCGGAAGAGGCGAGCAAGGAGTCCTAGGGGCTCTCAGCCTCCCGCGTCGAAGGCGTTCTTCCAGTGCGTGATGCGGAACGCGTCTTCCGACGCATCGCCGTGCGTCTCGCAGGTGATCACGTCGAAGCGCACGCGACGCGGGCGTCGTCGCGACGTCGCGAGCCAGGCGCGTGCGCCGCGCACGAGTCGCGCGCACTTGCGGGCGTCGACGGCTTCGGCGGCCGCGCCGTGCGACACCCCGCGCCGCGTCTTCACCTCGACGAACACCACGACGCCGCGCTCGGCCGCGACGACGTCGATCTCGACGCCGTCGGCGCGCGAGTTGTAATCGAGGATGCGGTAGCCGTGGCGTACGAGATAGGCGCGGGCGGCGGCTTCGCCGGCGGCGCCCAGGGCGCGACGCGCATCGGTCATGGGGAGCTCCCCGGGACCGGGGTGGGGCCAACGTAGCCTGGGCTACGATCGCCCGCCGCGCTTCCGGGGCGTGAGCGGGGAGGAGATGCGAGAGGCCATGTGGGCGCGAGTGGCGAAAGTGGGGTCGGCGGCATGATCGGCGTGCTGGGCGGCAGCGGGGTGTACGAGCTCGACGGGCTCGATGACGCGCGCTGGGAGAAGGTCGATTCGCCCTTCGGCACGCCGTCGGACGCGATCCTGCGCGGCCGCCTCGCCGGCGTCGAGTACGCCTTCCTCCCGCGCCACGGCCGCGGCCACGAGATCCCGCCGAGCGCGATCGACTACCGCGCCAACATCGACGCGCTCAAGCGCATCGGCGTCACCGACCTCGTCTCGGTGTCGGCCTGCGGCTCCCTGCGCGAAGGGCTTGCGCCGGGCGATTTCGTGCTCGTCGACCAGTTCGTCGACCGCACCTTCGCGCGTGAGAAGTCGTTCTTCACCACCGGCTGTGTCGCGCACGTCTCGATGGCCGACCCGGTGTGCTCGCGTCTGCACGACGCGCTCGAGAAGGCGGGGCAGGCCGGCGGCGTGCGTCTGCGCCGCGGCGGCACCTATCTCGCGATGGAAGGCCCGCAGTTCTCGACCCGCGCCGAATCGGAGCTCTACCGCTCGTGGGGCTGCGACGTGATCGGCATGACCAACATGCCCGAGGCGAAGCTCGCCCGCGAAGCCGAGATCTGTTATGCGAGCGTCGCGATGGTGACCGACTACGACTGCTGGCACCCCGCCGAGGCCGCCGTGCAGGTGGCCGACATCGTCGCCGTGCTCACCGACAACGCCGCGCGCGGGCGCCGGCTCGTCGCCGGCCTCGCGAAGGCGCTCGCGCAGCACCCCGACGCGTGTCCCGCCGGCTGCGACCGCGCGCTCGAGAACGCGCTGATCACCCCGCCCGAAGCCCGCGACCCCGAGTTGCTGGCGCGGCTCGACGCCGTCGCCGGTCGCGTCCTGGGCTGAGCCCGGAGAGGAACCCGATGGCTGCCGAGATCAAGGACCGCATCCGCACGATCCCCGACCACCCGAAGCCGGGCATCCAGTTTCGCGACATCATGACGCTGCTCCAGGACCCGATCGGGCTGAACCTCTCGGTGCAGCAGATTCTCGCGTCCTGGACGGGAGAACGCGTCGACAAGGTGGCCGGCATCGAAGCGCGCGGCTTCATCCTCGGCGGCGCGATCGCCGTCGCCCTCGAGGCGGGCTTCGTCGCGGTGCGCAAGGCGGGAAAGCTCCCGCACACGACGATCGGCGTCGACTACGACCTCGAGTACGGCACCGACCGCGTCGAGATCCACACCGACGCCATCCACGAGGGCGAACGCATCCTGCTCGTCGACGACCTGATCGCCACCGGCGGGACGGCCCTCGCCGCGATCGACCTGATCGAGCAGAGCGGCGGCGTGATCGTCGGCTGCGGCTTCGTCATCGATCTCCCCGATCTCGGCGGCTCCGAGAAGATCCGCAAGCGCGGCTTCACCGTGTCGAGCCTCTGCGCCTTCGAGGGCGAGTAGCGCCGCGTGCGCGTCGACGGCAAAGCGTTTCGCACGATCTGGGTCGCCGACGACGGCCAGAGCGTCGAGATCATCGACCAGACGCGCCTGCCCCACGTCTTCGAGAAGGTGACGCTCTCGAGTGTTGCCGCGGCGGCCCACGCGATCCGCAGCATGCAGGTGCGCGGCGCGCCGCTGATCGGTGTGACCGCGGCCTACGGCGTGTGCCTCGCGCTCGCCGAAGACGCCAGCGACGCCGCCCTCGACGCCGCCTGCGAAGCACTGCTCGCCACGCGTCCCACGGCGGTGAACCTGCGCTTCGCCCTCGATGCCATGCGCGAGGCCGTGGCGCCGCTTCCGCCAGCCGAGCGCCGCGAGGCGGCCTGGCGTCGCGCCGGCGAGCTGGCCGACGAGGACGTGCGCCTGTGTCAGGCGATCGGTGAGCACGGCGCGAAGCTGCTGCACGCCGCCGCAAAGGGCGAGGCGCCGCTCCAGATCCTCACCCACTGCAACGCGGGCTGGCTCGCCACCGTCGATTGGGGCACCGCGCTCGCGCCGATCTACACCGCCCACGAGCAGGGCCTGCCGCTGCACGTATGGGTGGACGAGACCCGGCCGCGCAACCAGGGCGCGAGCCTCACCGCGTGGGAGCTGCTGCAGCACGGCGTGCCCCACACCGTCGTCGCCGACAACGCGGGCGGCCACCTGATGCGCGCCGGTCGCGTCGACTTCTGCATCACCGGCTCGGACCGCGTCGCGGCGAACGGTGACGTCTGCAACAAGATCGGCACCTATCTGAAGGCGCTCGCCGCCGCCGACAACGGCATCCCCTACTACGCGGCGCTGCCGTACACGACGATCGACTGGACCCTCGCAGACGGCGACGCGATCCCGATCGAAGAGCGCTCCGCCGACGAGGTGGGCCGCATCACCGGCCGCACCGACGACGGGAAGCTGGCGACCGTCGACATCCTGCCCGCTGGCAGCCCGGCGGCGAACCCGGCCTTCGACGTCACGCCAGCACGCCTCGTGACCGGCCTCGTCACCGAGCGCGGGGTTTGCGAGGCGTCGCGCGAGGGGCTGCTCGGGCTCTACCCCGAGCGGCGTTAGTCGGGGGGTGGCCTCGCTCCACGTCGTCGCGACGCCGATCGGCAATCTCGAGGACGTGACCCTCCGCGCGCTGCGCGTGCTGCGCGAGGCCGAGCTCGTGCTCGCCGAGGACACGCGCCAGACGCGCAAGCTCCTCGACCGCCACGGCGTCGCGGCGAAGCCGGTCTCGCTGCACGGACACAACGAGGCGCGTCGCACGGCGCTCGTCCTCGAGGTTCTCGGACGCGGTGGCGACGTCGCGCTCGTCTCCGACGCCGGCACGCCGATCGTCTCGGACCCGGGCGAGCGCATCGTCCGGGCCGCGATCGACGCCGGCTACGAGGTGAGCGCGGTGCCCGGGGCCTCGGCCGTGCTCGCCGGCCTCGTCGGTTCGGGGCTGCCCGCGGCGTCGGGATTCCTCTTCGCGGGCTTCCCACCGAGGAAGACCAAGGAGCAGCGGAGCTTCTTCGAGTCGCTCGCCGATCGCCCCGAGACGCTCGTGTTCTTCGAGTCCCCGCGCCGCCTCGCCGGGACGCTCGCCGCGCTCGCCGAGACGCTCGGCCCGCGCCGCGCCTGCGTCGCGCGCGAGCTCACGAAGCTGCACGAGGAGTTCGTCCGCGACACCCTCGACGCCCTCGCGACCCGGTTCGCCGAAGGCGCGCGCGGGGAGGTGACGCTCGTCGTCGAGGGCGCGGCGCGCCGTCGGGCGGCGGCGAGCAGCGAAATCGTCGACGCCGCGATCCGCGCGCGCGCCGCGGCCGGCGGCTCGCCGTCGGAGATCGCGCGCGACGTCGCGCGAGCGACCGGAGGAAAGCGCGAGGAGATCTACGACCGGCTCGTGCAGAAGAAGCGCTAGGCGGGTTTGCGATAGAGCGCGAGCTGGGTGGCGTCGATCTGGTAGACCTCGTCGGCGGGGACGCAGTCGAGCACGGCGCGAATGACGTCGGCGTAGACACCGTAGTTGCCGAAGTCGTGCCAGAGGATGATCCCGCCGGGTCGGCACACGCGCAGCGCGTTCATCGTGTCGCTGCGCGCGATGTCGTAGGTGTGGCCGCCGTCGATGAAGACGATGTCCGCCATTCCCTCGTAGGGTGAGAAGTCGAAGAGGCGTGAATCCCCGAAGAGCTGCTCGATCTTGTTCGAGACGTCCTTGCCTTCGTATTCGCGACCGATCTGGCGGCGCTGTGTGAGGGCGAGGTCGGCGGATCCGAGGTGGCCGGTGTCGGCGCCCTGGAGCGGCAGGTCGAGCGTGAGGATGCGCGCCGAGCTGGGCGAGTTCAACGCGAAGTTGAGCGCGGTACGGCCTCGGAAGGTTCCGATCTCGAACACCATCGAGGGCGCCATCGCCTTCGTGGCGAGGGCAAGATAGGCGAGCTCGTCCACGGCGTCGTGGATGCCCTGTCCCGGGATGTGCTCGAGCACGATGCGCGGCGGCTTCTCGGCCAGCTCCGGAAACAACTCGAAGATCGAGGCCGAGCGCCAGATGTCCTTGCCCGCGCGTGCGAGATACTCGCGATAGATGACGCCGGGATACTCCCGCGCTCCTCCTCGTTGCCCCTTGAAGAGCAGCTTGAAGAAGAGAAAATTCGACGTCTCCGCCAGCGCGAAGACCTGGCGCAGGCGCTTGTTCTTGGTGAGGAGCATGGAGTCCGGAGCTGGTGAGGCGTTCGCGACAATATATCCCAAGCCGCGAACTTCGTTCGGGAAACCCTTCGAGCGGCGAGGCGGCGGCGGTCAGCGGGAATCGGTGAGCAGCGCCTCCAGCCCGGCCGAATCGAGCACTTCGACTTCCAGCTCCCGCGCCTTCGCGAGCTTGCTGCCCGGGTCTTCGCCGGCGACGACGTAGCTCGTCTTCTTCGACACGCTGCCGGTCACCTTCCCGCCGTGCGCCTCGATGCGCTTCTTCGCCTCGGTGCGGGTCATGCCGTCGAGGGTGCCGGTGAGGACGAAGACCTTGCCGGAAAGCGGTCCCTCGCCGCGCGGCGCCGCGGGCTCGGTCTTCTCCCACGTCACCCCGAGCTCGCGCATCGTCTTCACCTCTTCGCGATTGCGCGCGTCGGCGAAGAACGCCGCGACGCTCTCGGCGATGATCGGGCCGACGCCCTCCACCGCGGCGAGCGACTCGACGTCGGCCGCCATCAGCGGGTCGAGATCGCCGAAGTGGCGCGCGAGCAGCTCGGCCACGGTCTCGCCGACGTGGCGGATGCCGAGCGCGGTGAGGAAGCGGGCGAGGGTGGTGCTCTTCGCCTTCTCGATCGCCGCGACGAGGTTCGCCGCCGACTTCTCGCCCATCCGCTCGAGCTCGAGGAGCTTCTCGGAGTCGAGGCGGAACACGTCGGACAGGCGCGTCACGACGCCGCGCTCGACGAGCTGATCGACGAGCTTCGATCCGAGACCCTCGATGTCGAGGGCGCCGCGCCCGGCGAGGTGGCGCAGGTTGTTCTTGAGCTGGGCGGGGCAGTCGAGGTTGGGACAGCGCGTGACGACCTCGTCCTCGAGCCGCACCGCCGTCGACTTGCAGACCGGACACTTCTTCGGGAAGCGGAAGCGCCGCGCGCCCTTCTTCCGCTTCTTCTTCACGACGGCGACGACCTGCGGGATCACGTCGCCGGCGCGCTGGATCACGACGGTGTCGCCGACGCGCACGTCCTTGCGCTCGATCTCGTCGCGGTTGTGGAGCGACGCGTTCGATACGGTGACACCGCCGACGTGCACCGGCTCGAGCTTCGCCACCGGGGTGAGCGCGCCGGTGCGTCCCACCTGGATCTCGATCCCGAGCACCTTCGTGGTCTCCTGCGCCGGGGGGAACTTGAAGGCGATCGCCCAGCGCGGAGCGCGGGAGAGCGTGCCCAGCTCGGCCTGGTCGGCGAGGGCGTTCACCTTGACGACGGTTCCGTCGATCTCGATCGGCAGGGCGTCGCGCTTCGCGAGCAGCGCCTCGTGGGCTTCGATCACCGCGTCGACGCCGAGGCACACGCTCGCGTGGGGGCTGGTCGCGAAGCCCCACTTCTCGAGCTGCGCGACGGCGCCGTCCTGGGTCTTCACCTTCGCCGGCAAACCCTCGCCGACGGCGTAGGCGAAGAAGGCGAGGGCGCGCAGCCGGTCGGTGTCGACGTCGTGGAGCTGGCGCAAGGATCCGGCCGCCGCGTTGCGCGGATTCGCGAAAGGGTCGAGTCCGCGTTCGAGACGGCTCGCGTTCAGCGCCTCGAAGCGCGCGACCGGCAGCACCACCTCGCCGCGCACGGAAACGCTCCCGGGCGCCTTCCCCGCGAGCTTGCGCGGGATGCTCTTCGAGTGGCGCAGGTTCGCTGTGACGTCTTCGCCGACGCGGCCGTCGCCCCGCGTCGCGCCCACCGTGAGCATGCCGTCCTCGTACACGAGCTCGATGCCCGCGCCGTCGAGCTTCGGCTCGATGCGATATTCGACCCGGTCTTCGCGCTCGAGCTCGCGCGCGACGCGCTCGTCGAAGCTGCGCAGCTCCTCCTCCGACATCGCGTTGTCGAGCGAGAGCATCGGGACGACGTGGGCGAACTCGGCGAAGCCATCCGCCGCCGGCGCGCCGACGCGCTGCGTGGGCGACTCGGGATCCCGCAGCTCCGGGTGGGCCGCCTCCAGCTCTTCGAGCTCGCGGAAGAGCCGGTCGTATTCCGCGTCGCTGATCTCCGGGGCGTCTTCCACGTGGTAGAGGCGCAGGTGCCGGTTCAGCTCGTCGCGGAGGAAGGCCGCGCGATCGGCGGCTTCGCCCTTCGTCGCGGCGGTCAACGGAGGGCCTCGGACGTCGTCACGACGGAGGTCGCTGCGGGCGTCGGTTCGCCGGTCAACGGGTGTTCGAAGCCTCAAGTGAGCGCTCCGGCGGGGCGATGGTTCCGGGGATGTCCCGGGAAACCCCGCGCGGCGCGCCGCGTCACATATACCACGGTGGAGGGGGCTCTCGATGACGACGCCCCCCGCGACCGAGCGCGATCCGCGCGCCCAGCCGGCCGAAGGGGCCGCCGAGGCGCGCCTGCGACGCGTCGAGCGCGAGCTGCTCGACGCGGGCCGCGAGCTGTCGTGCTTGCACCGCGAGCTCGAAGCCCAGCGCGAGCGCTCGAAGCAGGAGCGCGCCGAGCGCGAGGAGCTGCTCAGCGTGGTGAGCCACGAGCTGCGGACGCCCGTCACCGTGATCAGCGGCTACGGCAAGCTGCTCCTCTCCGAAGAGGTCGGGCCGCTCAACGCCGAGCAGCGCAAGTTCCTCGAGGAGAGCCAGAAGAGCTGCCGGCGCCTCGACGCATTCATCGAGAAGCTGCTCGTCGCCTCGGAAGCGAGCCGCGGCCACGACGTGCTCGAACTGGGCCGCGCGCGTCTCGCGCCGGTGCTCCAGGGCGTCGCCGAGATGTTTCGTCCGATGCTCGACGAGGGCGACCTGCGCCTCTCGCTCGATCTCGCGGCGGAGCCGACGGAAGCCCGTTTCGATCGCGTCCGTCTCGAACAGGTGCTCGCGAATCTCGTCGGCAACGCGGTGAAGTTCTGCGGCCCCGGCGGTTCGATCGAGATCGCGACCCGCGCCGTGGAGACGCCCGACGATCCGCTCGTGCCGCGCTGGGTCGAGATCTCCGTCTGCGACGACGGCCCGGGCATCGCGCCCGGCGACCGCGCGCGTGCCTTCGAGCCCTACGTCCAGCTCGGCGGCAGCGGGGGGCGCAGCGGCGGAGGCCTCGGTCTCGGTCTCGCGATCGTCAAGCGCATCGTCGAGGCCCACGGCGGTCGCATCGACCTCGAAGAGCGCGTCGGCGGCGGCTGCTGCTTCCGCTTCACCCTTCCCCTCGACGCCCCGCGTCCCCAGGAGAGCTCCTGATGGCCCCCGCGTCCCCGGAGCGTCGCTTCCGCGTTCTCGTCGTCGACGACAACGAGGGCATCCGCTCCTTCCTCGCGAATCTGCTCGAGCTGAGGGGCTACGACGTCGACACCGCAGAGGATGGGCGCCGCGCGCTCGCGCTGCTCGAGGGCGGCGCCGCGCCGGACGTCGTGCTGCTCGACGTGATGATGCCGGGCATCGACGGGCTCGAGACGCTGCGGAGGCTGCGCGAGCGCGACGCCGAGGTGCCGGTGGTGATGCTGTCGGTGGTCGGCACAGCCAGCACGATCGTCACGGCGATGGAGTGCGGCGCGTCCGACTATCTCAACAAGCCCTTCGAGGACGGAGAGCTGCTCGCCACCCTCGACAAGGTGCTCGATCACCGGGCGCTCCTCGAGGAGCGCGAACGCCTCGCGGGCGAAGTCGTCGCCACCGGCGATTCGGTCGTGTGGGGGAGCGAGGCGATGCGCGCCATCCGCGCCACCCTCGAGCAGGTCTCCGACACCGACGTCACGCTGCTGATCCAGGGCGAGAGCGGCGTCGGAAAGGAGATCATTGCGCGGACGGCGCACGAGCTCTCGCCCCGGGTAAGCGAACCCTTCGTGAAGGTGAACTGCGCGGCGCTTCCCGCCGAGCTGCTCGAGAGCGAGCTCTTCGGCTACGAGAAGGGCGCCTTCACCGGCGCGACGGCTCGCAAGCAGGGGAGGTTCGAGGTCGCGCACCGCGGCACGATCTTCCTCGACGAGATCGGCGAGATGAGCGCGCCGCTCCAGGCGAAGCTCCTGCAGGTGCTCCAGGACGGCGAGTTCGCGCGTCTGGGCGGCAACAAGGAAGTGAAGGTCGACGTGCGCGTCGTGTGTGCGACGAACCGGCGACTGGTGGAAATGGTTGCGCAAGGCAGCTTCCGCGAGGACCTCTACTTCCGCCTCAACGTCGTGAGCCTCGAGATCCCGCCGCTGCGCGAGCGGCGCGAAGAGATCCCGCTGCTGATCGACACCTTCCTGTCGCGCTTCGCCGCGCGCTACGCGAAGCCGGTCCCGGTGCTCTCCGAGGAGCTGCTCGGGGAGATCGCCCGCTATCCCTTCCCCGGCAACGTCCGCGAGCTGGAGAACCTGATCAAGCGCTTCGTGGTGCTCGAGCGCGAGGAGTCGATCCTCGACGAGCTGCGCGAGGAGCGCACCAGCGGTCGCCGCGGCACCGCGGCGCTGCGCGAGCTGATCGAGGCGCTGGCGGAGAGCGCCGGCGAGGTGCCGCTGCGCGAGGTGGGGCGCCGCGTCGCGATGGAGGCCGAGCGCGAGGCGATCGACCGCGTCCTCCAGCACACCCAGTGGAACCGCAAGCAGGCCGCCAAGCTGCTCGGGGTTTCCTACAAGACGCTCCTCCACAAGATCCGGGATTGTGGCCTCGAGCCCGATTGATCCGCAGACGCGGATCCGGCGCCGGAAGACGCTGCGGCCTTCGATCGGCCCTTGGCGTACTCTCCGCGCCCACCCGAGGGCGGTCCTGCCCCTGGGAAGTGCGGAGCGGTCGAGGCGGCGATGAAGGTGCTGAGCGTATTCGGGACGCGTCCCGAGGCCATCAAGGTGGCGCCCGTGGTAAAGGCGATCGCCGCCGCGGACGGCCTCGAGAGCCAGGTGTGCGTCACCGGCCAGCACCGGGAGATGCTCCGCCAGGCGCTCGCGCTCTTCGACATCGAAGTCGACCGCGACCTCGACGTCATGCGCCACGCCCAGGGCCTCACCGAGACGACCACGGCGATCCTGAGCGGCCTCGACGAGGTCTTCGCCGAGCTGAAACCCGATCGCATCCTCGTCCAGGGCGACACGAACACGACCTTCGCCGCGAGTCTGGCCGCCTACTACCACCAGATTCCGATCGGGCACATCGAGGCCGGCCTGCGCACGGGCGATCTCTACGCGCCCTGGCCCGAAGAGGGGAACCGCAAGCTCACCTCGGCGCTGGCCGATCTCCACTTCGCGCCCACCGAAGGGTCGCGCCGCGCGCTCGAACGCGAGGCGGTGCCCTCCGATTCGATCGTCGTCACCGGCAACACCGTGATCGACGCGCTGCTCGACGTCGTGGCGCGGATGGAAGCCGACCCGGCCTTCGCCGCACCGGTGCGCGAGCGCTTCGACTTCCTCGACGACACACGCCGCCTGATCCTCGTCACCGGTCACCGCCGCGAGAACTTCGACGGCGGTCTCGTGCGCGTGTGCGAAGCGCTGCGCCACCTGGCGAACCGCGGCGACGTCGAGATCGTCTACGCCGTGCACCTCAATCCGAACGTGCAGACGGCCGTCCAGCAGACGCTCACCGACCATCCCGCGATCCACCTGATCGAGCCGCAGGAATACCTGCCCTTCGTCTACCTGATGCAGCGCGCGAGCCTGATCATCACCGATTCGGGCGGCGTGCAGGAAGAGGCGCCGTCGCTCGGCAAGCCCGTGCTGGTGACGCGCGAGAAGACCGAGCGTCCCGAGGCGGTGGAGGCGGGGACGGTGATCCTCGTCGGCACCGACCGGGAGAAGATCGTCAAGGAGGCCGAACGCCTGCTCGACGACGAGACCGCCTATCGGAAGATGAGCGTCGCCCACAACCCCTACGGAGACGGGCAGGCGAGCGAACGCATCGTGAGGGAGCTGTTGCGCCGTGGCATTTGATCGCGTCTCCGTCGTCGGACTCGGCTACATCGGCCTCCCCACCGCGTGCATGTTCGCGCGCAGCGGCGTGGAGGTGATCGGCGTCGACGTCGACCAGGAAGCCGTCGACTCGATCAATCGGGGTGAGCCCCAGTTCTCCGAGCCGGATCTCAAGCTCCTCGTCGAGCGCGTGGTCGCGAGCGGGAAGCTGCGCGCCACCACCACCGCCGAGCCGGCCGACGCGTTCGTGATCGCGGTGCCGACGCCTTTCAAGGACGACCACGTCCCCGACCTGCGCCACATCGAGGCGGCCGGGCGTCACATCGCGCCGCTGCTCCAGCCGGGGAATCTCGTGATCCTCGAGTCGACGTCGCCGGTCGGCGCGACCGAGAAGATGATCGAGTGGATGGCCGATGAACGTCCCGACCTCCGCTTCCCGAAGCTCGGCGGCGAGCCCGGCGACGTCTTCGTCGCGCACTGTCCCGAGCGCGTGCTGCCCGGGCGCATCCTCGTCGAGCTGGTCGACAACGACCGCATCATCGGTGGCATCACGGGCGCCTGCACCGACCGCGCGCGCCAGCTCTACGAGCTCTTCGTCCGTGGCTCGTGCCTGCGCACGGACGCGCGCACGGCCGAGATGGCGAAGCTCACCGAGAACGCCAGCCGCGACGTCTCGATCGCCTTCGCGAACGAGCTGTCGCTGCTCTGCGACCGACTCGGCGTCGACGTCTGGGAGCTGATCGCGCTGGCCAACCGCCATCCGCGGGTGAACGTGCTCCAGCCCGGGCCCGGCGTCGGCGGTCACTGCATCGCCGTCGATCCGTGGTTCCTGATCGACTCGGCGCCCGAGCTGTCGCCGCTCTTGCGCACGGCGCGCGGCGTGAACGACGGAAAGCCCGACTACGTGGTCGGACGCGTCGTCCAGGCGGCGTCGCGGCACGAGAATCCGACGATCGCCTGCCTCGGACTCACCTACAAGGCGAACGTCGACGACACGCGCGAGAGCGCCGCCGTGAAGGTGGTGGCGGGGCTCGCGAAGCACGGTGCGGGTCGGGTGCTCGCCGTCGATCCGCACGTCCACGCGCTGCCGCGCGAGCTGGCCGGCACCGACGTCGAGCTGGTCGATCTCGAAACCGCGCTCGCGAGCGCCGACGTCGTCGTGCTGCTCGTCGAGCACAACGTCTTCCGCGCCGTGAATCGCGACCTGCTCGGCAAGACCGACATCGTCGACGTGCTCGGCCTCTGGCGCTGACCCCGGCGGCGGCTCAGCGCTTCCAGCCCGCTTCGCGCAGGGATTCGAGCAGCGACGCGTACTCTGCGGCCAGCTTTTCGTAGGTGTAGC
>JAHEJV010000332.1 GCA_024638705.1 Deltaproteobacteria bacterium | reverse complement strand
GCCTTCGGCTTGCAGCTCCGGCACGGGGAGGCGTCGCGGCGCGCCTGGCGGCGGGGGGAGGAAACGATCGGCCGCGGCGGCTGCGGCGCCGCCGGCCGCCCACCCGCGCCACCACTCGGCATAGCGGTCACTCGGCTGCTGCCGGGTTCGCACCTGCATGCCCGCGTCGTCCGCCTCGGCCTCGAGGGCGTGCCACACCGCACCCAACGGGTTCGGCTGATAGGCGAAGCGCTCGGGAAAGGGACGCCAGGGCTGGGTGTGCAGCGTCGTGAAGTGGATCAGGTGCGCCGACGCGGCGTCCCGCTCGTCGTCGCGCACGTTCCAGGCCGGATCGAGGGGGCCCCACGCGCCGCGCATTGCGCGCGCGATGGCGTGCAGGCGCTTCTTCGACGCGCGACGCGCGGCGGCGAGGTTCCACACCGTCGCCATCCGCTCGCAATCGAGAAGCATCACCGACGTATCGTCCGGCGCGACGCTCCGATAGCCGTGCGAGCCGAGGTCGGCGTCGAAGAGCCGCGCGGGGTCGCTGCGGTAGATCTGGTCGACGTCGTTGTAGACCGCGCGTCCCGCGCGGCCGGCGAAGTCGGGGATCGCGAAGCGGTAGTTCGTGAAGCCCGTCGTGAAGCCCCGGTCGTCGAAGCCGGCGAGCTGCTTCATGACGAAGATCTCGTAGCGACGCGACGGGTCGCGCACCTTCTCGACCGACCACACGAAGACGCGCTCGGCGCGGCGCTGCGCGGGCTCGCTGCCGAGGAAGATGCGCACCGGAGGCTTCGCGCTCGGCGCGAGGCCGGGCCGGGGAGCGAGCACGATCCGTTCGGGAACCTCGCGCGCCCCAACGCGCCTGCGAGGTCTGTCGGCGTCCGAACTCAAGCGCCCGGTCTGGCCTCAGGCCCCGAGCCGGTCGGCGACCTGGCGGATCGCCACCACCTCGGCCATCAGCGCGTCGAGCTCGGGCAGGCGGATCTGGCAGGCGCCGTCGCAGGGAGCGTTCTCCGGATCGGGGTGGGTCTCGACGAAGAGCGCGTCGATGCCGAGCGCTGTGGCGGCGCGCGCGAGCGGCGCGACGTAGGTGCGGTCGCCGCTGCTGGCGGTCGTGCCGGCGCCGGGATGTTGCACGGCGTGGGTGGCGTCGAGGCAGACCGGCGCCGTCTGGCGCATCACGACGAGCCCGCGCATGTCGACGATGAGATCGTGGTAGCCGAAGCTCGTTCCGCGCTCGGTGATCATCACGCCGCCGGCGCCGAAGCTGTTCGCCTTGTCGACGGCGTGGGCGACGTCGTCGGGCGCCATGAACTGGCCCTTCTTGATGTTGACCGGCAGGCCGGTCTCCGCACACGCTTTCACGAGATCGGTCTGACGCGAGAGGAAGGCCGGGATCTGGAGCAGCTCGGCGACCTCGGCGACGAGCTTCGCCTGGCCGGGCTCGTGGACGTCGGTCGTGACGGGCAGGCCGGAGGCCTGCTTCACCTGCTCGAGGATGCGCAGCCCCTCGTCGAGCCCGACGCCGCGGAAGGAATGGCGGCTCGAACGGTTCGCCTTGTCGAAGGAGGCCTTGAACACCGCCGGCACGCCGTGGCGGTCGGCGATCGCGGCGACGCCCTCGGCGCAGGCGAGGGCGCCGTCGAGCGACTCGAGGACGTTCAGGCCCGAAATGAGCAGGAGCGGCGCGCCTTTGCCGACGCGAGCGTCGCGGATCTGCATGTCTGGGGGCCCTCCCGGGCGGGGATCGGAGTCTGAATAGCGGGACTGGGAGCGGTTGGCTAACGGCCGAGGGCGTGGCGCGGGGGACGGCGCGGCTCGCGCGCGTCCTGCGCGGCGAGGCCGCGGCGGGCGGCTTCGAGATCGGCCGGTGAGTCGACCTCCTGCCACCACAGACCCGCAATGCTGGCGCTCTCGACGGCGGTAGCCTGCGCGAGGCCGCTCACGACCGAGAGATACCAGCGGCGCATCGCGGCCGGGTCGCGGACGGCCTGTTCGAGCGCGTCGACGAAGAGCTTCGGGCCCGAACCGCGGAAGGACAGCAACCCGATCGACTCGGCGCTCACCATCGCGGTCGGCAGCTCCTTGTCGACGGCGAGCACGCGGCCGCTGGCGTCGAGGGAGACCTTCATGTCGTCGGCGTCGTACTGCTCCTTGCGATCGGTGGTGACGGTGACGGGCGCCGGCGGCGACGCGAGCAGGGTTTCGAGCACCGCGTCTTCGAAGAGCGTGTCGCCGTTCAAGAGCACGAAGTCGTCGGTCATGGCCCCTCGGGCGAGCCAGCAGGTCATCAGGTTGTCCGAGCTGCCGTAGAAGGGATTGAAGAGGGTCTCGGTCGCGAGGCCGGGGACCGGCGACCCGGCGAGCTGGGCGTCCACGCCGTCGGCGCCGAAGCCGGTGACCACCACCGCGCGTTCGATTCCGCAGCGGGCGAGGGAGCGCAGCTGCGCCGCTAGGATCGTCTCGCCCTGCCGCACGGGCAGCAGGCATTTCGGTTTCTCGGCCGTCAGGGGCAGCAGCCGCTTTCCCTGGCCGGCACTCAATACGACCGCCTTCACATCCGTCCCTCGAGTTGCAGGCCGCGCGGCTTCGCCGCGACCACCCCTTGCGCCATCGTTGCGGGAGTTCCTGCCGCTGCGCCATTGCTGGAGTTTGCTCTGGCGCTCTAGGATCAAGGCTCGGAGGGGGGAGTCGGAAGACTGCGGTCGGCCCATTTCCTTGTCAATGGGACGTGCGGTCGCCGAACGGAACCATCGCGAGGAGTGTGCGTGGCCCCACGGGGTGACGTTCCGAGGATCCGCCCTTCGATTCGCCACTTTCCGAATCGATCCCGACCCCCTGAGTGCGCGCCACCATGGCCGTTTCCGAACAAGCGTCCCGCAGCCCCGGATCGACGCTCTCGCGCTACTTCGCGCGGGAGGCGCTGCTGCCGGTGCTGCTCTCGATCGGCGGACTGACGCTCGTCGTGCTCACGCGCGACCTCGTCGGCTTCACCGAGCTGGTGCTCAATCGCGGCGTCGGCGCGGGACTGATGGTGAAGATCGCGTTCTTCGAGGCGGTGCCGATCGCCGCGACCCTGCTTCCCTTCGCCGGCCTGATCGGATCGCTCGTCGCGCTCGGACGCCTCGGCGCCGACCGCGAGATCCTGGCGCTCGAAGCGTCGGGCGTGAGCGCCGCGCGCATGGCCGGACCGGTGGCTCGGGTGGCCGCGGTGCTCGCGTTGGCGACCGCGGCGCTCTCGTTCTTCGCCGCGCCCGCCGCCCAGCGCGGGCTCGACGCCGCCTTCGACCAGATTGCGCGCAGCCAACCCTGGACCCAGATCCGTCCCGGCGCGGTGAACCGCTTCGGCGGCTGGCAGCTCGAAGCGCGCGAGGTCGGGCCCAAAGGGGACGAGCTGCGCGGCGTGTTGCTGTGGACGCCGGAGATCGGCGAGACGATCTTCGCGCTCACCGGGCGGGTGAGCGCCGCCGAGAACGGGGAGGTGAACCTCGAGCTCGGTTCCGGAAGCCTCGTGCTCTCGCCGGAGCTCGGTCCGCGGCTGCTGCGCTTCGACCGCTTGACGACGACGCTGCCGGCCAGTGAGCAGGCGCGTCCCCTCGATCCGGCGGATCGCTTCCAGGCGATGTCGCTCGAGCTGCTGGGCCACGCCGCCCTCTACGTCGGCGACCACGCGACTTCCGTCGGCGCGACGCGCGAATGGCACCGCCGGTTCTCGCAGCCGATCACGACGTTGTTGCTCGGCTTCCTCGCCGTGCCGCTCTTCCTCACGCGCAGTCACTTCTCGCGCGCCGGCGGTTCGGTGCTCGGGATCGGCGTCACCGTCGCGACCTTCGCACTCGCCCAGCTCGGCGAGGGGCTCACCCAGGCGGGCATCACCGACGTGGCGGGGGGCATCTGGCTGCCGAACGGGGTGCTCGCGATCGTCGCCGCTATTTCCTACGCGCTGGCGCGTCGCGAAGGCGTCCTGCGCCGCGCGCTCGATCGGCCTTCCGAGCGCCGGGGTGCGCTCCAGTCGCTGCCGGGGCGCCGGCCCGACAAGACGCACCGCCGCGCCTTGCCGCGTTATGTCTCGCGACGCTTCCTCCAGCTCGCCGCGCTCGTGTTCGGCGGGCTGCTCGCCGCCTACCTGATCGTCGACGTGATGGAGCGCCTCGACTGGTTCGCGCGCTATCGCGCGACGGGCGGCGAGGTGCTGCGCTTCTACGCCGCGCGCATCCCGCTGCTCGCGTCGCGCGTCGTGCCGATGGCCCTGCTGGTGGCGAGTGCGCTGATCGCGAGCCTGCTCGCCGCCGAGGGGGAGCTGATCGGCATGCGCGCGTGCGGCATCCCGGCCGTCCGCGCGCTGGCGCCGGTGTTGTTGATCGCGATCGCGGTGACCCCGCTCTTCTTCGTGTTGCGCAACGTCGTGGTGCCGCGCACGAACGCGCTCGCCGATCAGCTCAAGCAGACCGAGATCAAGGCGGACTACTACGAACAGCTGGCCGAGAGCCAGAAGACGGCGGTGTGGCAGCGAGTCGGCTCGCGGGTGATCGAGGCGGCGCGCTTCGACATCGAGCGCGGCGACGCGCGCGAGCTGACCATCTACGAGCTGGGCGAGGACGGCCTGCCGGTGACGCGGAGTGACGCCCGCTCGGCGCGCCACATCGGGCGCGGTGTGTGGCGGCTGCGCGGGTCGGCGCGACTCGAGCTCGCCGAGGACGAGATCACCCGCGTGCCGGCGCGCTCCTACGCCGATCTCGGCGAAGAGTTCTCCGACCAGGTGGACAGCATGCACCTGTCCGTCGCGGCGCTGCAACGCGAGATCGAGCTGATCGCCGCGGAGGGCTACGACACGACGGGACTGCGCGTCGACTATCACGTGAAGTGGGCCGAGGCTCTCGCGTGCATCGTGCTCCCGTTCTCGGTGCTGCTCTTCGCGGTGACGGGCCCGCCGTTCCCGGCGCCCGCGCAGACGCTCCTCGTCAGCGCGATCCTCGCCGTCGGCCACGTGTTGCTGACCGGCGTCGGCACGTCACTCGGCTACGGCGGGACGCTCTCGCCCCCGGTCGCGGGGTGGCTGCCGAACGTCGTCTTCGGGGGGTTGGTCCTGGCGCTGGGAGCCCGCGTCTGGCGACGGCTGTAGCGGGCCTGCCGGCGGGCTAACTTG
>JAHEJV010000047.1 GCA_024638705.1 Deltaproteobacteria bacterium | reverse complement strand
ACGACCTTCAACATGCTGGCCGGCGGCATCCGCCCGACCGACGGCAAGGTGTGCCTGGGCGACGAGGACATCACCGAGCTGCCGATGTACCGGCGCGCGCGGCTCGGCATCACCTACCTGCCCCAGGAGGCCTCGATCTTCCGCAAGCTCTCGGTGGCGGACAACGTGAACGCGATTCTCGAGACGGTCGAGCCGGATCGGCGCGTCCGCAAGGAGCGTCTACGCGAGCTTTTGGCCGAGCTCAGTTTGACCGAAAAGGCCGGGAGAAGGGGAGACACGCTCTCCGGGGGCGAGCGACGGCGCGTGGAGATCACGCGGGCGCTGGTCCTCGATCCGAAGTTCATGCTGCTCGACGAACCCTTCGCCGGGATCGACCCGATCGCCGTGATCGACATCCAGAAGATCATCGAGCAGCTCAAGACACGGGGCATCGGCGTCATCATCACCGACCACAACGTCCGCGAGACCCTCTCGATCTGCGATCACGCCTACATCATCAAGGATGGCCGCATCATCCGCGAGGGCGCACCGGCCGAAGTCGCCGCCGACCCGGAGGTCCGCGAGATCTATCTCGGTGAGAATTTCCAGCTGTCATGAAGATCTCTTCTGCCCCCACGACTGAACTGGTCCGCAAGCCGATCACACGTCGGCGCGCAGCGAGCCGAAGGCGAGCGAAGTCGGACTTCGTGCCGACCGCAGGTCGGCGCGCAGCGAGCCGCAAGCGAGCGAAGTCGAACTAATGGCCCTCGAACTCAAACAACAGGTCAAGCTCAGCCAGCAGCTGGTGATGACGCCGCAGCTGCAGCAGGCGATCAAGCTCTTGCAGCTGTCGCGGATGGAGCTGGTCGACCTGGTTTCGCAGGAGCTGCAGGAGAACCCGGTCCTCGAGGAGGGGATCGAGGCCGACGAGGATCGCGCGGCCGTCGAGGCGGGCACTCCGGGCGATTCGCCGGAATCGCACGACGCGAACGAGGCCACGGCCGAGATGCCCGAATCGCTCGGCTCCGCCGACGAGGCGCCCGGCACCGAGCGCGAGGCGACCGACGCCGAGAAGATCGCCGACATCGACTGGCAGGACTATCTCGACTCGAATCCCCAGACGGGGATGCGCGAGGTGATGGGGCCCGACGACCGCCCCTCGATCGACGCCACCTACACGCGTCGTGAGACGCTCCCCGAGCACCTGATCTGGCAGCTCCAGCTCGCGTCACTGCCCGTCGAGCAGGAAATCGCCGCGCGCTTCATCATCGGCAACCTCGACGACCGCGGGTATCTCCAGTCGCCGATCGACGAGATCGCGCGGCAGAGCGGCGTCCGCGAGGAGGTGATCCTCGAAGCGCTCGCCGCCGTGCAGGAGTTCGACCCGAGCGGCGTCGCCGCGCGCGACCTGCGCGAGTGTCTCTCGATCCAGGCGCGCGCCCTCGAGATCGGCGACCCGCTCGTGCTGCGCATCCTCGACGAGCAACTCGACCTGTTGATCAAGCGCGACTTCCGCGGCGTGGCGCGCGCGCTCAGCACGACCGTGGAAGAGGTGGCGGCCGCTTCCCAGGTGATCGGACGCCTCGAGCCGCGCCCCGGACGCGCCTTCGGCGGCGACGAGCCCGTCTACATCGTGCCGGACATCTACGTCTACCGCGTCGGCGAAGACTTTCACGTCGTTCTCAACGACGACGGCCTGCCGCGCCTGCGCATCAACTCGCTCTACCGGGAAGTGCTCGCGAAGGGCAATCCGGCGACGAAAGACACGAAGGAGTACGTCGGCGACAAGGTGCGCTCGGCGATGTGGCTGATCAAGTCGATCCACCAGCGGCAGCGTACGATCTACAAGGTGATGCAGAGCATCATCCGCCACCAGCGCGACTTCTTCGAGCGCGGCATCAACTATCTCAAGCCGCTCAACCTGCGCGACGTCGCCGATGACATCGAGATGCACGAGTCGACGGTCAGCCGCGTCACCACCAACAAGTACGCCCACACACCCCAGGGCATCTTCGAGCTGAAGTACTTCTTCAACTCGAGCATCAGCAGGGTGCAGGGCGAGGCGGTCGCCAGCGAGAGCGTGAAGGAGCGCATCCGCCGGCTGATCACCAACGAGGACCCGCGGCGACCGCTGTCGGACCAGCGCATCGCCGAGATGCTGCGGGTCGCCAATATCGACATCGCGCGCCGCACGGTCACGAAATATCGCGAATCGATGAACCTCCTCTCGTCGACGAAGCGTCGGCAGGTCGGCTAGAGTGCCGGCTCTCCAAACAAGGGCTCGCTGATGAAGATCATGGAGATCCTCGTCAAGGAAGCCGTGATCCTCGATCTCGGTGTCCGGACGAAGCGCGAAGTGCTCGCGGAGATGGCGGCGAGCCTCGCGAAGGTGGAGCCGCAGATCGAGGCGGAACGCCTCCTCGAAGTGCTGATGGAACGCGAAGCGCTCCAGAGCACGGGCATCGGCGAGGGGGTCGCGATCCCCCATGGGAAGCTCGCCGGCCTCAACCGCCTGATCGCCACCTTCGCCCGCAGTCGCGAGGGGGTCGACTTCGAGTCGATCGACGGGCAGCCGACGCACCATTTCTTCCTGCTCGTCGTACCGGAGCACTCGGGCGGGCAGTATCTCAAGGCGCTGGCACGGATCTCCCGCTTCTTCCGCGACCCGGCGTTCCGCGAGAGCCTCGCGAACGGCGAGGCCGTCGAGGACGTGATCCGCGCCATCGAGGAAGAAGACGCAAAGCTCTGAGCGCGAGGGGCGTCGTCGGATGCGTTTCCATGGCGCGTTGCTCGAGGTCGCCGGAATCGGCGTGATGCTGGCGGGACGCAGTGGGGCGGGGAAGAGCGAGTGCGCGCTCGAGCTGGTGACGCGCGGCTATCGGCTCGTGGCGGACGACGCCGTCGATCTCGTGATCGAGGACGGCGGCCTGTGGGGACGCGCTGCGCCCGCGGTGCGCAATCACCTCGAGATCCGCGGTCTCGGCATCCTCTCGATCCCCGACCTCTACGGGGCCGACGCGGTGACCGGGTCCGCCGAGGTCGCGCTGTTGTGTCGCCTGGAGAAGGACCCCGGGCCGCAGGACCGCACCGGGCTCGAGCGGGCGACCGAGAGCCTGCTCGGCGTCGACGTCCCGCGCGTGACGCTCCACGCCCATCCCCACGCCGGCGCGAGCACTGCGACGCTGGTCGATGCGGCCGTCCGCGACACCCTGCGCCGACGCGACGGGCACTTCGCCGCCGAGCGCTTCGACGCACACCTGCGCGCGCTGGTGAGGCAGCGATGACCACGCGCGTCATCTTCGTGGGCGGCCTCTCGGGCAGCGGCAAGAGCACGGCGATGGCCGCGCTCGAGGACCATGGTTTCTACTGCGCCGACAACCTGCCGCCGCCGTTGGTCGAGCAGTTTCTCGATCTCTGCGCGAAGTCGTCGCCCCCGATCGAAAAGATCGCGTTGGCACTCGATGCCCGCGAGGCCCCCTTCCTGACCGCGATGCCGGGGGTCGTGCAGCGCGTCCGCGACGCCGGGCACGCGACGATGCTGCTCTTCCTCGAGAGCAGCGACGGCGAGCTGGTGCGGCGCTACCGCGAGACGCGCCGCGTGCACCCGCTGTCGCCGGACGGCTCGGTGGAGCAGGGCATCGCGGAGGAGCGGCGCCGGTTGCGCGAGGTCGCCGCGCTCGCCGACCGGGTGATCGACACGAACACACTGAACGTGCACCAGCTCCGCGCCGAGGTGGTGCGCGAAGTCGCTGGCGAGAAGCGTCCGACGGTCGTGAACCTCACGTCCTTCGGCTTCCGCTACGGCACACCCGAGGCGCTCGAGCTGCTCTTCGACGTGCGTTTCCTGCCCAACCCGTACTTCGAGGCCAGCCTCCGCGAGGGAACCGGCCTCGAAGGCCCGGTGTCCGCGTACGTGCTCGAATCGGAGCGCGGCGCGGCGTTCTTCGGGCGACTGCGCGACTGGCTCGGCTTCTTGCTACCCCTCTACGACAGCGAGGGGAAGGCCTACGTCACGATCGGCGTCGGCTGCACCGGGGGGCGACATCGCTCGGTCGCCATCGCCGAAGCGCTGGCCGCAGCGGTCCGCGAAGGGGGACGCGAAGTGAACGTGGTGCACCGGGACGTGGAGAAGAGCACGTGAAGGCCGGCGTCGTGATCGTCACCCACTACCGTCTCGGCGAGGAGTTCCTTCAGGCGCTGCGTCTGATCGTGCCCGACGCGCCCGAGTTCCAGTCGGTCTCGGTCGAGCCGACCCAGAGCGTCGACGAGATGCGCAGCCGGATCGAGGACGCCCTCAAGGCGGCCGATCGCGGCCACGGCGTCCTCGTGCTGACGGACATGTTCGGCGGCACGCCCTCGAACATCGCGCTCTCCTTCCTCGACGAGCACCGTGTCGAGGTGGTGACGGGCGTCAACCTGCCGATGCTGATCAAGCTCGCGACCTTCGGCGAGGAGAAACCACTCGACGAGCTGGCCGCCTTCATCAAGGGCTACGGCCAGCGCAACATCTCCGTCGCGAGCGAGCTGCTGCCCGACGAGGGATCGTGAGCGAGCGCAGGGAGGGCACGTTCACGATCCGGTCCGAGCTGGGTCTGCACGCGCGACCGGCCGGGATCTTCGTCTCGAAGGCCGGCGAGTTCACCGCGAACATCGAGGTCGCCCGCGCCGAGGGCGACACCGAGTGGGTCGACGGGCGCAGCATCCTCTCGCTGCTCTCCCTGGCCGCCGGCACCGGCACCCGGCTGCGCGTCCGGGCCGAGGGCGACGATGCCGAGCAGGCGGTGGAGGTGCTCGGGAGGCTCCTCGAGAGCGAGGGGGAGGCGCCGCGGCCGGCCTCGGAAGGCCGATCCCGCAGCTGACCCGGAGATGTGGCAAATCCCCGGCCACGCTCCTAGATTGCGGTCCCGCCGGGGCCCGGATCGCCCTCCATTCCCGATCCGTCCCGTCACCCGAATTCCCGTCCCCGAATGCCACCGCGCCGGCATCCCGTCGCGTGGATTCCCAGGAGGTCCCCATGCCGCGCCAGTTGTTCACATCCGAGTCGGTCTCGATGGGCCATCCCGACAAAATGTGCGATCAGATCTCGGACGCCGTGCTCGACGCGATGCTCGAGCAGGATCCCGCCTCGCGCGTCGCCTGCGAGACCCTGACCACGACCGGCCTCGTGATGCTCGCCGGCGAGGTGACGACGAAAGCCGAGATCCACTTCCCGCAGCTCGTGCGCGACGTGGTGCGCTTCATCGGGTACGTCGGCTCGGAAACCGGCTTCGACGCCGACACCTGTGCCGTCCAGGTCGCGATCGGACAGCAGTCGCCCGACATCTCCCAGGGCGTGACCGAAGGCGAGGGCCTCCACAAGGAGCAGGGCGCCGGCGACCAGGGGATGATGTTCGGCTACGCCTGCGACGAGACGCCCGAGCTGATGCCGGCGCCGATCCGCCTCGCGCACCGGTTGATCGAGCGCCACCGCGAGAAGCTCGAGACGAATGCGCTGCCCTATCTGCGACCCGACGCGAAGTCGCAGGTGACCCTCGAATACGACGGCGAGCGCCCGGTGCGGGTCGACGCCATCGTGCTCTCGACCCAGCACTCCCCGGACGTCGCCTACGACCAGCTCCGCAAGGACATCATCGAAGATGTGATCCGCCCTACGCTGCCGGCGGAGTGGCTCGACGAAAAGACCGTGTTCCACGTCAATCCGACCGGGCGCTTCGTGGTCGGCGGACCGATGGGCGACGCCGGCCTCACCGGGCGCAAGATCATCGTCGACACCTACGGCGGCATGGGCCGCCACGGCGGCGGCGCCTTCTCGGGGAAGGACCCGTCGAAGGTCGACCGCAGCGCCGCCTACGCGGCCCGCTGGGTGGCGAAGAACCTCGTGAAGTCGGGCGTGGCCCGGCGCGCCGAGGTGCAGCTGGCCTACGCGATCGGCGTTGCCGACCCGGTCTCGATCCGGGTGGAGTCCTTCGGCACGTCCAGCAAGAGCGAGTCCGAGCTCGAGACGCTCGTGCGCAACCACTTCGACCTCACGCCGCGCGGCATCGACGAGGCGCTGAACCTGCGCCGCCCGATCTACCGCGCGACGGCCTACCACGGACACTTCGGCCGCGAAGACCAGGGCTTTCCCTGGGAAGAGACCACGCGCGCCGACGACCTGCGCAAAGCCGCGGGACTCTGAGCGAGACGTCCGGGCCGGACGTGCAGACCGTGCCGCGAGGTCGGAGCCGGCGAGCGGCGCTCCTTGGAGTGATCGCGCTGGTGCTGCCGTGTTCGGCGGTCGGCGAGGACCTTCGCGTCCTGCTGCTGGAGAGTGGTGCGCCGATCCTGGTGGCCGGGGTGCGCATCGCGCCGGACGCGGGCGGACTGCGCATCGACGGACGCCGCGTCGGTCCGCGCTGGGAGGCGCCGGGATCGGGTCCGCATCGCGCCGGGCCGCTGCGCGTCCGCGGGCGGCTCGCCGTCGAACGCAGCGAGGACGGCCTGCGCGTGATCAACGACGTGCCGCTCGAGTCGTACCTCGCCGGCACGCTGGGTCGTGAGGTCTACAGCCGTTGGCATCCCTCCACACTGCGCGCCCAGGCCGTCGCGGCGCGCAGCTACGCGCTCTACCAGCGCGCGCGGCGCGCCGGTGAACCCTTCCACGTCGAGGCGACGACGACGGACCAGGTGTACGGGGGCCTCGACGCCGAGAACGCCGCGGTGCGCGACGCCGTCGCGACGACCCGCGGCGAGATCCTCACCTGGGACGGCGAGCCGATCCTCGCCGTCTACCACTCGGCGAGCGGGGGCCGGAGCGCCGGGGCCGAGGAGGTGTGGGGCGCGCCGCTGCCGTATCTCCGCAGCATCGAAGTGGAAAACGAGGACGGATCTCCCGACACCTACTGGCGCACCCGCATCCCAGGCCCCACACTGGCGCGCTCGTTCGCCCCGCTGGGCCTTCGGTTGGAAGAGATTGTGGAGGCGCGAGTCGTGGAGCGGACGGCCAGCGGTCGGGTGGCGCATGTCGAGTTGACGCAGATCGGGGGACGGCCGGTCCGTGTCACCGGGCGCGAACTGCGCAGCGCGGTCGGCGAACAGCGGGTGCGCAGCACGCTGTTCGAGATCCGACGCGAGGCGGCCGGCAACGGCGAGTTCGACATCGTCGGCTCGGGTCACGGACACGGGGTCGGCATGAGCCAGTGGGGCGCCCAGGCGATGGCCGAGCGCGGCGCCGACTACCGCGAGATCCTCGCTGCGTTCTACCCCGGCGCCACTCTCGAACGGCTCGGCGAAACGCGTTCGGGGACGAACGCGCACCCCCGGAGGTCTCCGTGAACCCGATCGCGATGCAAACGATCGAGCTGGGCTTCGTGCCGCTCCAGGCCGCGCCCCAGCAGAGCCCCTTCTCCATGCTCGTTCCGATGGGCATGATCTTCTTGATCTTCTACTTCCTGCTGATCCGCCCGCAGGCGAAGCGTCAGCGCGAGCACGAGGCGATGCTCGCGGCGATCGAGAAGAACGACGCGGTCGTCACGGCCGGCGGCGTACACGGCAAGGTCGTCGGCGTCACCGACGACGTGCTCACGCTCGAGATCGCATCGCTCAAGGGCGGTGAGCGGGTCAAGGTGAAGATCGCGCGGGCGAAGGTGGAATCGGTGACGAAGAAGGGCGAGGACTCATGAGCGGGATCAACTGGCGGGTGACCGGGGCCCTGGCCCTGGTCGGACTCTTCGCCTTCCTGACGTTCAGCAACTTCGTCGACGAGGAGACGCGCCTGGCGAGCCCGGTGCTCCCCGACGAAGGGCTGCGCCTCGGGCTCGACCTGCAGGGCGGCATCCACTGGGTGCTGGGCGTGCAGCTCGACGAAGCGGTGAAGCAGGAGTTGGTCTTCCTCGCGGACAACATCGGCGAGGTGGCGGAGGACGAGGGCTTCGAGGCTTCCGCGACGGTCGAGGACGACACGGTGGTCATCACGGCGCCCGGCGAGCGCGACGCCGCCGAGGTGCGGAAGTGGGCGGAAGGTCCGGGCTTCGACACCGTGAGCGACGACGCGGGTCGGCTCGTCTATCGCCTGTCCGATCTCCGCCTCCAGGACGTTCGCCAGCGCGGCATGGCGCAGGTGCTCGAGGTGTTGCGCCGCCGCATCGCCGACCCGATCCAGGGCATCCCCGATTCCGTCGTGACGCGGCAGGGCGACGACCGCGTGCTGGTGCAGATCCCCGGTGGCCAGATCGACCGCAGCCGCGCCCGCGAGCTGCTCGAGGTGACGGGGTTCCTCCAGTTCAAGATCGTCCGCGATCAGGCGACGAGCGAGGATCTGCTGCGCGAGAACTATCCGAACGGGCTGCCGGAAGGCACAGTGCTCGGCTACGAGCGCGACAAGGAGACCAACCGGGTCCTCACGGCCTACCTGCTGCCCGAACAGCCGAGCATCACCGGCGAGTACCTGACCGACGCGCGGGTCAACTTCGATCGCCAGCAGCGTCCGGTCGTCGAGTTCCAGTTCAACACCGAAGGTGGGCGCATCTTCGGTGAGGTCACCGAGGAGAACATCGGCGAGCAGCTCGCGATCGTGCTCGACGATCGCGTCTACTCCGCGCCCAACATCCGCTCGCGGATCGGCTCGCGCGGCCAGATCGAGGGTCGCTTCACCTCACAGGAGGCGGCCGACCTGGCCGTCGTGCTGCGGTCCGGTTCGCTTCCGATCCCGGTCGTGATCGAAGAGGAGCGCACCGTCGGCCCGGCGCTCGGCGCCGACTCGATCGCGCGCGGACTGCGCGCGTCGGCGCTCGGACTGGCGATCGTCGTGCTCTTCATCGGCGTCTACTACCGGATGTCCGGGGCCTACGCGAGCATGGCGCTGCTCGCGAACCTCGCGCTGCTGCTCGGCATGATGTCGCTCTTCGAGGCGACCCTGACGCTGCCGGGCATCGCCGGCATCGTGCTCACCGTCGGCATGGCGGTCGACGCCAACGTGATCATCTTCGAGCGCATCCGCGAAGAGCTGCGCGGGGGCAAGACACCGCGCGCCGCGATCGCGACGGGCTTCAACAAGGCGTTCTGGACGATCATGGACGCCAACATCACCACGCTGATCACCGCGCTCGTCCTCTTCGAGTACGGCACCGGTCCGATCAAGGGGTTCGCCGTGACGCTCTCGGTGGGTGTGGTGACCAGTGTCTTCGCAGCGCTCGTGCTGACGCGTCTGATGTTCTCGGTGTTCCCCGGGACGCGCTCGGTCGAAGCGCTCTCGATCTGACGTCGGAGGAAAGGCGTGCTCGAAATCGTCCCGCACGGGACCCACATCGATTTCATCGGTCAGCGCAAGAAGGCGTTCGTCGTCTCGGCGGTCCTGCTGCTGGCCGGAGTCGCGGCCGTGGCCGCGCAGGGCGTGCGCTTCGGCATCGACTTCGCCGGCGGCACGGAAGTGGCGGTGCGCTTCGACCCCGGAACGGCAGTCGACGAGGGCGTCCTCCGCGAGCTCGCCGGCGCGTGCGGCGTCGAGGATCCGACGGTCGTCCGCTACGGCGACACCGACGCGCCCGAGTTCCTGATCCGCTTCAACCAGGTGGAGGAAGGCGCCGATCGCGGCACGCCGAGCTGCCCCGTCTCGGACGAAGGCCGCGCCGAGCTGATCGCCGTCGCCGACGCGACCGGGTCCGCGGAGAAGCAGGGCGGCGGCGACGTGGTCGGCTTCCTGATGCTCGCGATGAAGGAGCGGGTCGGCGACCTCGACCTGCTGAGCGTCGGCTTCGTCGGTCCGCGGGTCGGCGACGAGCTGCGTCGCGACGGTGGCTACGCGATGGGCATCGCGATCTTCTGCATCCTGATCTACGTCTCGTTCCGATTCAGCTCGCGTTTCGCGCCGGGCGCGATCGTGGCGATCGTCCACGACGTGCTCATCACCGCCGGCATCTTCGTGATCTTCGGCCTCGAGTTCGATCTCACCGTGCTCGCCGCGCTCCTCGCGATCATCGGCTACAGCCTGAACGACACGATCATCGTCTACGACCGCATCCGCGAGAACATGGAGCTGCGGACGAAGTTCGACCTCGAGGACGTGTTGAACCGCAGCGTCAACCAGACCCTGTCGCGCACGTTGCTCACGTCGCTGACCACCCTCGCCGCGGTGATCTGTCTGCTGGTCGTCGGCGGCGAGGTGATCTTCCCGTTCGCGCTCGCGATGTCGATCGGCATCATCATCGGCACGTACTCGTCGGTCTTCGTCGCGGCGCCGACGCTGCTCTTCCTCGAGCAGCGTTTCGGGGAGGCGGCCGGCGGCGCGCAGGCGAAGAAGCCGGCGCCGCGGGGCGGGAAGAAGCGCTAGCCGGCTTTGCGGACGTCCGCGGTCGGGGTGGTGGCGGCGGGAGCCGTCGCGGCGGCCTTCGCGCCCATCGAGATCGAGCCGTTGAGGACGGCGCCTTCGGCGACCACCAGCTTCGGCGCGGCGACGTCGCCCTCGACGATGCCGGTGCCCTGGATCTCGACGCGCTCGGCGCCGCGGACGTCGCCGGCGACCCGGCCGATGACGACGACCGACTTCGCCGAAACCTCGGCCTTCACGCTGCCGTTCGAGCCGATCGTGAGCTGATTGTTGGGCAGGGTCACCTTGCCCTCGACCTTGCCCTCGATCACGAGATCTTCTTCACCGGTGAGGTCGCCCGAGATCGTGATCGATTTGCCGATGTTCGCCATGGTCGTTCCTTCCTGGGAGGTCGCCCGGAGATCGCGGCCGCTGGCGGCCGGTGCGGGCGAGGAGGCGGAGCGCGCGGAGGACGCGCCCGAGGCGGCCGCGGCGTCGCGCGGGCTGCCGTCGTCGTTCTTCTCTTGCTTGCCGAACAGGGCCATGGGGGAGGCGCTCCGACGGTCCGGGCTGGGGCGGCCGATCTTACCTCAGCGGTGCGACGTCAGCGATCTCGATGTTGCGGTTGCGGAGGATCGTGCCCTGCGCGCGATCGAGCGCCGTGACGGAAGTGCGATAGCTCTGGAAGGCTTCGATCTCCTGACGCTCGCGCTCGACGAGGTCCTCTTCGCGCTGCAGCACGTCGAACGGGGTCGATTCGCCGTATTCGAGCCGGATCTCCTCGGCGCGCAGCTGCTCGGCCGCCGCGAGACGCGCGTTGCGCGCGGCCACGATGCCCTCCTGGGAGGCCTTGAGGTTCCGCGCGGCCTGGCGCACCTCGATGATGATCTGCTGCTCCAGACGGCGCAGCGTGGTTCGCGACCGCGTGAGCTCGATCTCGCTCTTCGACGCGTTGGCGCGGGCCGTCGTGTTGGGGAAGGGAATGCTGAGGCGTGCGCCGTAGACGTACTGGGGGGAGTCGTCGAAGTCGTCCAGGCTCTGATCCCAGTCCCCTTGCGCGCGCGGGGAACCGCCTGGAAACGGATTGGGCCGAGGGTTCAGCTCACCTGAAAGCCCGGTTTCGCCGTAGCGGAAGATTCCGTCGAGTTCAGGCAGCATCTGGTTGCGCGCGAAGCGATTTTCCACTTCCTCGCGCTCGACGTCGCGCCGAGCGCGCGCGTACTCGGGCCGGCTCTCGAATGCACTGCTTACCGCCGATTCCACTTCGACTTCGTAGGGCACGAAGTCGTCCGGCTCGTCGGTCGGACGCAGCTCGAGAGTCGACGTGGCGCGCAGGTTCGGACCGAGCACGAGGTCGATCAGGACGTCCTGCTGGTTGCGATACTGGTTCTCGGCGCGGATCTGGTCGACCTCGCGCTGCGACACGCCCGCTTCGGCCTCGGTGACCTCCACCTTCGAAACGACGCCCACCTCGTACTGGGTCTTCGTCTGCTCGAGCAGCGCGGCGGCGGTCTCCAGGCTCTTGTTCGCGACGCGCAACCCCTCGGCAGCCGCGATCAGCGTCCAGTAGGCGTCTTCGATCTGCTGAATCTCGTCCATTACCGCGCGGCGGAAGTCCTCCGCGCTCGAATCGCGCAGCAGACGCGTGCTTCGCACCTGCGTCCAGGGCTGGTTCCAGATGAGGTCCCGGAGCACGGGCTGGCTGACGTCAACGGCCCAGCCCGAGGTGTATTCGGGCGAGAACGTTTCGAATTGAAGAGTCGTCTTGCGCCGCGCGCCGTCGAACTGGCCCGAATACTCGGTGCTGATGAATGGGAGTACTCCGCGGAGGCCGCCGAATCCCTCTCTCGAGCGCGTACGCGTCTCGCGGCCGCCGGCAAGGGCGGAAGCTGTAGGGACTGTGGAAGCGCGCTTCGTGAACTCGGCGAAGAACTCCGGGTCGTAGGCGCCCCAGGCGGCGTCGTAGTCGAGATCCGCGATCATCGGCGAATAGCGCTCGACCTGGACGTCGAGGTTGTTCTCGAGGCCCATCCGGATCGCCTCGTCGAGGCTGAGGTCGAGGGTGCCGTGCAGCAGCGGGGCCGGGGTGAGCGACGGCTCCTGCGCCGGCGGATCCTCGGCCGAGAGGGAGAGCGGGAGCAGGAGTCCACTGATCACCAGGACGGAACAAAACCCACGGGTCGACATCGGTTCTCCTTCGGGCGGGCGGGGGCGGCGCAACTCTACCAACGATCCCCGCCGCTGCGCCCGGTGCCCCGGCCCCGCCGTGACCGGCTATCTTGGCCGCGATGCGGGTGGCGGCGATCGTGGTGGCGGCTGGTCGCGGCGAGCGCCTTGGGCAAGAAATCCCGAAGGCCTATGTCCGCGTCGCGGGGCGTACGTTGCTCGGGCACGCGGTCGCGGCGCTGACGCGGAGCGATCGCGTGGACTACGTGCTTCCGGTCCTGCCCGCCGATCTCGGCATCCCGGGCGACGCCGTTTCGTCGAAGTCGCTCGCGCCCGTGGTCGGCGGTGCGCAGCGTCAGGATTCGGTCGCGGCGGGGCTCGCCGCGCTGCCGGCGGACGTCGAGTGGGTCGCGGTGCACGATGCGGCGCGCGCGCTCGTCCGGCCCGAGGCGATCGACAGGGTGATCGCGGCCGCCCAGCGTCACGACGCCGCGCTGCTCGCGCTTCCCGTGCCCGATACGCTCAAGCGCGTGCAGGACGGCCGCGTGACCGGGACCGCTTCGCGGGAGGAGTACTTCATGGCGCAGACGCCGCAGGTGTTCCGCGTGTCGCTCCTGCGCAAGGCGCTCGAGAAGGCTGCCGCCGAGCAGCGCAAGGGAACCGACTGCGCGTCGCTCGTCGAAGCGCTGGGCGTCGACGTGTACATCGTCGAGGGCGATCGCGAGAACCTCAAGATCACCTACGAGGCGGATCTCCGGGTGGCGGAGTATCTCCTCGGCGAGCGCGCGTCGTGAGTGGCGCGCGCATCGGGCACGGCTTCGACACGCACCCGCTCGTCGCCGGACGTCCGCTGATGCTGGGCGGCGTCGCGATCCCGCACGATCGCGGTCTCGACGGACACTCGGACGGCGACGTGCTGCTCCACGCGGTCGGCAGCGCGCTGCTCGGCGCGATGGGGGAGGGCGACCTCGGCACGCACTTCCCTTCGAGCGACCCGTCCCTCGCAGGGATCGCCAGCGGTCGCCTGCTCGAGAAGATCGCCGAGCGGCTCGCCGCGCGCGGCTTCGCGCTCGGCAACGTCGACGCGACCCTCGTCGCGCAGGCGCCCCGCCTCGCGCCCCACCTCGTGGAGATGCGCGACGCGATCGCCGGCCTGCTCGGTGTGGACGCGTCGCGCGTGAACGTGAAGGCGACCAGCACCGACCACCTCGGATACCTCGGACGCGGCGAGGGCATCGCGGCCCACGCCGTCGCCCTGATCGAGCCGTCGTCTTGAGCGGCTTCAAGCTCGTCTCCGAGTTCAGCCCCACCGGCGACCAGCCGCGCGCGATCGAGGAGCTGATGACGGGCGTCCGGCGCGGTGACGCGCACCAGACCCTGCTCGGCGTCACCGGCAGCGGAAAGAGCTTCACGATCGCCTGCGTCGTCGAGCAGCTGAACCGGCCGACGCTGATGATGGCGCCGAACAAGACGCTCGCCGCGCAGCTCTACGCCGAGTTCAAGGAGCTCTTCCCCGACAACGCGGTCGAGTACTTCGTCTCCTACTACGACTACTACCAGCCCGAGGCCTACATCCCCTCGACGGACACCTACATCGAGAAGGATTCCTCGGTCAACGACGAGATCGACAAGCTGCGCCACTCGGCGACCCACTCGCTGCTCACGCGAAAGGACGTGCTGGTGGTGGCGAGCGTGTCCTCGATCTACGGCCTCGGCGCCCCCGAGACCTACGGCGAGATGCACGCCTACCTCGAGGTGGGCATGAACGTCCCGCGCGACGAGCTGCTGCGTCGCTTGATCGACATGCTCTACGAGCGCAACGACACCGACTTCCACCGCGGCACCTTCCGCGTGCGCGGCGACGTCGTGGAGGTGCTGCCGCAGTACGAGACCGAGCAGGCGATCCGCATCGAGTTCTTCGGCGACGAGATCGACGGCCTCGCCGAGATCGATCCGCTGCGCGGGAAGGTCCTGTCGCGGCCGAAGAAGGCGATGATCTACCCCGCCAGCCACTACGTCGCGACCGACGCGATCCTGAAGCGCGCGATCGCGGGGATCCGCGTCGAGCTGCAGGAGCGGCTCCAGCACTTCCGCGAGAGCAACAAGCTGCTCGAAGCCCAGCGCCTCGAACAGCGCACGATGTACGACCTCGAGATGCTCGAGGAGATGGGATTCTGTCACGGGGTCGAGAACTACTCGCGCTGGCTCGACGGCCGGGCGCCCGGCGAGACGCCGTACACGCTCTACGACTACTTCCCGGACGATCTCCTCGTCGTGCTGGACGAGAGCCACATCTCGGTGCCGCAGATCGGCGGGATGTTCCGCGGAGACCGCGCGCGCAAGGAGACGCTGGTCGAGTTCGGCTGGCGGCTGCCGTCGGCGCTCGACAACCGGCCGCTGCGCTTCGACGAGTGGGAGGAGCGCGCGCCGCAGCGGATCTACGTCTCGGCGACGCCCGCCGACTACGAGCTCGAGAAGAGCGGCGGCGTCGTGGTGGAGCAGATCATCCGGCCCACCGGGTTGATCGACCCGAAGGTGGAGATCCGCCCGGCGGCCGGACAGGTGGACGATCTCCTCGGCGAGCTGCGCATCCGCATCGACGCGGGCGAGCGCGTGCTCGTCACGACGCTCACGAAGCGCATGGCCGAGGAGCTCACCAACTACTACTCCGAGCTGGGGGTCGACGTGCGCTACCTGCACAGCGAGGTGCAGACCCTCGAACGCATGGAGCTGATCCGCGAGCTGCGTGAGGGGAAGTTCGACGTCCTCGTCGGGATCAACCTGCTGCGCGAGGGGCTCGACATCCCCGAGGTGTCGCTGGTCGCGATCCTCGACGCGGACAAGGAGGGCTTCCTGCGCTCGACGCGCTCGCTGATCCAGACGATCGGCCGCGCAGCACGCAACGTGAACGGCACCGTGATTCTCTACGCCGACAAGGAGACCGACTCGATCCGCGACACGCTCGCCGAGACGAACCGGCGTCGCGAGATCCAGCAGGCCTACAACGAGGAGCACGGCATCACGCCGCGCACGGTGACGAAGCGGATCACCAGCCTGCGCGACTCGATCTGGGAGAAGGACTACGTGACGGTCGATGCCGACGAATCGGCGGCCGAGCGCGAGGGGATCCCGGCGCACGAGCTGCCGCGCCGCATCGAGATGCTGCGCGCCGAGATGCGCGCCGCGGCGAAAGACCTCGAGTTCGAACGCGCGGCCGAGCTCCGTGACCGCATCCAGGCGCTGGAGGCCGAGCGCCTGCGGCTGACGTGAGCAGGGAATGAATCCGTACGTGACTTCCGGGTCCGAGTCGGCTCCTCGTCGGAGGCCCCTGTTCGACTTCGCTCGGCTTCGCCTCACTGCGCGCGGCGTTCCGCCGCTTGCGGTTCGCCGGATCCAGTGTGTGACTTCCGGGTCCGAGTCGGCTCCTCGTCGGAGGCCCCTGTTCGACTTCGCTCGGCTTCGCCTCACTGCGCGCGGCGTTCCGCCGCTTGCGGTTCGATGACCTCCCTCGCCGAACGCGCGGACGGGTTGCCGACGGGCCCGGGCGTCTACCTCTTCAAGAGCGAGCGCGGCGCGGTGCTCTACGTGGGCAAGGCCCAGAACCTGCGCAGCCGCGTGAAGCAGTACGTCGGCGGCGGCGACGGGCGCATCCGCATCCCGCGCCTGGTCGAGCGCGCCGCGGACGTCGACGTCGTCGTCACGCCGAGCGTGAAGGACGCGCTGCTGCTCGAGAACGAGCTGATCAAGCGCCACAAGCCGCCCTTCAACGTCAGGCTGCGCGACGACAAGCAGTATCTCGCGCTGCGCCTCGACCCGCGCGAGAAGTGGCCGCGGCTGCGCGAGGTGCGGAAGTTCGCCGACGACGGCGCCGATTACTTCGGGCCGTACACGTCGAGCGTCGCGATGCACGAGGCGCTGTCGAACCTGCGACGGATCTTCCCGCTGCGCTCGTGTAGTGAGGGCACCTTCAAGGACTATGCGCGGCGCGGCCGTCCGTGCATCGAGTACGAGATGAAGCGCTGCCTCGGCCCTTGCTGCGACCGCGTCGACGAGGCGACCTACGCCGATCTGGTTGCCGGCACCGCGCTCTTCCTGCGCGGGCGCTCCGACGATCTCGTGAACACGCTGCGCGAGAAGATGGCGCGCGCCGCCGAGGAGGAGCGCTTCGAGGAGGCCGCGCGGCTGCGCGATCGCATCGATGCGGTGGAGCGGACCGTCGAGCGTCAGCAGATCGTCGGCGACCGCCAGGCCGATCGCGACGTGTTCGGACTGGCGCGCAGTGGCAGTGACGTGGAGGTGCACGTCCTCCACGTGCGCGACGGCCGCGTGGTCGGCTCGCAGGGACACTCCCTCGACGGTGTCGCGCTCGACGACGGCGATGTGATGAGCTCGTTCCTCGGCCAGTACTACGCGATCGGCACCGGGCGCCAGATTCCGCGCGAGGTGCTGGCGCCGGTCGCGCTCGACGACGACGGCGCGCTCGAGGCGTGGCTCGGCGAGCGGTCGGAGCGGCGCGTGGCAGTGCGCGTTCCCCAACGCGGCTCGCTCCGACAGATGATCGACATGGCGCGCCAGAACGCCGAACTCGGGCTGGAGCGCCGCATCCAGGCCCAGGAGAGCATCGAGAGCGCACTCGAAGAGCTGCGCGAGAAGCTGCGGCTCACCGAGCTGCCGCGGCGCATCGAGGGCTACGACATCTCGACCCTGCACGGGACGCTCACCACCGGGAGCCGCGTCGTGTTCGAGAGCGGGGTGCCGAGCAAGGCGGACTATCGCCGCTACCGCATCCGCGAGGCGCCGCCGGACGACGACTACGCGTGTCTGCGCGAGGTGATCACGCGACGCCTCGCGCGCCGCGATCGCGAGCCGCTGCCCGACCTGCTGCTGATCGACGGCGGGAAGGGACAGCTCGCGGTGGTCAGTGCGGCGCTGGCCGACGCCGGGCTCGTCGTCGACGCCGTGTCGATCGCGAAGGAGCGCGACGAGGAGAGCGCCGGGCCGCGCGTGCGGCGTTCGGGCGGTTTGAAGGCGGAGCGCGTCTTCCTCCCGAACCGCAAGGACCCGGTCGTGCTGCCGCCCAGCGCGCGCGGCCTGTTGTTGCTCCAGCGTGTGCGCGACGAGTCGCACCGCTTCGCGATCGAGTTCCAGCGTCACCTGCGTTCGAAGCAGAACTTCACTTCGATCCTCGAAGAGCTGCCGGGGATCGGGCCCGGGAAGCGCCGCGCGCTGCTCGCGAAGCTCGGTTCGCTGCGCGCGGTGCGCGAGGCGTCGGTGGAGACGCTGGCCTCGGTGCCCGGCGTGTCCGAGCGCGACGCCCGGACGATCGCGGACTTCTTCGGGGCCGTGGCCGCTGAGCGAGAGGGTCGGCCCGCCTGAACGCCAGGCACGGCGGGGGAAAACGAGTTCCACCGATCGGGTGGACGACTCCACCCCCGCTTCCGGCCCGACGTCGCCGCGCCGCCGGCGCCACATCCGAATCGGCAGGGCGCACGCCGGGTTCCGCTCCGATCTGCCGGCGGCGGATGCGTGGCATCGATCTTGCGAAACCCCCGTCCATGCGCCGCAAGCTCCCGATCGCGCCCGCACCCACCCGGGACCGTCCGGACGAACTCCGCCACGAGCTCGAACGTCTCGGCCTGGCGCCGGCCGACGCGGGCGAGCTCGCGTCGCGGCTCGAGGGACTCTCGGGAGAGCTGCCCGTGCGCGAGGTGCTGGCGCTGCTGGACGGCGCCGGCCGGGATGGCCACACAGCCGCCAGCCCCGCCCCGAAGGCGCCCGAGCTTCATCGCATCCTCGAGGACTTCGCCTCCGAGTTGAAGAAGCTGGATGAAGGGTTGCGCGTGCTGATGGCCTTCCTGATCCGGTTGCGGGACCACGCCGCCGTCGCGTCGCCGAAGACCCTGCACTGATCCGCCCGCCCGGTCGCGCGCACCCACGCGATCGTCGGTAGTCTGATCCGCCCCGGTCCCGCTCGGGGAGGCGACGCCTGTGCTCGGGTGGCTCGCCGTGGCGATGGCGTGCGGCGTCCTGTTCGCCGACGCGACGGATGCGGATCCCGCGTGCGTCTGGTGGGGAGCGGTGTCGGCCGCGGCGCTGGGCTTTCGTCGCCGCACGCGCGGTGCCGCGGCGTTGGGACTCGCCTTCGCGGCCGGTTTTCACGCGCAGGCGGTGCCGCTCGCCGAAGCGCGCGAGGCGCGGTCGCTCGCGCCGATCGAGCGGGTCGTCACGGGCATCGTCGCTCGGCGCTCGGCGCCCTGGAATCCGCGCTGGATCGAGCTCGAGGACGTCCACGGTGGCGGCGTGCGGCGGCTCCGCGTCTACGCGAACCCGCCCGACGCACTCGACCCCTGGTTGCCCGGCGATCGGCTGCGCGCGCGACTGCGGATCGCGCCGCTCCATCGCGCGCGCAATCCCGGCGACCGCGGAGGGACGCGGCGCAGCGCACGCGCCGGCCTCGGCGCGACCGCGACGGTGGCGCACCCCTCGTTGATCGTTCGCGAGGGCGACGCGCCGCGGTTCGCGCGCGCGCTGCACGGGATGCGCCGCCGCGTCGCGCGTCGCCTCGAGCAGGCGGGAACGGGTTCGGGATTGCTGCGCGGCCTCGCGCTCGGCGACCGCGATG
>JAHEJV010000331.1 GCA_024638705.1 Deltaproteobacteria bacterium | reverse complement strand
CGGGACTTTCCGCCGACGCCCGGGGCACCCACTTCGCACTGCGCTGCGGAGACGAATCCCACCCGGTCACGGCCCCGCTCTACGGCGCGCACAACATCGAGAACGCCGTCGCGGCGCTCGCTGTCGCCCGCGAGCTCGGCGTGCCGACGGGCGATGCCGTCGCCGCCCTCGCCGAGTTCCAGGGCGTGCGGCGCCGGCTCGAAGAGCGCGGCGTCGCCGCCGGCGTCACCGTACTGGATGACTTCGCGCACCACCCGACCGCGGTCCGCGCCACGCTCGAAGCCGTGCGCATGCGCTATCCCGACGGCCGCGTGATCGCGATCTTCGAGCCGCGCACCAACACGAGCCGCCGCGCGATCTTCCAGGAAGCCTACGCCGAAGCCTTCGACCAGGCCGATCACGTCGTCGTGCGACAGGTGCCCGACGCACCGATCTACAGCGCCACGGGTGAAGTGACCGCCCTCTTCTCGGCGGCCGACCTCGCCGCCGATCTCACCGAGCGCGGCGTCCCCGCCGCGGCGCTGCCGGACGTCGACGCGATCGTCGCCCACGTCTACGAGTTCGCCCGGCCCGGCGACGTCGCCGTCGTGATGAGCAACGGCGATTTCGACGGCGTGTGGGAGAAGCTGCTGGCGGCGCTCGAAGACGGGCCGCCGAAGGCCTAACGCAGAGGGTTATCGATCGGCTCGGCGAGCGCAGCCGCCTCGCACTCGTGCATCCGACTCCGCGCCACGGCGAGGGCGCGCGCGCGATTCGACTCGGGCGCCAGCTCCTCTTCCGGAGTGTCCTGCTCGAGCTGCCAGACGAACTGCTCGTAGCGCGCGGCGCACTTCTCGGGCTCGCCCCACTGGCGATACACCTCGCCGAGCGCGGCGAGCGTGGCCGGATCGGCGGGGCGCAGGATCAGGCTGCGCAGGAGAGCGCTCTCGGCCTCCTCGTAGCGATGCAGGCCGCGCAGCGCGAGGCCGTGGGCGGCCAGGGGGCGCGGATCGTGCGGCGCGAGCTCGACGGCGCGGGCGAGCGCCTCCTCCGCCTCGCCGGGACGATCCGCCCGCAAGGCGATCGCGCCGAGCAGGAAGAACACCTCCTGGTCTTCCGGCGCGAGCGCGGTGGCGGGTCGCAGCGTGCGCAGCGCCTCGACGTGACGCCCGGCCTCGGACGCCTCCCGCGCGTCGCGTTTGAGCCGGGGCACGTCGGCGGCGGTCGTGGCGCAGCCGGCGCCGACGAGCGTCAGAGCGAGCACGGCGGCGAGCAGGCGCATCGCGAGGTGGAGATCGCTGCGAGAGCGGGCGTGCCTCATCCCTTCTCTATCGCTCGCGCGCGCCGCCACCTTGAACGACGCCGCGACGCGCCAGCTCGGCGCGCAGCCCCTCGACACGGTCGCGGTTCACGCCCATGTCGCCGTATCCCACGCGCGACTCCGATCGCACGGCCACGACGCCGGCATCGGGGCGCAGGTGCAGCTCGAGATCGTCGATGAAGCCCATCAAGGCACTCTGACACTCTGCGTGGAGATAGTCGCCGCGGTCGCTGACGACCGTCGTGCGCGGCATCGCCGCCACCGCCTCGCGCACCGCCGCCCACGCCGCGTCGGGCGAGCCCGTGATCGCGAATGCCGCGACGTGGTGCGAGTCGCGCTCGTCGTCGCTGCACACGCAGTTGGGCGCGCTGCCGCAGGCGCGCAAGGTGCCGCCCGGCGCGACGCCCAGGTCGTCGGGTCGCGAACCGCCAAAGATCGTCATCGCATTGCCTCCGGATAGACGAGAAACCGCGCCTGCGCGTTGCGGATCGCCTCGTGTACGAACCGCCGCCCTGCTTCCACCGCCTCGCGCAGATCCTCGCCGCGCGCGAGGTGCGCGGCGATCGCCGACGAGAGCGCGCAGCCAGTGCCGTGCACGTCGGCGTTCGCGATCCGCTCGCCGGGCAGCCAGTGGAGCGAAGCGCTCCCGCCCTCGCGGATCGCGAGCAGGTCGTCGGGCGCGCCGTCTCGGTGTCCGCCCTTCACGAGCGCGGCCGCGGCGCCGAAGCCGGTCACGAAGCGCGCGGCAGCGGCCTCTACGCCTTCGCGTGTCGAGACGTCCGTGCCGGTGAGCGCTTCCGCCTCGGGGAGGTTCGGCGTCACGAGCGTCGCGCGACCGACGAGGTCGCCGAGCGTCGCCCAGGCGCGCCGCTCGAGCAGCGGGGTTCCGTCGCCGGCGAGGAGCACCGGGTCGAGGACGATCGGGGTGCGACGCGACGTGTCGAGTTCGTTCAGGCCCCAGTCGACGTGCCGGGCGACGTCGTCGTTGCCGAGCGCGCCGATCTTCACCGCGTCGGGTGCGACGTCGCGCAGCAGCTTGCGCACCTGCTCGAGCATCACGCTCGGGAAGACCGGCATCACCGAGTACACCTTCTTCGTGTCCTGCACCGTGAGCGCTGTGACGACGCCCATCCCGTGCACGCCGAGGCTGCGGAACACCTGGAGGTCGGCTTGGAGGCCGGCGCCTCCGGTGGGGTCGGACCCCGCGATGCTGAGTGCCGTGATCACCGGGTGGGGTCTACCCGATCACCACATCGAGCGCCCGCTCGACGAGCGCCGCCGCCACCCAGGAAAGCAGCGGGATGCCGACGTAGAGGGCGAAGCGGCCGAAGGTCGAGAGGTCGATCGGCCATTCGGGCACCGACTCGACGAAACGCCGCCAGGTGAGCAGATCGGTGAGGGACGGCCCCTCCCCGCCCGCGAGCGGCGATCCGACCAGGGCGTTCGGCTTGCCGCGGATCGCCGCATTCACGCGCGCGATCTCGAAGCGCTTCGCCTCGCGCAGACGGTCGCGCAGGCCGCGCAGCGGCAGCATGAGGGTCGCGATGTTCTGCACGCCGACGACCGCGCCGATCAGCACGGCCGAGAGCAGGAAGCCCTCGTCCATCAGATTCAGTGCGAGGAAGGTGAGGAAGATGACGCCCGGCACGGCGGAGCGCAGGCCCTGCCTCGCGAAGGGCAGCAGCGCGTCGCGTTCGAGCAGGTCGACCTCGGGCAGGCTGCGGGCCAGACGCGCGAAGGTGCGCGCGTCGGAGTAGACGCGATAGGTGAGGATGCCGCCCGTGAAGGTGGCGAAGAAACCGACCGTCCAGGTCCAGATCTGCGCGAGGCCCCAGTACCAGGTGGTGAAGTAGATGCTGGCGTCGCGATCGACGAGCAGCGCGATGAGCGGAACGACCAGGATCCCGCTGAACCCGAAGGCGAGCGCGGCGCGCGGGCTCCCGGTCGTCGCGCGGCTCAGCGCATCGGGAAGCTCGCCCGACCAGAGCGGCGAGCGCGCGAGCGCCTCGAGGTCGGCGCGCGTGCCCAGCTCGTGGTAGCGCAGCGCGGTGGGCAGCAGTCCCCCCAACAGAGCGATCAGCACTCCGACGCGACCGTCCCGACTCTCCCACCACGCGAGGCCTTCGACTTCGAGACGTTCGAAGCCACCGCCGAGGCTTCCGATCAGGAAGAGGGTGAGCAGCAGGAGACCGGCGATCCCGATGCCCAGGAACGGCGTCGGCATCCCGACGCGCTCGTAGAGCCAATCGGTCCACAGACGCCGCGAGACGGGCTGCCTGTCGAGCTCCTTTCCGCTCACGCGCCCAACGCTAGCCACTCGGACGCGCGGCGTCCGCTGCGCGCACTCCCGCCGCCGTCGCCCCGCCTCGACTAGACTCGGCGGCCATGTCGCTCCGCGCCCTCTTTCCGTTCCGACGCCTGCTCGTCCTGCTCGGCTGCCTTTTCACCCTGTCCGGCTGCCTGATCGCCCTGCCCGCCTTCGCCGAGGACGGGAAGGCGCGCACCTGGTACGCGCAGACCCTCACGCGCGGCGAGGCCGGACTCAACGTGACGCATTTCTGGTCGAAGGGATCGATGCTGCGCGCCGAGACGATCGTCGCGGGACACAAGGTGGTGACGATCGTCCGCGGCGACACCTACTACGCCTACGACGCGCTCGAAGGACGCGGCCTCGCGATCACCCGCGAGCCCGCGAACGTCGCGAAGGACGACCCGAGCAAGCGCCCGTTCGGGCGCGAGTACGAGATCCTGACGAGCCAGGGCGCCGAGCTGGTCCGCGAGGAAGAGATGCTCGGTCGCCGTGCCGGCATCTACCGCATCACCGACGAGCTCGGCAAGCGCGAGCTCTGGGTCACCGAGGACGGCGAGCGCATTCCGCTGCGCGTCGAGATCTACGACCGCCGCACGTCGGCGCGACGCACGATCGACTACGTCAACTGGCAGAGCGACCTGCGCATCCCCGACGACTTCTTCGCGCCCGACGCGCGCATGCAGCTCACGCCGATGAGCCACACCGAGTACCTGCGCCGCACCACCGAGGAGGGCAGCGTCGGACCGGTGCCGGTGCTCTATCTCGACCTGCTCTACGAACGCAACGCCGACTAGGCGCTCCGATCTCGGGGCTACTGCGCCGACACCAAGATGTCGTCGATGGAGATCCGCGTCGTCTCGTCATCGTAGGTCTTCTTGTTCCCATAGCCGCCGAAGGCCAGCGTGTGGGTGCCCGCGTCGAGGAACACCGATACCGTGCCGTCGACCCAGCCCGTGTCCTCGTCGACGTTCGACGAAGGCGTCGAACCGCACAGCTCGACGCGGAAGTCGTCCGGCGGCACGCCCTCGAGCCCGCCGTCGACCGCGACGAGCACCTGGCTGCATTCGTCGCTCTCGTAGCTGCCGGAGAACTCCATCCGCGTGCGGAACGTGATCGAGTAGGTGCCCGGAACGCCGATCTGGATGTCGCGGGTGAAGCCGCCGGACATGCCGTTCACGGTGTTGCGGTCGAGGCCGCCGAGATCGACGTGGAGCCCACCGCCGGTGAATCCGCCACCCGCCGCGAAGGCGCCGGACGCATAGCCCGGCGCGCTCGTGCCGCGGAACAGGTCGTCGACGTAGGCGAAACCGTCGGTCCCCGAATCGAAGGAAGCCTCGAAGATCCCATTCGCGAAGACGTTCACGGTGACGGCGAGCGTCCCGTCATCGATGCCGGCGCCACTGGCCGTGAGCGTGGCGAGGTGCGTGCCGACGCCGAGGGTGGTGGGATCGACATCGATGCGAACGGTCTGCGGCGACGTTCCCGACGAGGGCGATGCACTGGCCCAGGTCTGATCGCTCGAGACGGTGAACGACGTGGCGCTGGCATCACTGGCGTCGACCGCCACGTCCTGGGAAAGCACCGTCGTGC
>JAHEJV010000330.1 GCA_024638705.1 Deltaproteobacteria bacterium | reverse complement strand
CGCCTCACCTCGTCGCAGCGCGAGCTGCTCGAGAAGTTCGCCGAGGAGTCGGACGTGAAGGTGTCGCCCGCGAACAAGGGCTTCCTCGACAAGCTGCGCGAGCTCTTCGATTGAGCGCGCCTCTTATCAGACAGATCGTTCTGATCGCGCTCGTCGGCAGCGTCGTCGGTTGCAGCACGCTCTTCCAGCGTCCGGCCACCGAGGAGGAGCGTCGTGACTACGCCCGCGCGAGTCGCATCGACGCCGCGGACGAGGACGCGCGACGCGAGGCCTACGAGGACTTCCTCGCGCGCCATCCCGACAGCGCGCTCGCCGGCGACGCCGCGCTCGAGCTCGGGGCGATCGCGCGTCGCGCCGGCGATCTCGATCTCGCGAAGCGGCGCTACCAGCAGGCCGCGGCCAGCGGCGGCGCGGCGGCCGACCGCGCGCGCGTGGCCCTCGCCACCCTCGCGATCGAGGCGGACGACGCCGTCGCGGCGCGCGCCTGGCTCGACGACGTGCGTCTCTCGCGCCTCGACGACGCCGATCTCCGCAACGCCTATCGCGCGTTCGCCGAGACCGCGGAGCGTCGAAGCGAACGCGTGCGCTGGCTCTCGCTCCTGCGCACGAAGCTGGCCGATCCCTCCGAGCTGGTGGCCGTCGACATCGAGATCGACGGCATCCTCGCCGATCTCCCGGTCGAAGAGCTCGAAGAAACCGCGCGGCAGGTGGGCGATCGACCGCCGGGCGGACGCGTCTATGTCGAGATCGGCGAGCGCGCGCTCGCGGTGAACGACGCCGACGCCGCGAGCGACGCCCTCGAAGCGGCGAAGCGCCGTCCGATGGCGCCGCGTTATGCGCCACGGCTCGCCGCGCTCGAGGCGAAGGTCCGCGCGTTGAGGGAAGGTCCCACGGACGTCGACCAGCTGCTCTCCTTCGATCAGGTGGCGATCCGGCCGCGGCCCAACGTGGCGTCGGCGCGGGGTGCGATCGGCGTCGTGCTGCCATTGACCGGCCCCTTCGCGCATTTCGGAAACGAGGTGCTCGAAGGCGTGCTGCTCGCGGCGGGCACGTTCTCGTCTGGAGCGGGCCGTTCCCGGCCCGAGATGCGTGTCGTCGTGCGGGATTCCGCCGGCGACCCGGGTCGCGCCGCGGCGGCGGTGCGCGAGCTCGCCGAAGACGGCGACATCGTCGCGATCGTCGGACCGCTCGTCTCGAAGGCCTGTGAAGCGGCCGCGCGCGAGGCCGAAGCGGCGGACGTCCCGCTGCTCGCGATCACCGCGCGCGAGAGCGTCGCGCGCGATCGCGAATGGGTGTTCCGGGTGCGCACGCGTCCGGTCGAAGAGGCGCAGCTGCTCGTCGAGCGGGCGATGGCGCTCGGCGCGGAGCGCTTCGCGATCCTGTATCCGAAAGACCCCTACGGCGTCGGGCAGCGTGGATTGTTCTGGGACGCGGTCGAGATGCACGGCGGTCAGGTCGTGGCGGTCGCCTCCTTCGACCCGAGCGCCACCGACTTCAGCGAATCGATCCGGCGCCTCGTCGGCTACACGTTGCTCGACCGCGAAGAGCGGCGTCTGATCGGCCAGCGCCAGGGGATGCTCGATCGCGCGCGCCGCCTGCCGGCGGACGAGGCCCGGGCGCTCCGTCGTCGCGCGCGATCGCTGACGACGCGATCCGGCGAGCCGATCCCGCCGATCGTCGACTTCGACGCCGTCTTCATCCCGGCGGCGCAGGACAACCTGGTGTTGATCGCGCCCCAGCTCGCCTTCCACGATCTCACCGGCGCGCGCTTGTTGGGCACCGAGGGTGGTTTCGGAGACGAGCTGCTCCGGCTCGGCGGCAACCACATCGAGGGCGCGCTCTTCGCGAGCCACTTCTACGCCGACAGCCGGGTCGACTACGTCGCCGATTTTGCGGAGCGCTTCGAGTCGACCTTCGAGAGGGCGGCGGGCGCGTTCGCGGCGCAAGGACACGACGCGGCGAGCCTCGTGCTCGTCCAGCTCGCGCACGGCGAGACGGCCCGCGACGACGTTCGCGACGGCATCCTCCGCACGGTGTCGTTCCCGGGCGTCTCCGGCGTTCTCTCGATGCGCGCCGACGGAAACGCCCAGAAACGCCCGTTCCTGCTCGGAATCCAGAAGGGCCTGGTGCTCGAGTACACCGACTGAGTCGGGGCGGCGCGCCGCTTCGCTCGCGGATCCCCGTCGACGGGGATGCCGTTTCGCGCCCGACCGGCCGGATTCTCGTCGAGAAGGCCTTCGCTCCTCAAGTCGGCTTTTCGCGACGACGAAACGCGGGGTATGGATGAATCCGTCCCCCGCTTCGCGATGCCCGACGAGCTGCCGATCCTGCCGCTGCGGGACATGGTCGTCTTTCCGTACATGGTGCTGCCGCTCTTCGTCGCCCGCGAGCGATCGATCGCCGCGGTGGACGACGCCCTCGCCGGCGACCGGCTGCTGCTGCTGACCGCGCAACGCGATGGCGAGATCGAAGACCCGGGACCGGACGATCTGCATCGCGTCGGCACGGTGGTGACGGTGATGCGCGTGCTGCGCATGGCCGACGGCCGCGTGAAGGTGTTGGTGCAGGGCGCGGCGCGGGCTCGGATCGATTCCTTCGTCGAGCAGGACGCGAGCACCTGGGCGCGCGTCTCCGCGCTCTCCGAGGAAACGCCGGCGGATTGGTGTGTCGAGGCGGAAGCGCTCGTGCGCGCGGTGCGCAATCGCGTCGAGGAGCTGTTGCCGCTCAAGAACCTGCCGCCCGAGGTGCTCTCGGTGACGGGCAGCGCGAACGATCCCGGCCAGCTCGCCGACCTCGTCGCGTCGAATCTCAAGCTGCGCGTCGAGGAGTCGCAGGAGGTGCTGGAGATCGCCGATCCGATCCAGCGCCTGCGCAAGATCGACGCCTTGCTGCGTCGCGAGCTCGACGTCACCACCGTGCAGGCCGAGATCCAGTCGCAGGCCCACGACGAGATGACGCGCTCCCAGCGCGAACACTTCCTGCGCGAGCAGCTGCGCGCGATCCAGGCGGAGCTCGGAGAGGGCGATGGGCGCCTCGAGGAGGCCGACGACTACCGGTCGAAGCTCGAGGACGCGTGTCTCCCCGAAGAGGCGATGATCGAGGCGACCAAGCAGTTGCGGCGCCTCGAGCGCATGCACCCCGACGGCCCCGAGGCCCACGTCGTGCGCACCTATCTCGACTGGATGACCGAGCTGCCGTGGGGCCACACGTCGGACGATCAGCTCGAGCTCGAAGCGGCGAAGGCGATCCTCGACGAGGACCACGCGCACCTCTCGGGCATCAAGGACCGCATCCTCGAATACCTCGGCGTGCGCAAGCTGCGCGGCGATTCGCGCGGTCCGATCCTGTGCTTCTCGGGCCCGCCGGGCGTCGGCAAGACCTCGCTCGGCCGCTCGATCGCGCGGGCGATGGGTCGCGAGTTCGTGCGCATCTCGCTCGGTGGCGTGCGCGACGAGGCGGAGATCCGCGGGCATCGCCGCACCTACGTCGGTGCACTGCCCGGACGCATCATCCAGGGGCTCAAGCAGGCCGGGACGAACAATCCGGTGTTCATGCTCGACGAGATCGACAAGCTCGGCGCGGACTACCGCGGCGACCCGTCGTCGTCACTGCTCGAAGTGCTCGACCCGGAGCAGAACGACCGCTTCAGCGACCACTATCTCAACGTTCCCTTCGATCTCTCGCGGGTGCTCTTCATCGCGACGGCGAACGTGCTCGACACGATCCCCGGTCCGCTCCGCGACCGCATGGAAGTGATCCGCATCGCGGGATACACGCCGGAAGAAAAGGCGGTGATCGCGCGCAACTACCTGATCCCGAACCAGCTCGAGGAGCACGGGCTCGGCGAGGAGCACCTCCACTGGAGCCGGGGCAGTGTGATCGACCTCGTGACCGAGTACACCCAGGAAGCCGGCGTGCGCGGGCTCGAGCGCCGCGTCGCGGCGGTGTGTCGGAAGACGGCGCGTCGCGTGGCCGAGGGCAACGCGAACCGCGTGACGGTGAACTCGCGCACGCTCGAGCGCCTGCTCGGACCCCCGCCCTACGTTTCGGAGAAGCCGGAGGGGCCCGGCGAGGTCGGCCTCGTCAACGGCCTGGCCTGGACCGAGAGCGGCGGCGAGGTGCTGACGCTCGAGGCGATGCTCACGCCCGGCGAAGGCCTCGTGCTGACCGGCCAGATCGGCGACGTGATGAAGGAGTCGGGCCAGGCGGCGCTCACCTGGGCGCGCGGTCGCGGCGACGAGCTGGGCTTCGATTCGGCCACGTTCGGTCGCCACGAAGTGCACGTCCACGTCCCGGCCGGTGCGATCCCGAAGGACGGTCCGTCGGCCGGCGTGGCGATCGCGACGGCGATCCTGTCGCTGGCGACGCGGATCGTCGTGAAGCCCGACGTCGCGATGACCGGCGAAGTGACGCTCCGCGGCCGCGTGCTGCCCGTAGGCGGGGTGCGCGAGAAGGCGATGGCCGCGCTGCGCGCGGGCATCACCACCGTCGTGATTCCGCGCAAGAACGAGTCCGACCTCCGGGACCTTCCGCGCGAGGTGAAGAAGAAGATCACCTTCGTGCCGGTCGATCACATGAACGACGTGCTCGAGGTGGCGCTGGATCGCGCGCCGGTGCCGCGCACGAAGCGACGCCGCACGCGTGCGCGGCCGCAGCGCACCACGGTCGCTCAGGCGAAATCACGCCAGCAGGTGTAGCTTCGCGCGCATCGTGGGTGCGCGCCGAGCCAGACTCCACAACCGCACGCGGAAGCGTGTTAGGCGCGCCGGCTCGCGCGATCGCGAGATTCGCGAGCTCGACGAATTCGCGCTGATCGCCCGCATCGAGCGCGCGGCCGCGCGCGCGGGCTCGCCGGTCTTGCTCGGGATCGGCGACGACGCCGCTCTGTTGCGCCCGCGCCGCGGCTTCGACTGGGTGGTGTCGACGGACGCGCGCGTCGAGGACGTGCACTTTCGCTGGCGCAGCGAGTCGCCGCGCACGATCGGCCGCACCGCGCTGGTCGCGGCCCTCTCCGACCTCGCCGCGATGGGAGCCGCGCCGCGCGGCTTCACGTGGTCGCTGGCGGCGCCGCCAGCGCTCCCGCTCGCCCGCTTCGACGGCCTCGTGGCCGGGGTCCTCGCCGAAGCGGAGCGCACCGGCTGTCCGCTCGTGGGCGGCAACCTGGCCCGGGCGCGCGAGACCTCCCTCGTCCTGACCGTGTTCGGGGA
>JAHEJV010000329.1 GCA_024638705.1 Deltaproteobacteria bacterium | reverse complement strand
GCGAGCTCGCCGTCCTGGGCGAGGCGCTCCATCGGATCGCGCTCCCAGATCGTCGAGTCGCCGTCCACGTAGTCGAGCGCAGACGGATCGAGGACGAAGAAGCCACCGTTGATCCAGGCGTTGTCGCCGTCCGGCTTCTCGCGGAAGTGCTCGATCTTGGCCTCGCCCTTGGGCAGGCTGAAGGCGCCGAAACGGCCCGGCGGCTGCACCGCCGTGAGCGTCGCTTTCGTGCCCTGACGCTGGTGGAAGTCGACGAGCGCCGTGATGTCGATGTCGCTCACGCCGTCGCCGTAGGTCATGCAGAAAGGGCCTTCGATGTGGTCGGCGACGCGCTTGAGGCGTCCGCCGGTGAGCGTCCCTTCGCCCGTGTCGACGAGCGTCACCTTCCAGTCCTCGGTGTCCGAGTCGTGGATCTCGACGCTGCGCTTGCGACCGTCGTAGGTGATGTCGGCCGTGTGGAGGAGGTAGTTGGCGAAGTACTCCTTGATCATGAAGCCCTTGTAGCCACAGCAGATCACGAAGTCCTTCACGCCGTGCGTGTGGAAGATCTTCATGATGTGCCAGAGGATCGGACGTCCGCCGATCTCGACCATCGGCTTGGGCCGCACGGTCGTCTCCTCGGACAACCGCGTTCCGTAACCCCCTGCCAGAATCACCGCTTGCATCGTTCTCCTGCCCTCCACCCGGTCCCGACCTACATCGAGGAGTCGCACCTCGTCCTTGAGGGGTGACAGCCTAGGCGTCGGGTTCCCGCACCACGAGCACCTGGTCGGCCGGGACGTCGGAAAGCTCGCTGACGCGGCCGCTCGGCCAGTGGATCGTCAGCCGATCGGCGCGCCCGTGCGGCCCGAGACCGAAGTGCACCCGGGGGTGATCCTGCGAGAAGACGTGCATGCCGCCGTCCTGCTCGCGCCGCTGCACCACGCCCCCGGCCTCGAGGCGCAGCACGGCTCCGACGCCGTCCGCGTTCGAGCCGCCCTGTGGGCTGGGCCCCGCACCCACGAGGTCGACCTCGAGCCAGTGGTTCCCGTTGCCGCGGTTGCGGAAGAGCTGGTGGGGAGCGTCGGCGACGAAGTAGGAGCCGGGGTCCGAGCCGTTGGTGACGAAGAGGTCGAGGGCGCCGTCGCGGTCGAAGTCGACGCTGGTCGCCGTGTCGCCGCGACCGCGCGCCGTGCCGCGCGCCCCGAAGTCGCCCTCCACGGCGGTGAAGCGCCCCGTGCCGTCGTTGAGCAGCAGGCGGTTGCCCAGGTTCGAGATCGGCGCCGAGCACACGAGGTAGAGGTCGACGTCCATGTCGTTGTCGAAGTCGCCGGCCGTGACCGAGTGACACGCGGTCGGCCCGCCCGCCGACCCGACCAGCGCTTTCTCCGCGAAGCCGTCCTCGCGCGCGAGCAGCAGCGCGTCGACGCCGCGCTCGCGGAAGGGTCGGAAGTCTAGCCGGCGCACGTCCGCGATCGGCTGGGCGGCGAGGATCTCCACCTCCATCGAGACGCGCGAGCCGTTGCGCAGCACCCATTCGCCGGCCTCGCCGTCGTAGCCGATCTGCACGCCGCGCCGCTCGCGCACCGACGGTGCGTGGGGCGCGCCGACGACGTCCCCCGGCTCGAGGCGGAACATGCGCGAGTGCGGATGCGCGCCGTCGTCGCCGAGGAAGATCTCCTCGGGCTCGTACCAGTAGGGGTAGTGCAGCGCGACGACGATCGGCCCGTCGCTCGCGAACGCGACCCCCGGCCCGGTCGCCGGGCCCTGCCACGCGACGCCGAGCCGCATCCGCAAGCGGCGCAGCTTGCTCTCCGGGTCGGGAGTCGGTGCGATCACCGTCGACGTCGTGTACGGACCGCGCGTCAGGTAGAGATCCATGCGCCCGTCGCCGTCGAAGTCCTCGATCGCAGCGTCGCTGGTCTGCCCGACGGCCGGGAAGCCGAGATCGGCGGTGATCTCGCGCAGGCCGTCTCCGCCGAGCGAGAACACGCGAAAGGGCACGCCGTGGTAGACGAGGTCGAGCTGGTCGTCTCCGTCGAGGTCGGCGAGCTGCGCGAAGGCGCGCGACGGTTCGGCGCGGAAGTCCGGGGCGTAGAAGCGCATCGCCATCGCGTTGCGCAGGAGGGCCTTCGCCTTGTCCACGCGGGTCGGCGCCGGGTCCGTGAAGCCGGCGTCGACGAAGCGTCCGTCGCGCTGGCGGAAGAGCAGGGACGGCGGGTTCGACTTTGCGCGTTGGTTGACGATCAGCAGGTCGAGGGCACCGTCGCGGTCGGCGTCTAGCCAGAGCGGCGTGCGGGCGAAGCCCTTCGCGCCATCGAGCCCGACGGCTTCTGCGCGCTCGCGCAGCGTCCCGCCCTGATTCTCGTAGTAGAAGTTCGCGGCGCAGCCGAGGCAGATGTCGTCGTCGGTGATGATCGCGCCGACGGTGGAGAGCAGGTCCGCGTCGCCGTCGCCATCGGCGTCGCCCCAGGCGGCGGCGTGGGTGTCGGCTGTCGGATCGCCCTCCCAGCGCTCGTCCAGCACGTCGCGAAAGGTCCCGTCGTGCTGGTTCCGGTACAGGTTCGGGCGCAGGGCGTGGTTGCTCACCCAGAGATCGGGCCAGCCGTCGCCGTCGAGATCGCCCCAGGAGGCCCCGAACGTCTCTCCGCGGCCGTCGATCCCGCCCGCCGGCCCGACCTCCTCGAAAACCGGTGTGACGGCGCCGACGCCGAGCGGCACCCACCAGAGCGCCGCGAGGACCAGCCAGCCGAGGGAGAGAGAGCGCGGATTCATGGGGTCGGACCTCGGGGGGAGCGGCGGTGTGGCGCCGGGGCGGGAAGTCTCGCAGCTTCCATCGGCCGGGAAAGGGCCGGCCCTGACCCGTCCGGGCCAGAGGGGCAGCCGGGCCTCGGAAGTGCTGGAACGGGCTCAAGATATCCGCACGGGATTCCGCTCTTGCGAGGGGAGCGACGTGACGCGACGCGGCCGTAGGGCGTCGTGCGGCAATCGGGCGATCGCGCCCCACGGACCCAGGGAGAGGACGCAGCAGCATGGCTTCGCCTGAAACGCCCCTGGTGAGCGTCGTGACCCCCGTCTACAACGGAGCGGCCTATCTCGAGGAGTGCATCGAGAGCGTCCTCCAGCAGAGCTGGCAGCACTTCGAGTACGTGATCGTCGACAACGCCAGCACCGACCGCACGGGCGAGATCGCCGAGCTCTACGCGAGCAAGGACGAGCGCGTGCGCGTCGTCCGCAACGACACGCTGCTGCCGATCATCCCGAACTGGAATCTCGCGATGCGCCAGATCGCGCCCGAGAGCGTCTACACGAAGGTGCTCCACGGCGACGACCTGCTCTTCACCGAGTGCATCGAGAAGATGGTCGAGCTCGCCGAGGCGCATTCCGAGGTGGGCATCGTCGGCGCATTCCGCCTCGACGGCGATGTGCCGCGTCCGTCGCCCGGAATCGCGCACGGACGCCCCGTGGTTTCGGGACGGGAAGTCGTGGGCGATACGCTGCGTCAGCGTTATTCGGTGTTCGGTTCGCCGTCGAACTTGCTCCTGCGCTCACAGCTCGTGCGCGAGCGCCCCGACTTCTACGACGCGCGCTACCTCCACGCCGACAAGGCCGTGTGCTTCGAGCTCCTCGAGCGCTGTGACTTCGGTTGGGTGCCGCAGATCCTCTCCTACACGCGCATCCACGACGACTCCGAGAGCAGCACCACGGCCGACCGCCTCGGCACGAAGCGCCTCGAGAACCTGCTGATGCTGCGCGAGTACGGTCCGCGGCACCTTCCGGCCGACGAGCTGCGCGGCCTGCTCGAGAGGGCCGAGCAGGAGCACTATCGCTTCCTCGCGCGGCGTCTGTTGCGGCCCGAAGTGCGCCGTCACCACCGCGAGCGGATGGCGGACCACGGCATCCCCCTCGACGCCTGGAAGCTCGCCGTCGGATGCTTCCGCGAAGCCTTCTTTCGCTTGCTGCCGCGCGATCTCGAGCGCCTGTCGAACGCCGACTGAACCCCATCGAATCATCCCGATCGAACCACCGGATGGAACCCCACTCTTGAGCCAGTACGTCCTCGGAATCTCCGCCTTCTACCACGACTCGGCCGCGGCGCTGCTGCGCGACGGCGAGATCATCGCCGCCGCCCAGGAAGAGCGCTTCACGCGCGTGAAGGGCGACCCGAACTATCCCACCCGCGCCGTCGACTTCTGCTTCGCAAAGGCCGGCATCGACGCGGGCGACGTCGACTGCGTGTCCTTCTACGAGAAGCCACTCGCGCGCTTCGAGCGTCTGGTGGAGACCTTCGTCGCGGTGGCGCCGGAGGGCGTCGACTCGTTCCAGGGCTTCTTTCCGCTGTGGGCGCGCCATCGGCTGAAGCTCCCGGAGAAGCTGCGGGAAGAGCTCGGCCCGAAGTTCGGCGGCGAGATCGTCTTCCCGAGCCACCACGAGTCGCACGCGGCCAGCGCGTTCTTCCCCTCGCCCTTCGAGGAGGCGGCGATCCTCACCCTCGACGCCGTCGGCGAGTGGGGCTGCTCGTCCTACGGCATGGGTCGCGGCAACCGCATCGATCTCAGTCACGAGCTGCGCTTCCCGCACTCGCTCGGGCTGCTCTACTCCGCCTTCACCTACTACACGGGCTTCAAGGTCAACTCGGGCGAATACAAGCTGATGGGCCTCGCGCCCTACGGGAAGCCGATCTACGTCGAGAAGATCCTCGATACCGTCGTCGACCTGCGCCAGGACGGCTCGGTCTGGCTCGACATGAGCTACTTCGACTACTGCCGCGGCACGACGATGACGTCGAAGAAGTTCGACGATCTCTTCGAGGGGCCGGCGCGCCCGCCCGAAGCGCAGATCCGCCAGAAGGACATGGACCTCGCCGCATCGATCCAGGTCGTCTGCGAGCAGGCGGTGATGGCTGCAGCGGAGCATCTGCACGGCGTGAGCGGCGGTTGCGACAACCTGGTGATGGCCGGCGGCGTCGCGCTGAACTGCGTCGCCAACGGCGTGCTGCTGCGCGAAGGGCCCTTCGAGCGGCTGTGGATCCAGCCGGCGTCGGGCGACTCGGGCGGCGCGCTCGGCGCGGCGCTGATGGCGTGGCACCACCACCTCGACCAGCCGCGCACGGTGAACCCGAGCGACTCCCAGAAGGGCTCGCGGCTCGGGCCGTCGTTCAGCAACGACGAGATCCGCGTCTTCCTCGATTCCGTCGGTGCGTGCTACGAGTTCCACCCCGACGAGGGCGACCTGCTCGA
>JAHEJV010000328.1 GCA_024638705.1 Deltaproteobacteria bacterium | reverse complement strand
CCGGCGCCCGGGCGCGACGCATGCGCGGCAATCGGCGCGGAGGCGAGCCGCAGCTCGCAGGCGCCGGCGGCGCGCAGTCCGGCGCCGCGGAGCGGTGTCGTCTCGATGCCGTCGCGCACGAGCACCAAGTCGTCGCCGACGAGCGCGACGACGACGTCGACGCGATCGGCCGGGATCCACGCGGCCTCGGCCCCGATGCGATCGCCGTCGACCGTGACCCGATCCACGGCCGCATCGAGGAAGGCTGCTCGCGCGCCGGGCACGGCGAGCGCAGCGCGAAACGCATTTGCGACGCTTTCATCGTCGATCTCGAGCACGGCGTAGAGCGCTGGGCCCGCCGTATCGAGGGCGAGCGCCGCGCCGGCGTCGGCGGCGGCGAGCTCCTCGTTCACCAGCACGCGCGCGAGCGGACCGAGCCCGGCGCCGTCGGACGCCTCGGGCCACTCGAGCCCGGCGAGTCCGATCGCGTCGAAGCTCTCGCGAACGCTCGGGTCGACGGCGCGCGCGGTCTCCGCGTCGCGCAGGCGCGGCCGCAGCGCCTCCTCCGCAAACTTCCGCGCCGTCTCGACGAGCAGCGCGAGCTCGTCCCCCGGGTCGAAGTCGATCATCGGAACTTCGTTCGCCTTCGGCTCACTGCGCGCGTCCTTCGGCCGCTTGCAGGGCGCGCACGGGCTCGACGATTCGGTGGGTGCGGCCGTGACGTCGGCGGATGCAGCTTTTCGACTTCGTTCGCCCTCGGCTCACTGCGCGCGTCCTTCGGCCGCTTGCAGGGCGCGCACGGGCTCGACGATTCGGTGGGTGCGGCCGTGACGTCGGCGGATGCAGCTTTTCGACTTCGTTCGCCCTCGGCTCACTGCGCGCGTCCTTCGGCCGCTTGCTAGGCGCGCGTCGCGACGCCGCGGTAGAGCGCGGCGAAGATGCTCGGGCCCCGGCCGGTGAAGCGATCGAGAGAGGTCATCTCGAAGCCGCCGCCTTCGACGAGCTGGTCGATCTTGCGGTTGATGTTGCAGCCGTCGCCGATCTTCAGCCAGATCGGGTTGATCCGGTCCTGCCAGCGCGCGGTGCTCTCGCGCTCGGAGCGACCGTGCTCGATGAAGACATAACGCCCGCCGGGCTTGAGCACGCGGCGCATCTCGGCGAGCGCCTTTGCGGCGTCCGGGATGGAGCACAGCGTCCAGGTGGTGACGACGGTGTCGAAGCGACCGGCGTCGAAGGGCAGGGCGCCGTCGGCGCGCAGTGCGGTGCGCTCGACGGGGAAGGGCGCCTTCGCGATGCGCTCCTCGACCTTGGCGACGCCGTCGGTGACGAGCGGATCGACGCCGGTCACCGACTTCACGCCGGGCGGGTAGAGGCCGAGATTGCGGCCGGTGCCGAACCCGACCTCGAGCACACAGCCCTCGGCGACCTCGATCGTGTCCGGCCGGAGATCGTCCATCATGCCCATCACGAGGTCCTGGAGGCGGGGCTTGATGACTTCGCGCAATCCCATGGCGGTCTCCCGTGTGCAGGCGCCCGCCCACTCTATCGCAGGGCCCCGCGCGAAAGAATTTCACTTGACGAGCAATATTTAATGATTTAGTTAAATATATGCCGGTCCCATCCGGCCGCCCATCCACGAAGGAGACCCGTCATGGCCCGACCCGAACGCGGCGCCCAGGTGATCGCGCCCTACCTCTCGTACGACGACGCCCCGGCCGCCATCGCCTTCCTCTGTGAAGCACTCGGCTTCGAGGAGCAGTACCGCCTCGAGATGGAGGACGGCCGCATCGGCCACGCCGAGCTCACCTTCGCCGGCAACGTCCTGATGCTCGCGTCGTCCTATCCCGAGATGGGATTCACCGGGCCGGCGAAGCTGCCTTCGCTGCACAGCCAGCTCCAGATCACCGTCGAAGACGTCGATGCCCACTGCGAGCGGGCGCGCGCCGCCGGGGCGACGATCGCCGCCGAGCCCGCCGACCAGCCCCACGGCGATCGCAGCTATCGCGTGGTCGACCCGGAAGGCCACCGCTGGATCTTCACGCAGACCGTGCGCGCGATGACGCCCGACGAGATCCGAGCGGCGTACGCGGGGAAATGACGATGGCGGAGGCCGCGCTCGATCTCACCCTGCTCGCCCTCGCCGACCCGACCCGGCGTCGCGTCGTCGATCTTCTGCGCGAACGTCCGCGGCGGGCCGGCGAGCTGGCGGAGGCGTTCGGTGCGAGCCCGCCCGCGATGAGCCGACACCTGAAGGTGTTGCGTCAACGCGGGCTGGTGGAGGAGGAACGTTCGGAGGAGGACGCGCGCTGCCGGGTCTACCGCCTGCGCCCCGAACCCTTTCGCGACCTCTCGGCATGGCTCGAGGAGATTGAATCGTTCTGGTCCGATCAGCTCGATTCCTTCAAGACGCACGCCGAGAAACGCACCGGAGGAAGGAAACGATGAGCGACGCCATCCGTGTCAGCACCCGGGTCGCCGTCGATCCCGACGCCGCCTTCCGCCTGTTCACCGACGAGGTCGATGAATGGTGGCGACGCGGGCCGCGCTTCCGCTGGAACCCGCAGCGCGACGGCGTCGTGCGCTTCGAAGGCGGCGAGGGCGGGCGTTTCGTCGAGGTGTACGACGAGGCGTCGGAAGACGCGTTCGAGGTGGGCCGGATCGAAGTGTGGGACCCGCCGAAGCGCCTCGTCTTCACGTTCCGGGCGCGCGCCTTCGCGCCCGGGGAGTCGACGGAGGTGGAGGTGCGCTTCGAGCCGGCCGGCCCGGCCGGCGAGACCACCGACGTCACAGTCGAGCACCGCGGATGGGATGCGCTGCGCGAAGACCACCCGGCCCGCCACGCGCTCGACGCGTCGGCGTTCTCGGACATGATGGGCGTGTGGTGGGCCGACCTGCTCACGTCCGCGCGCCAGCGCGCTGCGGCGCAGAAACAGGGATGAACCATGTCGAAACGCGAACCCGGGCTCGATCTGAAGGCGACCTACCTGTCTCTCGCCGATGGCCCCGATGCGGTGCCGCTCGAGGTGGGACCGGACTTCTGGCCCACGATCGAGCAGAACGAAGCTCTGGCGGAGCGCCTCGTCGGCGTGTTCCCCTTCGCGGCCGACTGGACGTCCTGGGAGATTCATCCCGCCGGCGACGAGATCGTGATGCTGCTCTCGGGCGCCGCCGACGTGGTGATCGAAGAAGCCGACGGCGAGCGGATCATCGAGCTGCGCGACCGCGCCACGGCGATCGTTCCCCGAAACACCTGGCACACGGTGAACGTCCTGGCCCCCGGCCAGGCGCTACACATCACCCGCGGCGAGGGGACGCAACACCGGCCGCGCTGACGGTCCGTTTGCGCGAACCGCCACTTTGGATGAAGTGACGGGCCGCGCCGTCGAAGGCGGAATCCGAGGGACGCGCGTCCTTGCGCGGCGTGCGCTGTCGTCCGAATCTCGACGATGCGCCGACCAGCGAAGGAGCCCACCATGACGAAGCCGACCCGCGTCCGCACGCTCGGAGCGATTCTCTACGAAGACTTCGAGCTGCTCGATCTCTACGGTCCGCTCGAGATGTTCGGCTGTCTCGGGCCCGAGCTTCGCATCGTCACGGTGGGGCACCGGCCCGGGCCGGTGAAGTCGGCGCAGGGTCCGGAGACCGTCGCGCAGCATGGCTTCGACGACTGCCCCGAACTCGACCTGCTGCTCCTGCCCGGCGGCATCGGCACGCTGCCGATGCTCGCCGACGCGCCGATCCAGGAATTCCTGCGCGCGCGCTCGCAGACGGCGGAAGCGACGATGTCGGTGTGCTCGGGGTCGGCGATCCTCGCGAAAGCCGGGCTGCTCGACGGCCGCCGCGCCACCTCGAACAAGGTGTTCTTCTCGCTGGCGACGGCGCAGAGCGAGAAGGTCGACTGGGTGACCGAGGCGCGCTGGGTGGAGGACGGCCCCTTCGTCACGGCGTCGGGGGTGTCCGCCGGCACCGACATGGCGCTCGGCGTGATCGCGAATCTCTACGGCCGCGAGCGCGCCGAGGCCGTCGCCCTCGTCACCGAATACCAGTGGCACGACGACGCCGACAGCGACCCGTTCGTGGCCCAGCTGAACCAGCCGGAGCTGATGGCGAAGGCTGCCGGCGGCGCGACGGGCTGAGGCGCGTCGGCGCGCTCCCCGCCGGCCCCCGAGAAACGAAACCGCCCGCCCGGTCGCGCGGACCCGGCGGGCGTTTCCACCGATAAGTGGCGTCTTGTCGGTCTAACTGCGCCGGCGCCGGTTGCGGGCGGCTAGGGCCGTGAGGCCGAATCCGAGGAGCGCCGCGGTCGAGGGCTCCGGCACGGGGACCGTACCCTCCGCCCGGAGGTTGGCGATCGCCCCGGATCCGGAGACCAGGATCTCGATCGAGTCGAAGGCGCCGCCGATGAACTCGGCGTCGAAGACGACGCGGTTCGCCGTGTCCTGCCCGAACTCGATCTCCTGGTCGGGCAGCAGGTCGACGAGATCCTCGATCACGAACAGGTTCACGGTTCTTCCCTCGCTCGCGAAACGGATGAAGCCCGCCTCCGGCGTGCGGTGGTCACCGAGGTCGACGAGGTCGATCGAGAAGGTGGTGAAGAGATCGTCGAGGGTGAAGACCCAGCTGCCCGCGATCGGGAAGCCGCCCTCGTCGTCCGGGTCGTCGCATACGCCGTCGCCACAACCGGTGAAGTTCTCCTGCAGGATCAGAGCGTCCCCGATCCGCTCGTCCGCGAGGTTGCCGCCGCTCCAACCGTCGCCGAACTCGATGTCGGGGTCGGTGGTGCCGTTCTGGTTGGTGTCGAAGGTGACGCCGAGATCGAAGTCGCGGTTCGGGTTGACGACGTCGACGCTGTACGCCCCGAAGTCTTCGAACCCGTCGACCGCGATCGCGCCGTGATCGAGCCCTTCGTAGAAGTCGAGCAGCAGAGCCGAAGACGGGGACGCGACCGTGAAAGCGAGCGGGAGCGCGGCAAGCACGTGCGGCAGGCGGAGCATGGGAAGATGCCTCGGTGGTGCGCCCAGGACACCCGCGGAAATCGCGACTCGGCCTGCGCTGGAACGCTCCCCTCCCCCGGTCGCAGTTGTGTGGCAACGCGCACCCGGATGTGTCGAAACCCCGGTCGCATCACGCGATTTCCTGATCTTTCCCAGGGGGAACAGGGCGGAGCCCGGGGAAGCGGCCGGGCCTCGGGGATTCGAGGCGGCCTGCAGAGGCGCTCAGCGGCCTCGGCGCACGTCCCGGCG
>JAHEJV010000046.1 GCA_024638705.1 Deltaproteobacteria bacterium | reverse complement strand
GCGCCGGGCATGAACGCCTATCGCGGCGAAGGCTGGATGCCCGAGCCGTGTCGCAGCTGTGACGAGCGCACGGTGGACTTCGGTGGCTGCCGCTGCCAGGCCTTCGCGCTGCTCGGCGACGCGAGTGCGACCGATCCGGCGTGCAGTCTGGCGCCCGGTCACGAGGTGGTGGTCGGCGCGCGCGCGGCGGCCGAGCGGAGCGCTCCCGATTGGACGTACCGGGGTTAGTCGGCGGATCAACCGTACCCGAACTCCGGGTACAGGAGCTGGATCGCGAACCCGAGCACCGGCCGGAAGAGCTGCCGGATGGAGAACCACGCGATCAGGATCCCGAAGAAGTTCCACGCCGGCGCCATGAACGCCAGGCGGAGCCGGAACGCGAGTCGCGCGGGCAGGAGCAGGCCGATCGCGCTGGCGCCGTCGAGCGGCGGAACCGGGATCAGGTTGAACACGAGCAGCAGCAGGTTCAGCGTGAAGACGATCGACACGAGCGTCGCGCAGGTTTCCCAGATCGTGCCGGGGGCGCCCATCGCGACGAAGTCGAACCCGATGCCGGGCGGCGCCTCGAACACGCCGACCGCGAGCCCGGCGCGGATCGCCACGCCGGCGGCGATCACGAGCAGGAGGTTGGCCGCCGGTCCGGCGAGCGCCATCCACGCGGCGCGACGCGGGTGCTCCATCGCCCACTTCGGATCGAAGGGCGTGCTCGCCCAGCCGATCATCCAGCCCGCCATCGCGAAGGAGAGCAGCGGGACGAAGACGGTGCCGAAGGGCTCGCGCTGGATGTGGGGACGGGGGTCGAGCGTGACCTGACCGCCGAGATAGGCGGTCGGATCGCCGCCGCGGTGCGCGGCCCACGCGTGCGCCGCCTCGTGGAACGTCAGCGAGAAGAGCAGCGCGACGTACCACATGAGGGCGGAGAGCGGGTCCACGCGGCGGAGGATACACGCACGCCGCGCCTGCGCCGAAGCGGCATTCCCGGTAGGATCCGCGCGTGTCGGCCCCCGAGAACCGCGCGAGTGGCGACCGGCCGATCGTCGTAGCGAGCAATCGCCTGCCCTTCGCGATCGGGCGGAACGGCGACGGACTCCACGTGCACAGCGCGGCGGGTGGGCTCGTCTCGGCGATGGATCCGGTGCTCAGCAAGCGCGGCGGCACCTGGATCGGCTGGCCGGGCATCGAGCTGCGCCGCGGCGAGACGCTGCCCGTCCCCGACCGACCCTACGCGATCGCTCCGGTGAACGTCAGCAACGAGGAGATCGATCACTACTACCACGGCTTCTCGAACGAGACGCTGTGGCCGCTGCTCCACTCGATGTCGGGACGCAGCCGGTTCGATCGCCGCGACTTCGAGGTGTACAGCGAGGTCAACCAACGCTTCGCCACGACGATCGAGGAACAGTCGGCCGGCGCCGGGCTCGTTTGGATCCACGACTATCATCTGATGCTCGCGGCGCGCCACGTCCGCGGCGCGCTCGCCGACGACGTGTCCCTCGCCTTCTTCCTCCACGTCCCCTTCCCGCCCTTCGACATCTTCCGGCTGCTGCCCTGGGACCGCGAGCTGCTCTCGAGCCTGCTCGCCTGCGACCTGATCGGCTTCCACGTGCGCGGCTATGCGCGCAACTTCCTCGATTGCGTCGAGCGCACGCTCGGCGCGCGCGTCGACCACGAAGCCGGACTCGTCGAGTACGGCGATCGCACGACGCGCGTCCGCGCGATGCCGATCGGCATCGAGTTCGAGACCTTCGACGGTCTCGCGCGCGCCACGGACCGACAGCCCGAAGCCGGGCGCGAGCGGATCGTCCTCGGCGTCGACCGCCTCGACTACACGAAGGGCATCCCCGAGCGGATGCGCGCCTTCGAGCGTCTGCTCGAGCTGCAACCGGAATACCGGGAGAAGGTGGTGCTGCTCCAGATCGCGGTGCCGAGCCGAACCGACGTGGTCGAGTACCGCGAGCTGAAGAGCGAGATCGACGAGCTGGTGGGCGCGATCAACGGTCGCTTCACCACCTCGGCGTGGTCGCCCATCCGCTACATCAACCGCGGCGTCGACCGCGAACGGCTCGCCGCGCTCTATCGCGACGCCGACGTCGCGCTCGTCACGCCGCTGCGCGACGGCATGAACCTCGTCGCCAAGGAATGGGTGGCGTGCCAGGTGGACGATCCCGGCGTGCTGATCCTCTCGCGCCTCGCCGGCGCGGCGGAGACGATGCGCGAGGCGCTGCTCGTGAACCCCTACGACCTCGACGGCACCGCCGGCGCCATCCACCGCGCGCTGTCGATGAGCGAGGAAGAGCGGGCGTCCCGCATCGCCGCACTGCGGCGCCGCGAGAACCGCGACGACCTCGACGGCTGGACGAGCACCTTCGTCGAAGCCGCCGCGGAAGCACGCAAGGCCCTGCCGAGCATGGGGGACCGCGATTTCGAGGGTTGGCTCTCCGACTTCATCAAGGACTACCGCCTCGCCCTCTTCCTCGACTACGACGGCACCCTCACGCCGCTCACCGACCACCCCGACCGCGCGCAGCTCTCCCCGGCGATGCGCGAAGTGCTCTCCGCCTGCGCGGCGCGCCCCGACGCCGACGTCGCCATCGTGTCCGGGCGATCCCTCGACGGCGTGCGCGCGATGGTCGGCGACCCGTCGCTCACCTACGCCGGCAACCACGGCCTCGAGATCGAAGGGCCGGGCATCCCCCACTTCGTGCACGAAGACCTCGTCCACTACCGCGGACGCGCCGAAGAGCTCGCCGACGAACTCGATGCGATCGCCTCCGACGGGGCGTGGACCGAACGCAAGGGGCCGACGCTCACCTTCCACTACCGCAGCGTCCCCGAATCGCAGCGCGCGAGCCTGACGCGTGAAGCGCGCGCGATCGTGGTGCGCGCGGGCTACCAGCCGCGCGACGCCCACTGCGCCGTCGAGGCGCGTCCCCCGATCGGCTGGGACAAGGGCCGCGCGGTGCTGCACATCCTGCGCTCCCGCTACGGACCCGCCTGGTCGGAATCGGTGCGCGTGATCTACGCGGGCGACGACCAGACCGATGAGGACGCCTTCCGCTTCCTGTCGGGTCTCGCGACGACGTTCCGGATCGGCCATCCCGATTCGGCCACCGCCGCGACGCGGCGTCTGCCGAGCGTCGATGCGGTGCGCAGCCTGCTCGGCTGGCTGGCGCGCCGGCGCGAAGGCGCGTCGGGTTAGTCCTTGGAGCCCGTGACGCTCGCTGTGCTCGGACTGGCAGCGTTCGTCACGTCGATCCTATCGGCGATCGTCGGCATGGCCGGCGGCATCGTGCTGCTCAGCGTGATGCTGCTCTTCTACGACCCCTTGCTCGCGATCCCGCTCCACGGGATCGTGCAGCTCGTCTCGAACACGTCGCGCACCTGGATCCAGCGCCGGCACGTCGACTGGCGGATCGTCGGACGCTATTCGCTGCTGTTGCTCCCGATGGGCTTCGTCGGGCTCGCGCTCCTGCGCGCGATGCCCCCGGACGTGTCGCGCGCCCTGATCGGCGTGTTCGTGCTCGTCGCGACCTGGGCGCCCGGATGGCTCGTCGTCGGCACGCACCCCGAACGGCTCGCGGCCGGGCCGCGCTTCGTCGTGCTCGGCGGCGTCGTCGGCGTGCTCAACACCACGATCGGCGCGACGGGTCCGCTGATCGCGCCCTTCTTCCTGAACCTCGGGCTCGACCGGCGCGAAGTCGTCGGGACGAAGGCGGCCTGCCAGAGCCTGGGACACCTCGCGAAGGCGGTCGTCTTCGGCGGCGCCGGCTTCGCGTACCTCGACTGGACGGTTCCGCTCGCGTGGCTATGCGTTGCCGTCGTCGCGGGCACGGCGGTGGGCAGTGCGATCCTCGGGCGTGTGAGCGAGACCTTCTTCGTGCGGCTCTACAAGATCGTGCTCACCGCCGTCGCGCTGCGGCTGGTGCTCGTGGACGGCGCGTCGACGCTCGGGTTCGGCTGAACGCGTTCCGATCCGCGCGAGGTGGCGGCGCAGCGTGGTGCGCGGCACGCCGAGCGCGCGCGCCGCTTCCGCGACGTTGCCGCCCGACGCTTCCAGGGCTTCGGCCCACGCCGCGAGGCGCCGGGCCCCGGACGGCGCGCCTTCGCAGACCCGATCCCGAGCGGCAGCCGAGGGTGCCAGCACGGCGCGCACTTCGGCGCCGCCGACCGCCGCCCCGGCGTGATGTGCAGCGAGACGTTCGAGAACGTTCTCCAGCTCGCGGACGTTTCCCGGCCAGTGGTGTCCGGCCAGGGCGGTGAGCGCCGAATCGTCGAGCGTGGGCGGCGCCAACCCGTCGCGCGCCCCGATCCGGGCGAGGCGCGTCACGACCAGCGGCGGGAGGTCTTCGGGACGCGCGCGCAACGGAGGAATCGCGAGGCGGATCACGTCGAGGCGGTAGAAGAGGTCGGCGCGAAAGCGCCCGGCGGCGACGTCGGCGCGCAGGTCGCGTTGCGTCGCCACGACGATGCGCGCGCGCAGGCGTCGTGGCGTACTGCTTCCGACGCGCTCGAACTCGCGGTCCTGGAGGACGCGCAGCAATCGCGCCTGCAACGCCAGCGCGAGCTCGCCGATCTCGTCGAGGAAGAGCGTGCCGTCGGCGGCGCGCTCGAGGCGTCCGACCCGGCGGGCGACGGCGCCGGTGAAGGCCCCGCGTTCGTGTCCGAAGAGCTCGCTCTCGAGCACCGACGGCGCGAGCGCGGCGCAATCGACGTGGACGAAGGGGCGTCGCTCGCGGGGCGAGCGCTGGTGCAGCGCCCGCGCCACGAGGCCCTTGCCGACGCCGGTTTCGCCGCTGATCCAAACCGTCGAGGCGAGGGGAGCGACGCGCTCCACTTCACGCATCACGCGTTGCATCGACGCGCTCGCGGCCACCAGCGTGTCCGGCTCTCGAGGCTGCCCACCCGCATCACGCACGCCACCATCGAAGCATCGTCGTGCGCGCGCCTCAACGGGCAGGACGGAGCCGAGTGCGCCGAGACACCGACGCCTTGCCGCGCCGCGCGTTCGGGGTCGTCGAAGTGCGACGGACCCGCCGTCGGGGGTCCTCCGACGACGATTCGCGCCCCTTTGGCAACGGTTAGCCGGACGTTAGTAGACGATCACGCTCCGGATCACCTTGCCCTCGTGCATCTTCTCGAAGGCGGTGTTGATCTCTTCGAGGGGCCGCGTCTCGGTGACATACTCGTCGAGCTTGATGCGGCCGCTCATGTACTGATCGACGAACTTCGGCACCTGGGTGCGGCCCTTCACGCCGCCGAAGGCCGAGCCGCGCCAGGAGCGTCCCGTGACGAGCAGGAAGGGGCGCGCGTGGATCTCCTCGCCGGCGCCCGCCACGCCGATGATGATCGACTCCCCCCAGCCGCGGTGGGCCACCTGGAGCGCCTGGCCCATCACCTCGACGTGCCCGATGCACTCGAAGGAGTAGTCGACGCCGCCCCCCGACATCTCGAGCACGGCTTCGACTACGTCGGGCACGTCGCCCGGGTTCAGGGTGTGCGTGGCGCCGAAACGAGTCGCGAGGTCGAACTTCGCCGGGTTCGTGTCGATCGCGATGATCTGCTCGGCGCCGGCGATGGCGGCGCCCTGGATCACCGAGAGCCCGACGCCGCCGAGCCCGAAGACGGCGACGGTGGCGCCCGGCTCGACCTTCGCGGTGTAGAGCACGGCGCCGATCCCGGTGCTGACGGCGCAGCCGAAGAGGCAGATCTTGTCCATCGGCGCGTCCTCGCGGACCTTCGCGAGCGCGATCTCGGGAAGCACCGTCCGCTCGCCGAAGGTCGACGTGCCCATGTAGTGGTGGATCTTCTCGCCCTTGTACGAGAGACGACTCGTGCCGTCGGGCATCAAGCCCTGGCCCTGCTTGTCGCGCAGCGTGATGCAGAGGTTGGTCTTGCCGGACAGGCAGAACTTGCACTGCCGACACTCGGGCATGTAGAGCGGCACGACGTGATCGCCGGGCGAGACCGACGTGACGCCCGCGCCGACGTCCTCGACGACGCCCGCCCCCTCGTGCCCGAGCACCGATGGGAAGAGGCCCTCCGGGTCGCGCCCCGACAACGTGTAGGCATCGGTGTGGCACACGCCGGTGGCGGCGAGCTTCACGAGCACTTCACCGGGCTTCGGCCCTTCGAGATCGAGCTCACAGATCTCGAGCGGCTTCGCCGCCTCGAATGCGACCGCTGCCTTGATCTTCATCGCGCGCCCCTCCTGCTCTTGCGGAGGCGCATTATAGCCGCACGCCCCGACGCGATCGGGGTGTTATCGTCGCGCCGCGATGGAGTGGGCGCGAGAGATTCTCGAACATCCTTTGGCCATTCAGGCGCTGGGGCTCGGCGCGCTCGCGCTCGGCGTGCTGCTGCTGCACTTCCTCACGCGCCGCGTGCTCATCCGGGGCATCGAGCATCTCGTCGAGGGCAGCCGCACCGACTGGGACGACGCGCTCCATCACGCGAAGGTCTTCGAGCGCATCGTCGCGATCGTCCCGGCGCTGCTCGCCTGGCACGGCGTCGGCCTCCTCCCCGACCTCGACGAGAGCGTCCGCACGATCGTCTCGCGCGTCGCCCTCTCGACGATCCTGCTCTTCGCGGGCCGCGCCGTAATCGCCTTCCTCTCGGCGGCGAACGAGATCTACACGGCGCGACCGGAGAACGCCGACCGTCCCATCAAGGGATATCTCCAGGTCGTCCAGATCATCGTCTGGATCGTCGTCGCCGTATTGATCGTGGCGACGCTGCTCGACCGCTCGCCCGTCATCTTCCTCTCGGGCCTCGGCGCGATGACCGCCGTGCTGCTGCTGATCTTCCGCGACACGATCCTCTCCCTCGTGGCCAGCGTGCAGATCAGCAGTCACGACATGGTGCGCGTGGGCGACTGGATCGAGATGCCCCAGTTCGGCGCCGACGGCGACGTGATCGACGTCGAGCTGCACACCGTGAAGGTGCAGAACTGGGACAAGACGATCACGACGATCCCGACGCACCGGCTGATCTCGGACCCATTCAAGAACTGGCGCTACATGTCGCTCTCGGGTGGGCGGCGCATCAAGCGCGCGCTGCACGTCGAGACGGCCTCGGTGCGCTTCCTCCGCGACGACGAGGTCGAGCGCTTCGAGCAGTTCGCCCTGCTGCGCGACTACGTCGCGGAGAAGAAGCGGGCGATCGCCGAGCACAACGCCAACGTCCCAGGCGACCCGGGCATCGATGCCAACTTGCGCCGGCTGACCAACCTCGGGACCTTCCGCGCCTACATCGAGCACTACCTGAGCACGCATCCGAAGATCCATCACGAGGGCATGACGCTGATCGTCCGTCAGCTCGCCGCCGACGCCACCGGCATCCCGATCGAGATCTACTGCTTCACCACGACGACGGCATGGGCCGAGTACGAGGACATCCAGTCCGACCTCTTCGACCACTTCTTCGCGATCGCGCCCGACTTCGGACTGCGCATCTTCCAGAACCCGAGCGGCGCGGACGTGCGGGCCCTCGCTTCAGGGGGCGTGGACGCTCCGCGCTCCTCCGCGCCGGATCAGGCGACGTCGTCGTCGGACGGCTCGTAGCGGGCATCGAGCCACTCGGCGAACGCGCGGCAGACGTCGACGGTGGTGAGCACGCCGGCGAGCTTTCCACGCTTCACCACGATCGCGGCGCCGATGCGGCGGTCGGCCATCTCGCGGACGACGCGTGCCAGAGGCGTCCCGATCTCGACGACGTAGGGATCGGTGCGAAGGATCGCCGAGACGCGGATGCGCGCCTTGTCGACGCCGGGCAGCGCGGGGTTCACCAGGCGGTGGAGATCGCGTTCGGAAACCAGCCCGACCACCTCGCCGTCGTGCTTCACCGGAACGTGGCGGACCTCGTGCTCTTCGATGATCCGCTCTGCCGCGGCGACCGGATCGTCGCGCCCGACGAAGAATGGAAACGGCGTCATGATCGCTCCGACGCTCGGCGCCACGGCCGGGTATGTGTGGGCCTTCGTCATCGTTCCTCCTGCGTCGGGCGGCGCGGCCCGGCCACCTCGCGCAGGCACGCGAGCTGGTCGTGCGTCGGGGAACAGCCGGCGGCGGTGAGCTTCGTCGTGTCGATCGCATGGCCGGTGCGGAGCCGCGACGCGACGGCATCGGGAATCCACGGGATCCCGAGCGATCGGACCACGGCGCCGAGCGGGCCGAGCGGAACCGGAGGCAGCGGGATCGCAGGACGATCGAGAACTTCGGGCACCTGGCTCCAACGCAGGAGTCCGTCGGAGGCGACGTTGTAGACGCCGGCCAGCTCGCGTTCGGCGGCGAAGCAGAGAGCTTTCACCGCGTCGTCCACGTGGAGCAGCTGGAGGGTCGGGTCGTAGCCGAGCGGGACGGGCAGCGGGCGCTGCGCGAGGAGCCGACCGAACGGCGTCGAGAACCCCCGCCCGACGACCGGCGCCAGGCGCAGCAGCGCGACGTCGATGTGCAGCGCGCGCTCGGCGACGTCCCGCGCATAACGCTCGGCCTCGACGAGCGTCGCGGCGACCGAGCCGTCGTCGCCGACCTCCTCGGCGCCTTCCGGATAGACCAGCGGCGCGTGGGTCGAGACCGGGTAGACATCGCTCGAAGAGGCAACGACGAAGGAGCGCACCGAGGTCTTCGGATCGGTGATCGCCGCGGCGAGGCGCAGGGTCTGGATGACGTCGCCACCCGAGGGCTCGGACGACGTGCCGCTGCGGTCCGCCGCGAAGGCGCAGTGGATGACGGTGTCGATCGCGAACTCCTGGAAGAGCGCGACGAGCTGGCGCGGCTCGCTCTCGTTGGCGACGAACTGCACGCCGTCCATCCACTCCGAGCTGGCGTCCGACTCGATGCCGACGACGCGCGCGACCCACGGCGCTTCGCGCAGCGTTTCTGCGACGCGACGCCCGAGCGGTCGGTTGGCGCCGGCGATCGCGATCGCGCGCCCGCCCTCACCCACGCCAGACGCTCCGCCGCTTGCGCAGGAGATCGTCGAGTGCGGCCTGCAGTTGATCCCGGATCGCCTCGGACCGCTCGACCACGACGCTCGGCGAATAACGCTCGCGACCCGGCGGCTCGTCGAGGGAAACGGGCGGCAGCACGCGCGCGCGGATCTTCGCCGGGAAGTGCGCGAGCGCGCCGAGCACCGGACCGAAGAGCAGCGAATTGACGGTGACGGGCACGTCCTGCCCGGCCATCTTGAAGGTCGCGAGCATCGGCGTCGTGTCTTCGGTGCCCATCAGCGCGATCGGAACGATCGGGACGCCGGCGCGCATCGCCGTCTCGACGAAGCCACCGCGGCCGAAGCGCTGCAGGCGATAGCGCTGGCTCGGCGGTTTCGTCGGACCCTTCGCGCCCTCGGGAAACACGAGCAGCAGACGGCCATCCTCACCCATCAACCGCTCCGCGTTGCCGGGATGTCCGACGACGGCGCCGGCGCGCGAGAGCATCGTCCCGACGAAGGGGTAGCTCCAGAATCCGTGGTGCGCGAGCGTATAGACGGGGCGTCCCACTTCCCGCTCGACGCCCTGCTGGATCACCCCGCCGTCGATGGGGAACATCCCCGCGTGGTTCGACACGAGCAAGGCGCCGCCCTTGCGCGGCAGATGCTCGACACCCTCCCACTCCACGCGGAACCAGGAGCGCAGCACCGCGTCGAAGAGAGAGGTCGACGGTTCGTCGGCACGTCCCCAGCGATCGATCATCGGTTGCCTCGTCCAGGCGGAATCGCGAGGCCGCTCACCTCCTCGACGCGCAAGGCGACGAAGCGGTCCTTCTGCCCCGACGCCCATGGGCGCAGCGGCAGCGCAAGGTGGCGCGCGTCGGATTCCCGCTCCTGGAGGATTCCGCACGCGACGACGCTCCAGCCCGTGTGCTCGAGCTTGTCGATCCCGTGCAGCAGCAACGAGGCGCCGTCGCGTCGGCGCGCCGTGTCGAGGATGCGCCCCTCGCCGGTGCGCACGATCAGGAGTTCGCCATCGACGGCGAAGTTCACCGGCCGGAGGACGGGCGGCTCGCCCGCAGCGGAGAGCCCGAGGCAGGCGATCCCCCCCTCGGAGAGCCGGCGCCAGCACTCGTCGACCGAGAGCGCGCGGACCGCGGGAGCTTCGTCGTGCATGCGCAGAATCGGTGCAAACGGCGTACCGCGGCGGCGCGGCGCGACGCCTCACCTCCGGACGTTCCGGGACGGTGCGCCGCGTGCGCTGTGGCGCTGACGGACACCTCTGTGGCGGGGCGACCCGCACGGGCGCCCCTATTCGGGCAGCTGGATCACCTGCCCGGGATAGATCGTGCTCGACCGCGAGAGGCCGTTCGCGCGCAGGACCGCGTCGACCGAGACGTTCCGCGACGCGGCGATGCGGGCGATCGTGTCGCCTCGCCGCACGGCGTAGGTCTTCGCCCCGGACGCCAGCCCGGTGTTGATGACGAGGCGGTCGCCGACGGAGAGCCGGTCGCCGCGCAGGCTGTTGTCGCGCTTGATGCGATCGACGGTGGTGCCGTAGCGGGAGGCGAGCCGCCACAGGCTGTCGCCGCGGCGCACCTTGTGGGTGACCGATTTCGCAGCCCCGATGCTCGCGATCTTCGCCGGCGCCGATCCGCCGCGGTGCGGAATCTTGAGCCGCTGTCCCTGGCGGATGCGGTGGCGGCTGCGCAGGTTGTTCGTGCGCACGATCTCGTTCACGCTCGTCCGGTAGCGGCGCGCGATCGTCGACAGCGTCTCGCCACGGCGCACGCGGTGATAGGCGATGCTCGGCTCCGTCGGCGGCTTGAAGGCCGGCAGCGCGGCGAGCTGCGCCTCGAACGTCGCCGCCGATCCCGACGGAACGCGCAGCACATAGGGCTCACCCGGCGTCGTCCCGCGACGCAGCTCGGGGTTCAGCTCGGCGAGGGTCTTCTTCTCGACGCCGAGTGCGCGATCGAGATCCGAGAGACGCAGGTGGCGGGCGACCTCGACCGTCTCGAAGCCCTCGGCCGGAAGGGGCTCGGGAAGCTCCATGCCGTACTTCTCGGGATCGTTGATGATGATCACCGTCGCCAGGAAGCGCGGGACATAACGCGCGGTCTCGCGCGGCAGACCGCGGAAGAGATCCCAGAAGCCGTCGAGATACTCGGTCTCCTGACGGCGGATCAAGCGCATGACGCGATGCTCGCCGCAGTTGTAGCCGGCGAGCGCCATCATCCAGTCGCCGAACATGCCATGCAGATCGGTGAGGTATTGGATGGCGGCGTCGGTCGACTTCTCGGGATCCATGCGCTCGTCGATCCAGTGATTGCGATCGAGGCCGTAGTGGGTGCCGGTGGACGAGATGAATTGCCACATGCCGAGCGCCCGCGCGCGCGAGAGCGCACGGTTCTTGAAGCCGCTCTCGACGAGCGGAAGCCAGGAGAGCTCTTCAGGCAGCCCCGCCTCGCGCAGCTTGCGGACGATCATCGGCCGGTAGCGTCCCGACCGGCGATAGGACTCGAGGAAGAAGCGCCGCTCGGGCCCGGTGAAGCGCGCGATCTCGCGCTGGACGTACTCGTTCACCTCCAGCGGAATCTGCGACTTCGACCCGGTCGCGGTCGCGAACTGCGACCGGTAGATCTCGACCACGCGGCGGGAGATCAGATGGCGCAGCTCGTCCTTCTGCTGGACCAGGCTCGGGTCGTCCGGGATCTGGAGCAGGAGCTCGTAGGCGTGATCGAGGGTCGCGAGTGATCCCTCGAGATCGCCCTGCTGCCAGAGCGCCTCGGCGGATTCGGTGGCCTCGAGCGCCTCCGCCACGAGCTCCGCATCGTCGTCGCCCGTGTCCGGGGGCGCGGAATCGTAGGCCGCCGTGGCTTCGTGCGGCGCGGGACGGGCCGATTGCCCGCCCGTCGCGCAACCGACCCAGAAAAGCATCAGGAACCACACGGCCCCGTGGAACGCGAAACGCCGCTCACGTGAAAAGCTCGCCTTCAAGAGATCCCCCCACCCATGACCGGTGTGCTCAGACTACTCCGCGTGCTCCCCGGTTCCCTCCGGGCGGGCCGGCGCGTCTCCGCCGGCCCTCGTTGCAGCACGCCCCTCGGTTCCCTGATCGGCAAACGACGCCTCCGAATCAAATCCGATTGCTCCCCTGGACCGGCCTCCGGGATCCCGGCGGCCGGGAAGGGCCGGCAGGCTACCGCGTCGTCGCGATCCCGCCGTCCACGGGGATCACGGCGCCCGTGACGTAGGCCCCGGCCCGGGAGGCGAGGTAGATGGCGACCCCGGCCATGTCCTCCGGCGTTCCGATGCGCTTGCGCGGACAGCTGGCGGCGATCGAATCCCCGAAGCTCTCGAGCGTCGCCGCCATCATCTTGCTCTCGAAGGGTCCGGGCGCGACGGCGTTCACGGTGATGTCGCGCTCGGCCAGCTTCTTCGCGAGGACGCGCGTGAGATGGTGCACCGCCGCCTTGCTCGACGAATAGGCGTAGGTCTCGAGCAGCGGCACCTGGATGCCGTCGATCGAGCCGACGTTGATGACGCGCGCCGGGTCTTCGGCGGTCGCGGCGGCTTCGAGCTGCGGCAGCATCGCGACGGTCAGGTGGAACACGGCCTTGAGATTCAGCGCCAGCACCTTGTCCCAGGCCTTGTCGGGGTAGTCCTCGAGCGGCGCGCCCCAGTTGGCGCCCGCGTTGTTCACCAGGATGTGCACGGCCCCCTCGCGATCGGCGAGCTCGGCGGCGACGCGCTGCGCCTCGGCCTGGCTCGAGAGGTCGGCGGGCAGCGCGACGGCCGTGCCTACCTTCGAGAGCTCGGTCGCGGTCTCCTCGCACGCTTCCGCACTGCGCGACGACACGTAGACGCGCGCCCCGTTCTCCGCATAACCCCGCGCGATCATCAGCCCGATGCCGCGGCTTCCGCCGGTGACGAGCGCCACCTTCCCCTCGATCGAGAACAGGTCCTTCACTTCATGCCCTCCGGCAATGAGATGCGTTCGAAGTTCCCCGACACCTCTTCCCAGGCGCGCTTCAACACGAAGTCGCGATCGAGGCGCATGACGAACGGGATCGCCATCACCTCGTAACCCTCGTCGGCGTCGAGGGTGGCCTCGGTGCGCGTCTGTTCGAGCGACCAGCCCTTGCGTAAGGCCTCGTCGCCGGCGTTGGCGAGCTGACGCATGAACGTCTGGAACTGCCGCAGACCCTCGCGATCGGTGACCGGGCCGTGGCCGGGGATCACGCGGTCGAAGTCGAGCTCGAGGACGCGATCGATCGTCGCCACCCACTCGCGCACCGAGCCGCCGGCTTCGAGATCGATGTTGGGATAGCGGCCGTTGAAGAAGAGGTCGCCGGTGTGGAGCACGCGGTCCTCCACGAAGAGCACGACGAGGTCGCCGTCCGTGTGGCCGCGGCCCGGGTGGACGAGGCGCAGCGTCTTGTCGGCGATCGTGATTTCGTGCTGGTTGGCGAAGGTCTCGTTGGGGAGCGTGCCGGCGGCGGCGCCGCTCCAGTAGTCGGCGTCGACGGCGTCGAGATAGGCGCGCGTGCGTTCCGTCGCGACGACGCGGATGCCGCTCGGAAAGGCCGGGTTTCCGTGGGTGTGGTCGAGGTGATAGTGGGTGTTGATGATCGCCTGTACCGGACCGCCGCCCAGCTCCTCGGCGAGCTCGCGGATCTGCGCGCCCTGGGTGCGGAACGTCATCGTGTCCACGACGACCGCCCCGGCGTCGGTGCGGAGGACGCCGACGTTGCTGCCCAGACCGTGGATGGCATGGACGAACGGCCCGACTTCGGTCACTTCGAGGTCGGTGATCTGCTGGTAGAACCAGACCGCGCCGAGCGCCGCCAGCACCGCGACGATCATCGCGCCCCGCACCCAGAGTCGTGCCATCGCTTCCTCCCGCCGAGCGCGCATTATAGGCGGACCCCTCCCCAAAGCAGCGCCGCGCGCCGGCCCCGGAGGCCCGACGCGCGGTGGGTGGATCGCTCTGCGCCCCGCAAGCGCTGCAGGCGCGCACGTCGTCGACGGCTCGGCGAAGCCGACCCGCTGACATCACGGACGCCCGAAGGGCGTCTGGTGTGCGAGGCCACCCGAGCCCAGGGCTCGAGCGAGCCGAGCAAAGTCCCCGAGCTAGCCGGCGAGACCGGCCTTCTCGCCCTCGATGATCGCCTTGTAGCTCGGACGACCGTGGATGCGCTCGAGATAGTCGGCGAGCTTCGGCCAGCGCCCGGCGTCGACCGTCTCGCCGCCGAACGCCATGTTCACGAAGAAGCTCGCCGTGGCGATGTCGGCGACGCTGAACTGTCCGCCGGCCAGATACTCGCGGCCTGCGAGCTCCTTCTCGAGGTAGTCGAACGCCGGCGGAGCCTCTTCGGTCAGCGCCTTCTGGACCGCAGCCTCGTCCGCTTCCTGTCCCATGAACTTCACCTGCACGAAGCGCTGGAAGAACGGCACGGTGCAGATCGAAGCGAGCTTCGAGTCGGCGTACTCCTCGTACCAGAGCGCGCGGGCGTACTCCTTTGCGTCCGACGGATAGAGCGCGGGGCTCGGGTGGGTCTTCTCGAGATAGGGGAGGATGCAGGACGAGTCGGGAAGCGTGAAATCCCCTTCCTGGTAGCAGGGGATCTTCCCGAGCGGGCTGATCGCGAGGTATTCGGGGTTCGGGCCGAAGGGCATCACCGGCACCGATTCGTAGTCGATCCCCTTCTCCGCGAGCGCGACGCGGACCTTGCGCACGTAGGGCGAGAGCGGAACACCGTGAAGGATCGGTTGGGTCATGGTCTTTCTCCTTGGGGTTGGCCGACGGATCAGCCGGTTGGGTTCGAAGCCTTCGCCTCGGTCGGGCGCGGTAGCAGCTCGGAAAGGTCGAAGAGGAGGGCGAAGTCGGACAGAGCGTCGGCGTCGCCATCGATTTCGAGCTTCCCGCCGGCCCGGACCGCGGCGGGATCGAGGGTTCCGGAGACGAGACCGAGCAGGGTCATCGCATCGGTGCGCAGGGCGACGTCCGCCGGGCCGGCGCCCGTCGTCACCGCCGTGCCGCGGCGGCCGCCCGCGACGAGGATCTCGACGTCCACGCCGGCCGCCGGATCGGGCACCCGCACGACGAAGCGGCGCGCGGGTGTGGCGTCGCCGCGCGCGAAGGCCTCGAGCGCGAGGCGCATCCATTCGGGCTCGAGGTGGTCGCCGGGCTGCGGGGGCAGCATCACGCGCACGCCGAAGCGCATCATCTCGAGCAGCACGGGACGGAGCGCGGCGCCGGTTTCGGTGAGTTCGTAGAGCGTGGCCGGCGCGGGCGGCGGGGCGTCGCGGCGGGCGACGAGGCCGCGCTCCTCGAGCCGGGCGAGGCGCTCGGTGAGCAGGCTCGAGCTGATGCCGGGAAGACGCCGGCGCAGGTCGGTGAAGCGCTGCGGGCCGCAGAGCAGCTCGCGGGCGATCAGCGGCGTCCAGCGCTCCCCGAGGATCTCGGCACAGCGGGCGGTCGGACAGAACTGGGGGTAGCGGTGGTCGGGCACGGGGGAATGCTATCCGAATTAGAACAACGAAGTTCAAAAAAGGAATCTGGTGTTTCGAAAAAGCGGACCGCTCGTCTACACGGTTGCCGCGCCGGGGTGGCCTGGCTCAGGCTGTCGGCGTGGAAGACGCCCGCTTCCTCGACGAATTCCGGCCGTTTCGCCGGGGCGAGCTGGCGCTCGCCCGCCGCCAGAGCGCCGATCCCGGCTTCCTGCCCGACTCCCAGCGCGACCTGCTCCGCTACGCGTTGCGGCTCGCGCAGCTCGCGTCCCTCGAGGCCCAGGACGACCTCGTCGAGCCGATCGCGAGCTTCCGCCTGCGCCTGCTCCAGTTCCTCGGCCCCGCCCTCCCCACCGACCCCGAACGCCTCCACGCCGGCCCCCTCACCGAGCTCGCCCCGCGCGTCGCGCACCTCGTGTCCGGCGCGCGCGAGCAGATCGTGCGGGCGGGCCTCGCCTCGGAGGATCACCTCGACGCGGTGCTCGCCGACAAGCGCGTCTCGCTCGTGCTGGGCGGCGCCGGCGGCTCGGGCTTCGTCTTCCTCGGCGCGTACGCCGCACTCGAAGAGGCCGGCATCACCCCCGCCTATCAGCTCGGCGCGAGCATCGGTTCGCTGCTCGGCATGCTGCGCGGCCGCACCTCGCACTACGACCTCGAGGGTCTGCTCGACCAGAGTCAGCGCATCGAGACCGCGAAGCTCTACGGCCCGCCGCAACCTCCGGGACGCTACGGCCTGCCCGGCGCGCTGCGCTTCGACCCGCGCGCCGCCCTCGACTTCTTCTTCACCCACGAGGGGGAACCGATCCGCCTTTGCGACCTGCGCATCCCTACCGACGCGCTCGCGACGGGCCTGCGTCCGGCCGCGCTGACGCGCGCGCGCTCGGACTACGCCGGCATCATCGGGCACATCGACGACCCCGACGAGGTGACCCACCTGCGCCCCGCCGCGATGACGCGCATCGCGAGCGTGATCGTCGAGCTGGCGGTGAGCCGTCGCGTGTTCGTGCCGGTGCTGCTCGGCGCCGACGAGAGCACCGCCGATCTCGAAGCGATGGACGCGGCCGGGTTCTCCGCCTCGATCCCCGCCCTGCTCCACTACGACATCTTCCGTCGCGATCCGCGCGCCGAAGCCGTCCTCGATCGCCTCTTCGACCGACACGGGCTCACCGCGCTGGTCGACGGCGCGTTCGTCGAGCTGATCCCCGCGCGGCGCGCGTGGCAGGTCCTCGAGCAGGGGCGCATCGACACGCGCAACACCTGGATCGTCGCCCTCGACGCGTTGGTGGCGTCCGCCGGCGGCAACCGCTGGATGCGTCCCGCGCGCCAGGTGCTCTCCGCCACGCTGCAGCGCGACAAGCCGTGGTGGGATCTCTATGTCCCCTTCCTCGACACGCCGTTCCTGCTCGACATCATCCCACGCCCGGAGATGCTGCGACGCGCGGCCGAGTCGGGACGCGCGAGCGTCGCGCAGGCGGTACGCGTGCTGCAGGCAGGCACCGCGCCGCTCCCGCGCTGGGCGAAGATCGCGGCGGCGATCCCGGCGTGGAATTAGGGACCTGGGATCAGGCGATTCGCGCGAGTCGCGGAACGACGTCGCGCGGCACGTTCACGCCGACCCCTCCGACGCGCGCGGCACGATCAACTCGATCACGTGCCCGTCCGGGTCCTGCACCCACATCTGGCCGCCGCGTCGGATCTCGAGCACCTCGAGGCCGTGTTCGCGGAGCTGCGCGAGGGCCTCGTCGTAGTCGTCGATCGCGAAGGCGGCGTGGCGATCGATCGGCGAGAGCTTGCTCGGCGGTGGCGCCATCTCGGCGCCGTCGGGCATCTCGATCAGATGCACCTCGCACGCGCCCGCGCGATACCACACCCCGCCGAGCGCCCCGAGGTCGGGGCGCGGGATCGTCTCGAGCCCGAGCACGTCCTCGTAGAAGCGGCGCGAACGCGCGAGATCCCGGACCGGAAACGACATGTGATGGGCGACGGCGCGGATCGGCATGGAGGCCTCCAGTGGGCGTCCCTCCATCCTAACCCGATCGGGCGCGGCGCCGACACGCGTGTCGGTGTTCGCTACTTGCTCCGCAGCGGGTGCGGCTTTCCGAAGAGCCAGCCCTGGCCGAACTCGATGCCGATCTTTCCGAGCGTCTCCAGCTCTTCGATCGTGTCGAGCCCCTCGCCGATGATGCGCGCGCCGATGCGATCGGCGAGCGACTGCAGTGCGGCGAGCAGCTGCTGACGCCCCGGGTCCTCGTCGATCTTCGTGCAGAAGGCGCGGTCGACCTTGATGAAGTCGGGCTCGAGCTCCATCACGGCTTCGAGGCTGGCGTAACCCGCGCCGACGTCGTCGAGTGCGATCTGGAAGCCGAGGTTGCCGTAGTAGTCGCGCACCTCGCGGAAGATGTCGAAGTTCTGGATCGACTCCTGCTCCGAGACCTCGAACACGACGTCGCTCGGCTGCAGCTCGCAGCTCTGGAGCGTGCGCTCGAGCGCGTCGGCGCGGAAGTTCGGATCGTGGATCGTCGACGGACGCACGTTGAGGAAGAGCTTCGCGCCGCCCGGGAGGTCGCGCGCGCCGTCGAGCCCGCTGCGCCGACACAGGCTGTCGAGCTGGAAGATGAAGTCCTGCTCGCTCGCGAGGTTGAAGAGGGTCATCGGCGAGTGGAGATCGGTGCCATCCGGCCCGCGGGCCAGGGCCTCGTAGCCGAACACGGTCTTCGTGTTCACTTCCACGATCGGCTCGTAGACCGAGTAGATCTTTCGCTCGATCACGAGCTCGAAGAGCTCCTTGCGGCGGCGCCGCGACTCGAGGCGCGCCACGAGATCGATGTGGTCGCGCGCGGCTTCGAGCGCCTGGCGGATCTGCAGCTCGGAGCGCGTCGTCGGATTGCGCAGCGCGGTTCCGGTTCCCACCAGGAAGGGCGGCACGCTCTTCATGTAGGGATAGCCCGCGCGCTGACCGCGTTGTGCGAGGCCGTGGTTCACGCGGCGGCGGATGCGATCGAGATCGCGCTTGAAGAAGTCGACCTCGTCGTCCCCGCGAAACAGGAAGATCGCGATCTCGTTCCGACCCGTCTCGCCCGCGACGATGCTGTCGTTCACCGAGAGACGGTCGGCGACCAGCTCGCGCACGAGCTGACCGAGGTTGCTCATCGCGTGGTGGAGCGCGTCGCCGCCGTGCTGCGGCTCGATCGGGCCGAGCCCGCGTGCGTCGATCAACACGACCCCGAGCGCGCCGTCCTCCTCGAAGCACTCCGCCATGCGGCGGATCTCTTCGCCGAGGCTCGACAGCCGCCGGGCGGCCGGCGTCGCGTCGGACTCGTGGAGCGGTCGGGCATCCATGCCACTCCATCGGCGTGGCACGGGCGCGGGTTGAGAACCGGCGGCGAATGTTCAGTGAACGCCGCGGCTCGCGACCAGCGTCGCGGGCTCGACGCCGAGGCTGCGCACGACGTGGGCCCACATCTGGTCGATCGGCACGCCGAACACGACGTCGACCTCGACCGGGGCGATCAGCCAGGCGCCCTCGGCGAGCTCGGCCTCGAGCTGCCCCGCGCCCCACCCCGCGTAGCCGAGCAGGAGCCGCATCTCTTCCGGGGGTCGGTCGGCGACCTGCTTGAGCACTTCCATCGATCCGGCGAAGTGCACGCCCGGCGTGACCTCGCGCACATCGGCGAGGCCGGTGGCGTCGGGGGCGTCGCCGAAGAGCACCCAGCCCGTCTGCGGCTGCACCGGCCCGCCCCACCAGATCTCCTCGTCGGGGTCGCCGCGCCACGGGAT
>JAHEJV010000045.1 GCA_024638705.1 Deltaproteobacteria bacterium | reverse complement strand
ATCGCCCTTCACGCGGAGAAGAACCCCGACAAGGTCGCGATCATCCTCGGCAACGGGGAGTTCACCGAGACCTACGGCGAGCTGGAGCAGCGCTCGCGACGCCTCGCCCATCTGCTGCGCGCTCGCGGGGTCGAGCGCGGCGGCTGCATCGCCGTGCTGATGGACAACACCGATCCCTCGTACATGGATCTCTACTGGGCTTGTCACCGCGTGGGCATCTACTTCACGCCGGTGAACTGGCATCTCCAGGAAGACGAGATCCAGTACATCGTCGACAACTGCGATGCCGAGGCCCTGTTCGCGTCGGCGCGCTTCGCCGAGGGCGCGGCGAGCGTCGCGCCGCGGTGTCCGAAGGTGACGACGCGGATCGTGACGTCCGGCGCGGCGCCGGCGGGCTTCGAGACGCTCGAAGCCGCGCTCGCCGGCATTCCCGAGGACGCGCCGCTCGAGGACGAACGCGAGGGGTCGATCATGGTCTACTCGTCGGGTACGACGGGCCGACCGAAGGGCGTGCGTCGTCCGATGCCCGACGTGCCGCCGGGCGACCCGTCGGTCGCGGGCTTCTCGGCGGGCTTCATGGGCCTGTTCGGCATCACGGCCGACGACGTCTACCTCTGCCCGGCGCCGCTCTACCACACGGCGCCGCTGGCCTTCACCACGTCGAACCTGCGCAACGGCGCGACGGTGGTGATCATGCCGCGCTTCGACCCGGAGCTCGCGCTCCAGATGATCCAGGACCAGAAGGTCACCGCGTCCCAGTGGGTGCCCACCCACTTCCGGCGCCTGCTCGGGCTCCCCGAGGACGTGCGCAAGCAGTACGACGTGTCCTCGCTCAAGGTGGCGGTGCACGCGGCCGCGCCGTGTCCCATCCCGATCAAGGAGCAGATGATCGAATGGTGGGGCGACGCGATCGTCGAGTACTACGCCGGCACCGAGGGCGGCGGCACGCTCGTTCGCGCCCAGGAATGGATGGAGAAGAAGGGCACCGTCGGACGCCACTGGGCGAACGGCAAGGTGTGGGTGCTCGACGAGGACGGCAACGAGATCACGAAGCCGACTTCCGAGGGCGCGATCTACTTCGAGGCGCCGGCGACCGGCCGCTTCGAGTATCACAAGGACGCCGAGAAGACGGCGGGCACCTATCGCGGCAACCTCTTCACGATCGGCGACATCGGCTACCTCGACGAGGACGGCTATCTCTTCCTCACCGACCGCCAGAGCAACATGATCATCTCCGGCGGCGTGAACATCTACCCGCAGGAGACCGAGGATCACCTGATCGTGCACCCGAAGGTGGACGACGTCGCGGTGATCGGCGTGCCGAACGAGGAGATGGGCGAGGAGGTGAAGGCCGTCGTCATTCCGCAGGAAGGCGTCGCGCCCGGTCCCGACCTCGAGCAGGAGCTGATCGGCTGGTGCCGCGACGGCATCGCCCACTACAAGTGTCCGCGCACGATCGACTTCGTCGACGAGCTGCCGCGCACCGAGACGGGGAAGATGGCGAAGCGGAAGCTGCGCGACCGCTACTGGGGCGAGGGCGGCGCGAAGCTCGTGTAGCCGCCCGGCTTCACGCGGCGTCGATCGGGAACCAGCCGTGGCGCGCCCAGTCGACGGCGAGTCGCAGCTGTCGCGTCAGCACGCGGAGCGCGCCCGCCGCGCGACCGCGCCGCGCGTCCGGATGCTCCGCCAGCCACTCGTGGCAGACGTCGCGCTCCGCGCGCAGGTAGTTGCGCGCGCTCCCTTCAGCCGGCCGACCGACGACACGGGCGCAGGCGAGGTGGGCCGTGGCCGCGAGCCAGCGGAAGCGCGCGATCGTCGCGACGTCCGCTTCCGCGTAGTGCTTCTCCCAGAAGCGCAGGGTGCCGCGCAGCAGGTTGAGTTCGCGCTCGTAGCCCGAGAGGTGCTTCTGGCTCTGCTGGCGCGCGTGGAAGACGTGCGCGTCCTCGCACCAGCCGATCTTCGAGCCCGCGCGGCGCGCGCGCAGGCAGAGGTCGGTCTCCTCGTGATAGAGGAAGAAGTCGGGGTCGAAGCCGCCGAGCCGGAGCAGGTCTTCCCGGCGCAGCGCGAGCGCGCAGCCCGAGAGCCACGCGTACTCGTCGCGCGGGAGGTCGGGCGCGAGGGGAACGACGCGCTCGCCGGGATAGAAGCGGCGCGGCGGGAAGGGCTCGCGCGCGGGGCCCTCCACGACCGACGGTCCGACCGCCGCGTGCTGCGGGTGTTCATCGAGGAAGCGGACGAGCGACGAGAAGAGCCCGTCCTCGAATTCGAGATCGGGGTTGAGCAGCAGGACGTGGCGTCCGCGGAAGGCGTGGAGGTTCTGGTTGTGCGCGCGTCCGTAGCCCCGGTTCTCGGGGTTGATCGTCACCGCGCCGCGCGCGTTCTCTTCGAGCCAGGCGGCGGTTCCGTCGCTGCTGGCGTTGTCGACCACGAAGAGCTCCCAGGTGACGCCGGTCTGCTTCGCCAGAGATGCGAAGAGCGGGGCGAGGCAGTTGGCCGACTGATAGGTGACGACGCTGACCGAGAGGTCGGGCTGCCCGGTCTCACCCGGCACGGGCGCAACCCCTCTCGCGGAGGACGTCGCCCAGGCTGCGCCCCGAGACGCCCTGCGGTACCGCCTCGCCCAGCAGGTCGAAGAGCGTGGGCACGATGTCGAACGAGCTCGCCACGCCGCGGTCGCCGGGCGCGATGCCGTCGCCGGCCAGGTAGGCCATGCCGTAGGGCCCGGTGTGTCCGCCGGTGCGTCGATAGGGCAGGGGGCCGATGCGCCCGTGGACGGGGTGCTCGAAGCCGAGCGACGCGGTGCGCCAGACGACGATCAGGTCGGAGTCCGACGGACCCATGGCGAGCGGGTCCTCGCAGGTCGAGTGTTCGACGCGCTCCACCACGAGCTCGCCGGTGCGCTCGTCGCGACAGCTGCGCACCAGCGCCTCGATCTCGTCGCGCACCCTCTCGTACTGGTCCGGCGTCACCAGGCCGTGCCGCTCGCGTCCCGCGAGATTGATGCGGACGCGCCCGTCGTAGAACGAAGGCAGCGCGAAGAAGCGCATGCGATTCCACCAGGGCTGGTAGTGCTCGGTGGGCATCCAGTCGAAGGGCAGGCGCAGGATTCCGTCGTCGCCGGGCGGCTTTGCACCCGGCCGATCGCGGCGCAGGGCGCGCTTCGCGCACTCCGGAAGCACGTCCGCCGCGACGCGACGCGCCCAGTCGATCGGCGCCGGGTATTGGCGGATGTGGGTCTTCACCGCCTGCGACCAGTCGACGCCGGGTGGCAGCATCGGCAGCCCGTCGGGGGCGTCGCGCCATTCGCGCGGCGCGCGCAACAGGGGTTCGCCGAACTCCTCGCGATGCAGCAGCTCGGAGAGCAGCAACATGCTGGCGACGTCGGACCCGTTGGCGCCCATGCCGTTCATCGAGAACGCGACGATCGTCGCGTCCGGGAAGGCCTCGCCGAGCCGCGCCACCATGTCGTCTGCGGCGCGATACACCGCGCGCAGGCGATCCGCCGCGACCGGCGCGGAGGGCATCCCGTGCAGCGGGTGATCCGCGTCGATGCCGTGCCAGAACGCCTCGATCGCCGAGTGCAGCTCGCCGGCGACGACGATCCCGACGTCCCAGTCCGGGCAGCGATCGCGCAGCAACCAGAGCGCGGCCTCGGTGCGCAGCTCCGCCGATCGCACGAGCTGGTCGCCGAGGTGGCGCGTGCGATCGGGCGAAGGCCAGCAGATCTCGTACATGCACTCGCGCGCCGGGTACTCCCCGAAACGCTCGACGAGCTCGTCGGCCAGGCCGGCCGGCCGCGCATGGAACGCGACGCCCGGATCGTGCGCGCCCCAGTTCATCACTCCGCGCACCGAGCCGGTGCGATTCAGATCGAAATAGGGAGCATCGAAGGCGACGGTGCGCGCCGAGAGCGCGTCGGGGAAGGGCGTGAAGCCGGTTCCCTCGTGCCACACGCGATAGGTGTCCGTCTCGAAGTGCACCGCCGACCAGCGCTCGGCGTCGTCGGGGGAAAGCCCGGAGCTGAAGTGCTCCCAGGCGAGGCCGGTCCGCTTCGCCGAGCCGTGGTCGAGGAGGAAGCGCGCGCTTCGCTCCCGCAAGCGGGCGAGCGCGGGGAGATTGCCCTCGCGCATCCACGCCTCGCCGACCGAATCCTCGTGACCGTCGAGGCCGATCACCAGAAGACGCTGCGAAGGCCTATCGTCTGCCGCGCGCAACGAGGCGCCCTCCGAGACGAAGGTCGATGGCAACGGCGATGCCCCTGGTCAGCGTCATTCTTCCCACTTTCGATCGTCCGGGGTGGTTGCCGCGTGCGGTCGGCAGCGTGCTCGACCAGACCTGTCCCGACTTCGAGTTGATCGTCATCGACGACGGATCACCTGAGGACGTCGGTCCCGCGCTGGCGCCCTTCGACGATGATCGCATTTGCCTCGTGAAGCTGCCGCAAAACCGCGGGCTGTCCGCCGCGCGCAACGCGGGCATCGAGGCGGCGCGCGGAGAGTATCTGGCCTTCCAGGACGACGACGACGTCTGGCATCCCGAGAAGTTGGAGCGACAGTTGCACGTATTGGTCGAGCGTCCGGAGGTGGGCGTCGTGTACAGCGACATGCACCGGATCCACCGGGACGGACGGAAGCAGTACTTCCACTCGCCGCCGATCGAGCGGGGGCGGTGGCTCAATCCCGAGACCGGCTACTGGCAGACCTACATGCTGGCGATGCAGCCGACCTTGATCCGCCGCGCGGCACTCGGAGCGGAGCGTTTCGACGAGTCCCTCGTCTTCTTCGAGGACCTCGATCTGCATCTGCGCCTGTCGCGCCGCCACGCCTACGCCCACCAGCCCGAGCCGCTGGTCGACTACTACGACACGGCGGGGATGACCGCCGATCGGACCCGCGAGCTGCGCGGGCGCTGGCAGATGTTGCGCAAGCACTTCCCGGACCTGCGACGCCGCGAGCCCGCGTTCCTCGTCCGCGAGGCGGTCTCCGTGCTGCTGCGCCGTTCGATCCTGCCGATCGCACAGGCGCACTGGACGGACCTCGGCGAGGAAGCGCCTCGCGACGACGCAGGAGCAGCGCGGACGCCGATTCGCAGAGGTCGCGCTGGCTAGCGCCTGCTCGCGCGGCGTCCCTCCAGCAGGGTCAACCCGTCGATCAGCTTGTTGCGCAGCTCGCGGGGGTCGATCACGTCGTCGAAGGTGAGCCCCGCGGCCATGCCCCACGGCCCCGACGCCTGCTTCTCCTCGACGGCCGCCTGCGTGGCGTCGTCGAGCTTCGCCGACTTCCCCCCGCTCGCCGCGGGCATCGCGTCCATCGTGACGCCGGGGAAGGCGAAGGAGAGCGTCTGATGGTCGAAGGGGTTCTGCGCCATCACCGTCGACCCGAAGCCGAAGGTCTTGCGCAGGGTGACGTGCAGCTTCGGCACCGTCGCGCGTCGCTGCGCCTTGAACATCTTCCCGCCCCATTTGAGGATGCCGTCGCGCTCGGCCTTCACGCCCGCCATCACGCCCGGGTTGTCGCACAGGAAGACGAGGGGCAGGCCGAAGGCGTCGGCGGTGGCGACGAAGTCGGCGCCCTTGATCGCGGCCGGCGAGTCGACGGCGCCGGCGCGCACGGACGGATCGTTGGCGAGGATCGCCACCGAGCGGCCCCCCAGGAAGGCGAGCGCGCAGACGAGCGAGCGTCCGTACTTCGGCTGTACCTCGAAGAGGCTGTCGGCGTCGACGAGCTCCTCGAGGACGGGGCGCATCTTGTACGGGCGTCGCGCGTTCGCGGGAATGCGTTCGAGGATGTCGGAGAGGCGGCGCGTTCCGGCGTCGGGACCGTCGCGTCGCGGCGCGGCCTCGTCGCGGTGCGCCGGGAAGTAGGTCAGGTAGCGGCGCGCCATGTCGATCGCCGCCGCGTCGTCCTTCGCGACGTTGTGGGCCGATCCGGCGATCTTTGCGCACACCTCCGGCCCGCCGAGCTCCTCCTTCGTGACGTCCTCGCCGGTGGCGGCCTTCACCAGCGGCGGACCGCCGGTGAACATCGCACCCGTCTCGCTCATGATCGTGATGTCCGAGAGCGGGGCGGTGAGTGCGCCGTGGCCGGCGGACGCGCCTAGCACCAGGCACACCATCGGCACCTGGCCCGAAAGGTCGGCCAGGGCGAGCAGGTCGTTCGGCGCGCGCGAGCCGCCGCCCTCGAGGTTGCTCGTGAGCCGATGACCGGCGCCTTCGAGCATCATCACCAGCGGCACCCGCTCCTGCTGGGCGAGCTGGCAGAGGCGGTAGCGCTTCGACATCGACCCCGAGCCGATCGATCCGCCGAGCACGCTGAAATCCTCGGCGCCCGCCATCACGGGACGGCCGTGGATCAGGCCGAACCCGGCGACAAGCGCATCGGCCGGCGTCTTCATCCCGCCGACCAGGGCGCCGATCTCGACGAAGGTGCCCGGGTCGAAGAGGCGATCGAGGCGCTGACGCGCGTCGAGCTTTCCGCGCGCGTGTAACAAGCGCTCCACGCGTTCCGGGCCGCCCATCTCTCGCGCGCGCGACTGGCGGCGCTCGAGCTCGTCGATCAGGGGCTTCCAGTCGTCGGGCGTCCGGGCCGTCTCGCTGCCGTCATCGCTGGGATCCTTCGGGTCGGTCACGACATCCTCCGCGCGCGATGGTATATCAGCGGTCCCGTCGGAACGCCCCGCGTCGGGAGACGTCGCGTCGCGGCGGTCGAACGCGCCCGAACCCGGAGATGTGCATGGATTTCGGTCTGTCCGAAGAGCAGCGGCTGCTGCAGGAGACGATCCGCGGATTCGCGGCGAAGGAATGTCCGATCGCGCGGCTTCGCGAGCTCTTCGAGGCCGGCGTCGGCGGCGACGCGACGCTGTGGAAGGGGCTCGCCGAGATCGGCGTCGCGGGCCTCGCGCTCCCCGAAGAGCACGGCGGCAGCGCGCTCGAGGTGCTCGACCTCGCCCTCGTCTCCGAGGTGCTGGGCGAGAGTGCCTTGCCGGTTCCCTTCTTTGGCCACGCCCTCGCCGGCCTGGCGATCGCCTGGGCGGGCAGCCCGGCACAGCAGGCGGAATGGCTGCCGCGGCTCGCGACGGGCGACGTGGTCGCGACGGTCGCGTTCGGCGAGGCGGGCGACGCGTGGCAGCCCGACGAGTGGACGCTCGCCCCGTCGAGCGGTCGCGCGACGGGCCGCAAGACCTTCACCCCGGACGCCGCCTCGGCGGACCTCTTCGTCGTCGGCGCGCGCGACGGCGGCCTCGCGCTCGTCTCGAAGAACGACGCCGGCGTCGGCCTCGACCCGGTGCAGAGCATCGATCGCACCCGCGGCCTCGCCGATCTCGTGCTCGAAGACGCCGCCTGCGATCCGCTTCCGGACGCCGCGTCCGCGTCGGCACGCCTGCGCGATGCGGGCTGTGCGCTGCTCGCCGCCGATGCCTTCGGCGCCGCCTGGAAGCTGCTGCGCATGACGATCGAGTACGTCGGCACCCGCGAGCAGTTCGGGACGCCGCTCGCCCAGTTCCAGGGTGTGAAGCACCAGATCGCGAACGCCGCGACCGACCTCGAGCCGACGCGCGGCCTGCTCTGGTACGCCGCCCACGCCGTCGATCACCTGCCCGACCAGGCCGGTCACGCCGCGGCGCAGGCGAAGGCGCACATCACCGAGCGCGCGGTCGAGACGGCGCGCATCGGCGTCGAGCTGCACGGCGGCATCGGATACACCTGGGAGTCGGACGTGCAGATCTGGTTCAAACGCATCCTCTTCGATCGCATCTTCCTCGGCGCGCCGGAGATCCACCGCGAACGCGCCGCCGCTCACGCGGGCTGGGCCGGGAAGGGAGCCTGACATGGACCTTCGCTACGGAGAGCAATACGAAGCGTTCCGCGCCGAGCTGCGCGACTTCCTGAAGGGCTGGCCGCTCACCGGCGCCGAGGCCGGGCTGCCCGAGGAGGAGCAGGCCTCGCTCTTCCGGCAGCGCGGGATCGAGCGGGGTTACGTCTATCGCCACATCCCGAAGGAGTACGGCGGCGCCGGCGGCGAGGCCGACGTGATCAAGGATCAGATCATCCAGGAGGAGTACGCTGCGGCCGGCGCGCCCGGAGCGCTGCTCACCCAGGGCGCCGGCATGATCGCGCCGACGCTCCTCGAGATGGGCACCGAAGAGCAGAAGCAGCGCTTCGTGCGCTGCGCGCTCACCGGCGAGGACGTCTGGTGTCAGGGCTACAGCGAGCCCGGTGCCGGTAGCGACCTCGCGTCGCTCACGTCGCGCGCCGAGCTCGACGGCGACGATTGGGTGATCCACGGCCACAAGGTCTGGACGTCCGGCGCGGAGAAGGCGGATTACATGTTCGGCCTCTTCCGCACCGAGCCCGACGCCCCGAAGCACGCGGGCATCTCCTATCTGCTCTTGAACATGAAACAGCCCGGCATCGAGGTGCGCCCGCTGCGCGAGATGACCGGAGGCGCGCTCTTCAACGAGGTGTATTTCGACGGCGCGCGTACGCCGGCGGACTGGATCGTCGGCGAGCGCGGACAGGGCTGGCAGGTGTCGCGCGCGACGCTCAAGCACGAGCGCAACATGATCGGCAATCCCAACCAGATGCGGCGCCTCTTCGACGAGCTGTGCGAAATGCTGCGCGACCGCCGACGCGACGGCGTGCCGGCGCTCGAGCATCCGGCGGTGCGTCAGCGGCTGGCCGAGATCGAGGGCTACCTGCTCGCGCACGAATACACCGGTCGGCGCGCGCTCACCTCGACCGCCCGCGGCGATTTCGAAGACCTGGCGCTTCCCACCCTGATGATGAAGCTCCACGGCACGAACCTGCGCCGGATGATCTCCGAGACCGCCTACGACTGGCTCGGCGCCGACGCCCTGCTCGAGCCGAGCGAAGCCGAGCAGCGGCCGCTCGCCGCGCGCACGCCGGGCGCGTGGTCGGCGCGTATGATGGGCGGGCTCGGCGTGGCGATCGCCGGCGGCGCTTCGAACATCCAGCGCAACGTGATCGGCGAGCGCGGCCTCGGGCTGCCCCGCGATCTGCGCGCGCCGAAGGCGTAGTCGGGCGACCGGAACGACGAACGCCCTCCCGCCGAGGCGGAAGGGCGTTCGCATCGTGGCGACGCGCCGTGCGCCGCGCCCGGCTAACGGATGATCTCGATCGCCGTGCGGCGGTTCTGGCGGCGGCCCTCCTTGGTCGCGTTGTCGGCCACCGGGTTGGTCTCGCCGAAGCCTTGGGCGTCGAGGCGCGACGCGTCGATGCCCGCCGACACGAGGTAGTCGCGCGCGGCGGCGGCGCGGCGGTCGGAGAGGCGCTCGTTGTACTTCTCCGAGCCCGTCGCGTCCGTGTAGCCGGCGATGCGCACGCGCAGCTCCGGGTTCTGCTCGAGCACGGCGATCACCTCGTCGAGGCCGCGCTGGCCGTCCGCATCGACGGCGGCGCTGTCGGTGGCGAAGCGCAGGCCGCGCACCGTCCAGCAGCCGCGCGCGTCGACGCCGGCGCCGAGCGGCGTGCCGGGGCAGGCGTCGTTGCCGTCGAGCACGCCGTCACGATCGGTGTCGCGCGGCGCCGCGGCGACGTCGGGCGTGGGCGATGCGCCGAGGAAGACCTCGCGCTCGAACTGCTGGAGCGCCGCGACGCTGGTGACACCGTCGCGCGCGCGGAAGGTGCCGCACTCGGTGGTGCCGGCGATCGCGCGCAGCAGGTCGGCGCCCGCCGGATCGTTGCCGGTCTGCACGGCGTGGAAGCAGACGTTGCCGTCGCGCGCGCGCGCGAGCTCGGTGGCGGCGTCGAGGGCGAGCTGCGGGTCGAGGTCCTTGCCGCCCTCGGACGTGAGCACGCCATCGCTGTAGAGCAGGACGGCCGCCCGGCCCGACTTCCCCTCGATCAGGCCGCCGGCCTCGCCGATCGCCTTGTGGATCGGCGATCCCTCGGACAGATGCGACGCGCCGCCCGTCGCGGCGACGAGTCGACCGCGATCGAACGCGGCGGGCTCGGCGGTCTCGCGGCGGAATCCGCCGAAGGTGATCACCGCCGTCTCGTAGTCGCCGCTCGGGGCCGAGCGCGCGAAGGATTCGGCGAGGTTCCGCTGGTCGCGGAAGACCGTGTCCCGCGAGACCGAGGAGGAGGCGTCGAGCAGCACGACGAGCTGGTCGATCACGATGGTCTCCCGGGCCGTGGGCTCGAGCACCGGCGCGTCGATCGGCGGCGCCGGCTGTGGGGTCGCGCAGGCGACCGCGGTGAGCGCGAACAGGGCGATGGATGACTGTCGAAGCACTTTGATTCCCCCCTTGGTTCAGAAGTCCGTCCGACGCGTTAATCCTAGCGCCGATCCGCTCGCCGACCCCGACCGGAAGCGACCCCAGGGCCGCGAATGGCGAGGCCCGAGCGAGTGTGGATCCATAAGCGGTCCCCAACCGAGGTGACGCGTTGTCCCAACGATCCGCTCCCGTCCGACTCACGCTGAGCATCCCGAGCTTCGGTCCCTACTTCCCGGCCGGACGGCTCCACGAGGTGATCGACCTGGCGAAGGAGGCGGAAGCCGCGGGGGTCGACACCGTGATCGTCCCGGATCACGTGGTGATGAGCGAGAACACCGAGGCCTACGCCTGGGGGCCGTTCCCGTTTCCGATCGAGGTGCCGTGGCTCGAGCCGCTGACCGTGCTCGCCGCGATCGCCGGTGCGACCTCGCGCCTGCGTCTCGCCACCGGCATCCTGATCGCGCCGCTGCGCCCGGCGATCGTGCTCGCGAAGACCGCCGCCACCCTCGACGTGCTCTCGCAGGGTCGCGTCGAGCTCGGCGTCGGCGTCGGCTGGCAGCGCGAGGAGTTCGACGCCGCCGGGCTCGACTTCGACTCCCGCGCGCAGCGCCTCGACGACACGCTCGCCGCCTGCCGCGCGCTCTGGACCGACTCGCCGGCGTCGTTCACTTCCGAGACCGTGTCCTTCGAGAAGATCTGGTGTGAGCCGCGTCCGGTGCAGGAGGGCGGACTTCCCGTCTGGTTCTCCGGCACGCTCCACAAGCGCAACCTGCGGCGCATCGTGTCGTGGGGTGACGGCTGGATCCCGATCATGACGGCGACGCTTTCCGATCTGCGTGAGGGGTCCGCGCGTCTGGCCGACGCGTTCGCCGCGGCGGGACGCGACGTCGGCGCGCTCAAGGTGCGCGGTGCTCTCGAGGTCGCGCTCGGCGCCGACAAGCGCCCCGACCTCGAAGCGACCCTCGCCGGCACTGCCGATCTCGTGAGCGCCGGCGCCACCGACGTGCAGCTTCCGATGCTCGCCTTCGTGCGCAAGCCCGAGCAGCAGGCCGACTTCTTCGCCGCGCTCGCCGAGCTCTGGCCGAAGGTGCGGGACGCGGCGCGATGAAGCCGGAGGCCTCGCGATGAAGATCCTCGTGATGGGCGGTACCCAGTTCAACGGGCTCGCGCTCGTGCACGAACTCGTGCGCAGCGGGCACGACGTGACGATCTGCAATCGCGGCGTGACGAAGGCCGCTCTGCCGCGATCGGTCGGGCGCCTGGTCGCCGACCGCACCGATGCGAAGGCGCTCGGCGACGCGTTGCGCGGCCACGACTGGGACTGCGTCTACGACATCAGCGCCTATCGCCCCGAGGACGTGCAGCGCATGACCGGGCTGCTCCATGGACAGACCGGGCACTACATCTTCGCCAGCTCGACGGTGATCTACGCCGCGACGAATCTGCTGCCGATCACCGAGAGCCATCCCCTCGACCGCAGCGAGCGGCAGAACGAGTACGGTGCGAACAAGATCCTGTGCGAGGAGCACCTGCTGCGCGAGCACCGCGAGCGCGGCTTTCCCGCGTCGATCGCGGCGTTCTCGATGGTCTTCGGTCCGAACAACATCGTGCCCGAGCGCGAGCAGCGCATGTTCGTGCGACTGGCCCAGGGACGCCCCGTGCTGATCCCGGGCGACGGCACGACCCTCGGTCAGGTCGGACACGTCGACGACCAGGCGCGTGCGCTGCGCCTGATGGCGGGGAAGAACGTCACTCTCGGCCGCCGCTACAACCTGACCGGCGGCGACGCCTACAGCGACGAGGGCTACGTCGACACCTTCGCCGAGGTCGTCGGGGTGACGCCCGAGAAGGTCTTCATCCCCGCCGAGTGGATGGACGACTTCTACGCCGGCCGGAAGTCGATCTCGGGCACGCCGATCGCCGTGAACATCGACACCCGCTCGAAGAACGACGAACGCGCCGCGGCGCTCTTCGGGGTGCAGAGGATCCTCCAGCGGATCGCGCCGAACCTCCATCACTGGAACCGGAGCGTCCTCTTCTCGATCGACCGCCTGCGCCGGGACGTCGGCTGGGAGCCCGAGTACACCTTCCCCGCCGCCGTCGCCCAGACCTGGGAGTGGATGCAGCGCGAGGGCCTGGTCGAGAGTCGCGAATTCGATTTTGCCTTCGAAGAAGATCTGATCGAGCGCCTGCGGGCCGACGTGTCGCGATAGAATCCAGGCAATGACCGACAAGCTCCAGGAAATCACCGAGCGCCTCACCGGGCCGGGCGGACCGTTCGAGATCGTCGAGGAGGACGTGCGCGGCGAGCGCATGTCCGTCTTCAAGGGCCGCACGGCCTCGCTGCGCGCGCTCTTCGAGGCGTCGGCGAGCCACGGCGAGAAGGAACACATCGTCTTCGGCGACGAGCGGCTGACCTTCGCCGACCTGCACGAGCGGGTGTCGGCCTTTGCGCACGTCCTGCGCGAGCAGTACGGCGTCCGCCCGGGCGATCGCGTCGCGGTCCTCGCCGCGAACTGTCCCGAATGGGTGGTCGCCTTCTGGGCGACCGTGAGCATCGGGGGCGTCGTCGCCGCGTTGAACGGCTGGTGGCAGCGGGACGAGGTGCTCTACGGCGTCGGGGATTCCGATCCGAAGGTCCTGATCGGCGACCGCAAGCGGCTCGAACGCGTCGCCGGCGAAGATCTCGGCCGGCCGGTCGTCGAGATCGAATCCGATTTCGCGCGCTTGCTCGACGCCGGCGCCGGCAAGCCGCTCCCCGACGTGGAGATCGCCGAGGACGACCCGGCGGTGATCCTCTACACGAGCGGAACGACGGGGCGTCCGAAGGGAGCGGTCAACACGCACCGGGGCATCTGCGGTTTCGTCTCCGTCGGGATGCTGAACGGCGTCCGCAACATGATGCTCGCCATCGAGTCGGGGAGGGCGCCGAGCAGTCCGCCGGCGTCGCCGTCGATGCTCGTCACCGTGCCGCTCTTCCACCTCTCCGGCCTCTACGCCGGCTGCGTGACGATGCTGTCGGTGGGCGGGAAGTCGGTGTATCGGCCGGGACGCTTCGATCCCGAGGACGTGCTGCGTCTGATCGAGGCGGAGAAGGTCACCACCTGGAGCGCGCTCGGAAACATGCCACACCGCGTGGTGTCGGATCCCGCGGTCGGGAAGTACGACCTGTCGAGCATCGCCAACATCGGCTCGGGCGGCGGACCGACGAGCCCGGAGATCCAGCAGCGCATCCGCGAGGTCTTCCCCACCGGCGGGAAGAACATGGGCATCGGCTACGGGCTCTCGGAGTCGGTGACCGCCGTCGCGATGATCACCGGCGACGAGCTCGAGGCGAACCCGACGGCGGTCGGTCGCAGCGTGCCGACGCACGAGATCGAGATCCGCGACGAGGAGGGGAACGCGCTGCCCGAGGGCGTCGAGGGCGAGATCTTCATCCGCAGCCCCTACGTGATGCTCGAATACTGGCGCAAGCCCGAGCCGACGAAGGAGACGCTGCTGCCCGGCAACTGGTTGCGGACGGGCGACATCGGCCGCTTCGAGAACGGGCTGCTCTACATCAACTCGCGCGCTCGCGACATGATCCTGCGCGGCGGAGAGAACATCTATCCCGTCGAGATCGAACACCGCCTCGAGGCGCATCCCGACGTCGCCGAGGCGGCGGTGCTCGGCGTCGATCACGAAGAGCTCGGCCAGGAGGTGAAGGCCGTCGTCGTGGCGCGCGACGGCGTCACGCTCGACTCCGAGACGCTCGCCGGTTGGGTCGGCGAGGCCTTGGCGGGCTACAAGGTGCCCGCGCACTGGGAGCAGCGCCGCGAGCCGCTGCCCCGCAACGCGGCCGGCAAGGTGCTCAAGAACGTCCTGGCGGGCGAGGCGCAGAATCAGTTCGTCGAGGAGTAGGCGGCGCCCCGGGAGGCGGCGCCTCCGTCGCGACGTAGCCGAGCGCGCGCAGCCGTCGCGCGAGATCCGGGTCGATGCGCACCCCCGACTCCGCCACGCCCGTGCGCGCGGTGCGGTCGAGGTGGGCATCGAGCTTCGCGGCCAGGCGGGCGCGGGCGGGCGCCTCCATCCCGGCGAGATCGACGTGCTCGTCGGGATCGATGCTGCGGTCGTAGAGCCGCTCGACGCCGTCTTCGTCGCGCAGCAGGCGCCACGGTCCGTCGGCCACCGCCTCCTGGAGGCGCGCGTCGGGAAACAGGCGCGCGCGCAGCGAGGCGTAGTTCTCGCGATCCCCGGCGGCTGCACGGCGATCGGCCGCTTCGCTGACGAGCGGCAGGAGCGAGGTCCCCTCGAACCCGGCGGTGGGCGGCAGACCCGCGAGGTCGAGCAGGGTGGGGGCGATGTCGAGGTTGCGCACGCGCGCACGGACGCGTACGGGCGCCGCCTCGAAGGGCCAGCGCACGATCAGCGGGACGTGGGTCTCGACCGCGCGCACGCTGCGCGCGTGGCCGTGGACTCCGTGCTCGCCGAACGCCTCGCCGTGGTCGCTCGCCAGGATCAGGACGGTCGTGTCGAGGAGGTCCGCGTCGTCGAGGGCGCGCCGGGTGCGCTCGAGCACTTCGTCGACGAAGCGCAGCGCGGTGTGATAGGCGCCCTCGTGTCCTTTGCCGACGCGCTCGACGTCCGGTGGCGCCGCGTACTCGTGGACGTCCATGAAGTGCAGATAGAGGAAGAAGGGAACGCCCTGCGGGTGCGCTTCGAGCAGGCGGGCCGCTTCGCGATAGACGTTGTCGGCGTGGGGCCAGAGGGCGCTGCGCATCCAGGGCGCGGGGCCGCCGTGCGGGAAGGCGTAGTGGTCGAAGCCCTGCTGGAAGCCGAAGGTCTGTTCGAGCCAACCGTTGCTCTGCACGGCGTAGGTGCGATAGCCCCCCGCGCGCAGCACTTCGGCGACGGTGAGCGCCTCCTCGCCGAGGCCGTCGTTCGGGGTCGCGACGCCGTGGGTTCGCGGCCAGAGCGACGTGAGCAGGGACGCCATCGAGGTCTTCGTCCATGACGACTGCGCGTGGGCGTTCTCGAAGACGACACCCTGTCCGGCCCAGCGCGACAGCTCCGGCGAGGCCTCGGGCGGACCGCCGATCGGGGCGACCGCGTCGGCGCGCAGCGTGTCGACGACGCAGAGGACGAGGTTCGGCGTCCCGATCGCGCGCAGGCGATCGCCCGGCTCGGCGACTTCGGCGCCGCAACCGAGCAGCGCGAGCGCGCTAGTCGCGCAGAGAAGCCAGCGCCGCATGCGCCTCCCGCCGCAGCGCGGGGTCGAGATCCGGGTCGTCCGGCAATCCGTCGAGCAATGCGCGCGCTTCACGCATCCGTCCGGCGTCGCGATAGGCGAGGGCGAGGTGGAGGCGCGGCGCGGGCCGCTCCGGCGCCGCGCGGTGAGCGCGTTCGATCAACGCGGTTCCACGATCGAGGTGGCCGCTGCGCAGATAGATCCAACCCAGGGTGTCGACGACTTCCGGTTCGTTCTCGCCCGCGAGGGCGTAGGCATGTTGGGCGAGTTCGCGGGCTTCGTCGAGCGCACCGCGGTCGGCGAGGAGCAGTGCGAGGTTGTTGCGCGCTGCGACCGCGTCGGGGTCGACCTCGATCGCGCGTCGATACCCCGAAATCGCTTCGTCCTCCCGACCGCTGCGCTCGAGCAGGTGCGCGCGCAACGTGTGGACCCCCGCGTGACGTGGCCTTGCGGCGAGAAAGCGCTCACAGTCGGCGAGAGCGTCGTCGTCGTCGCCGGCGCGCGCACGGATCTGGGCGCGGAGCGCGAGCGGGTCGAGGTCGTGTTCGTCGAGCTCGAGCGCCCGCGCGATGTGGCGCTCGGTGGCGCTCGCGTCGCCGCGTCGATCGAGCAGGCCGGCGAGGAGCGCGTGTCGCCGCGCGTCGCCGGGGTGAGCCGCGATCGTCTCCTCGAGGGTTGCGATGGCGGCGTCGAGCCGCCCGCGCGCCGCGAGCCCCAGGGCGCGCTCCGTGTTCAGGGCCGGATGCGTGCCGAAGCGCGCGCTCGCGGCTTCGAGCAGCGCATCGGCTTCGTCGAGGCGTCCGGCGGCGCGTCGCGCGTAGACGCGAAGTGCCGCGACGCGGACTTCGTCGGGCATGAGCAGCGCCAGTCGGTCCGACTGCCGGATCGCCACGTCGCTCGCGCCGGCGCGCACCAGCGCGGAGATCCAGGTGGCCTGGGCGTCGAGGGAAGCCGGCTCGCGACTGGCCCAGGCGCCCGCTGCGCTGGCGATCGCCGCCGCATCGCCGCGCGCCTCGGCCATTCGCAGCAGGGCCTTCGCCGGACCGACCTGATGCGGATCGCGCGCGAGGGCGAGCGCATAACGCCGCTCGGCCCCGGCGAAGTCGGTCTCCGCTTCGAGGGCGCGGCCCATCCAGTACTGGGTGTAGGCGCGATCGAGCCGCGGCAGGACGTCGCGCAGCGCAGCGGCGGCTTCGTCCGCTCGGCCGTCGGCGAGCGCGCGTCGGGCGTCGAGGTAGTCGGCGTAGGCGTCGGTCCCTTCCATCGCGCGGAAGGCGGGCAGCGCGCGCTCGACCTCGTCTTCGTCGCCCAGCTCGATCTGCGTCTCGAGGCGATGGAAGTGCAGGAGTGCGCTCTCGGGATTGCGCTCGATGCCACGGGTCAGGGTCTGCGCTGCGGCGGCGTCGCCGTCCTGGCGGCGACGGAGCGATGCGAGCAGCAGATAGGCGCTCGGGTCGCCCTGTTGCTCGGCGTACTCGCGCAGCGCCGTCTCGGCCTCGTCGAGATCGCCGGCGGCGACGGCGATCTGCGCTTCGAGGGCCGACCAGGACGGGAGGTCCGGCGCCGCGCCTCGGGCCTCGTCGACGCGCGCCCGGGCGGCGTCGAAGGCGCCGGCGCGCAGATGCGCCGCGATCACGGCACCGACGACCGCCGCATCACCGGGGTGACGCGAGGCCAGCGCTTCGAGGCGCGCGAGCGACGCGACGTCTTCGCCGCGCATCGCGAGGACGCGCGCCGCGAGCAGCTCGAGGGCGAGTCGCGTGGCGGGGTCGAGGTCGTCGTCGGATGCGTCGCGCAAGGCCGCGTCGGCGCGCTCGGTCTGGCCCTCGCGTAGCAACGTGGCGACGCGTGCCGCGACTGCGCGCGGATCGTCGGCGTCGCGTCGCGCTGCGGTCTCGAGCAGGTCGAGGGCCGGCTCGAGCCGACCGAGCTCGAGCTCGGCGCGGGCGTCGAGCAGCAGGGCCTCGAGGGGCAGCGCCGCCGCCGGACCGAGCGCGGCAAGGGTGTCGCGCGCGAGCGCGGGATTGCCGACGTCGAGCGCCGCGGCGGCCAGTGCGGTCCGCAAGCCCACGTGCTCGGGATGACGAGCGACGGCGCCCTGCAGCCACCAGACCGCTTCCGCGCTGCGCCCCGCGCGACGCATCCAGGCGGCCGCGTGGAGCTGGTCGTCGGGAGTGGGCTCGGCGGCGTCGCGGATCGCGTCGACGGCGTCGCGCAGGGCCACCGCATCGCGCTCGGCGAGGGCGCGCGCCGCGCGCGCATCGAGTGCGTCCTGATCGCGAGCGTCGCAAGCGAAGAAGCATGCGAGGAAGACACCGAGAAGTGTCGCCTTCGCCCTCGGCGTTCTCACGCGCGGCACCGCGGCGTGAGCGCCGCTCGGATCAGCGCGTCGGCTTCCGACGTCGCAATCCGGGCGCGCCGAAGCGCGCCGCCGCACCGAAGCCGACCATACCCAGCGCCACCAGCGCGGCCGTGTTCGGCTCGGGAACGAAGGTGCGACTCGTCTCGACACCCGACAATTGGAGCACACCCGTGAAACCCGCGAGCGAGAAGGGGAGGGTGGCGTTGAGCGTCGCGTTGCCGGTCGACGCCAGGTTGCCCACGCCGACCCCGCCGAAGAACGAGAGGATCGTGTTCACGACGACCGGGAAGGTGCCGACCGCGCCGCAGCCGGTGCCGGTGCACTGGATCATCCCCGTGTACAGGATCTGGAGCGGAGAGAGCAGCGTCACCTGGGTGAGTGCGGCGTTCAGCGCGCCCGAGGCCGATCCGGACTGGGCGCCGGAGACACTCCCGGTGATCAATGCGAGGCCGAGCAGGTCCTTGTTCAGCGAGACGCCGAGGCTCGCGTTCCCGATCTGGGCCGCGCCGGAGATCGCCTGCTGGGTGCCGTTGTCGGCGAGGAAGTCGATGCTTCCGCTTCCCGCGTTCACCGCCCCGTCGGGCGGGACGGTCACGACGCCGCCGAGCAGCGTCACCGTGCTGCCGGTGAAGTCGAAATCGATCGTGAGCGTGCCCGCGTGGGCGGGAGTCGCCGCCAACGCCAGAGCGAGCGACCACCACAGCAGGTCCGTACAGCGCATCCCCGTCCCTTCCCAAGGCCAGAGCCAAGCCAGATCAGCCAGAACCAGACGAATTCGATCGGCCAGCGGGTCTTCCCAGGTGCGACCCTCTGATTAGGCCATCGTACTAGACGGACGAGGGCGGAGGGAAGCGATCTTCATCGCCCGGCGGGAATGTTCGCCGCGATTCCCTCGGGGAGAAGCGCCCGTTCGACGCACTCGGTCGTTGTCAGGCGTCGTTTCACGCTCGTAGAATGGCAACGCCCCCCGCCGGCGCGCCCGTCCGTGTGCGTCGACATGGGGCTCCGGTTTCTCTCGCTCTCGGTTTCTGTCGCTCTCGGACTGGGGAGGTTTGGATGCGCACGCGCGGAACGCTGCTGGTCTTGTTGTTCGGTTCACTCATCATGAGTGGTCCGATCTGTCCGTCTCCGTCCGTCATCACGATCATCATGCCGTCGACGGTGACGACTTTCAGTTTCGACATCCAGGTGAACCTGCTCGGCGACTTCGTCCCGGGCACGTTCAGCGCGTCGATCAACCTCGAGGACGTCACCCCGCGCTTCACGACCGTCGGCCCGGTCGTCCAGACCGCGACGATCGATCCCGGCGCCCCGCTGCGCGACGAGAACTTCCTGCTCGTCCGCGCCCAGCGCACCAGCGACGGCGTCTTCGTCACCCGCGGCATGACCTTCGACTAC
>JAHEJV010000044.1 GCA_024638705.1 Deltaproteobacteria bacterium | reverse complement strand
CTGATGACCGACGAAGGCGGGCTCGGCTGAACCGATCCGGCGTCGACGGCTCCCACCGAATGGGAAAGGCGCAGGGCGAGCGAGCCCGGCGGTTCAGTCCGATTCGGCGTTTCCGGGCACGTCTTCGTCGCCGGGAGGCGGGGGCGGACGCCAGTCGATCAACAGGGTCGCCTCGCGGGCCCGCTGGTCGACCACGACGATCTGGAGCTCCTCCGGCGCGTAGGTCTCGAGGGCGTCCACCAGGGCCGGCGCGTCGCGATTCGAGCGCACGGCGAGGACGGCCCGATCGCGGGTGAACTCGATCGGAACGACGGATTCGACGCCGCCGTCGTCTTCGAGCACCTCGCGGAGGATCCGCAGCGGCCGGGGGTGGCTGAGCCCCTGGACGACCAGGGTGACCGAGCGCCTCGTCCCCGGGCTGGATGGGCGCAGAAGGCCCAGCTCGGCCAGACGTTCGCGGACGGCGTCGACGTCGACGGTCACGTCGGCCAGGACGACGTACTCCTCCTCGACCTCGGGATCCGTCGCGAACATCGCCTCCTGGCGGCCGCGGTCCTCGAGCATCCGGATCCGCGTCACGTAGACGAAGGGATCCTCGCCCAGACGCTTGGCGAGCCAGGCGTCTGGCTCCTCGGGGAGGCCATCCTCGCCGACGCCCGGATCCGGCGGCACGAAGCCCGCCGGCAGCAGGCCCTTCGCCACGTTCACCACCGCCCCTCGGACCGCCTCGGCCATCGCCTGATCGCGGGGGGCGTCGTCCCCGTCGCGGATCGGCGCGACCCCGACGGACTCCTCGCGCCGCGTCTCGGCCGTGGCCGCCGCGGCCAGCGCGAACGCCACCAGCGCGATCCACGCGACCGCCTTCGTCTTCCGCCCCGCCGTCATACCCGCACCTCCGTCACGGCGCGTCCGAATAGCGCGTCGACGTCGCGCCGCAAACCCGCGTCGGCGCGCACGCCGCGCAGCGACGGTAGCGAGAGCACCGTCTCGCTCTGGTTCGGGATCACGAGATGGATGCGCACCGCGCAGTCGCCCGGATTCCGTTCGAGGCGGTCGCGCAGCGCGGTGAGGCGGTCGGGCGTCGCCTCCTCGGAGCCGATCCTCACGTGCAGCTCGCGGGCGAGCTTCTCCTCGGCGCGCGCGAGCTCCATGACGTCGCGGACGAGGATCTTCGGCGGGTCGCCGGCTTCGAGCGTGCCCGAGACGAGCAGCGGGATCGGTCCGTCCTCGCCCTCGCCGCTGTTCGCCTGCTTGAGCAGGCTGCCGTACTGGGCGTAGGGCTCGGCGAAGACGACGAGGTCGAAGGAGCCCTCGAGGTCTTCGAGCGTGGCGAAGGCCATCAGCGACCCGCGCCGCGTGCGCGTCTCGCGGAACGACGTGATCAGGCCGCCGGCGCGCACGTCGCGTCCGTCGCGCCCTTCGGTGTCGCTGGCGACGACGTCAGCGAAGCGCGCGAGCTCCTTCGACACGGCCGCGAGCGGATGGCCGGTGACGTAGAAGCCGAGCACCTCCTTCTCGTACTCGAGGCGTTGGCGATCGGTCCACGCGGACGCGGAGACGAGCGCCGGCTCGGGCGTGTCCTCGGCGCCGAGCGCGCCGAACAGGCTCTCCTGTCCGATCTCGCGATCGCGCTGGGCCGACGCGCCCGCTTCGAGGGCGAAGTCGAGCGAGGCCCAGACCTCCGCGCGCTCGGGATGCATCGCGTCGAAGGCGCCGCACTTCACCAGCGCCTCGACGACCCGGCGGTTCACCTTGCGGCCGTCGATGCGTCCGGCGAAGTCGAAGAGACTGCGGAACTCGCCGCCCTCCTCGCGTGCGGCGAGGACCGACTCGATCGCGCCCTCGCCCACGTTCTTCACGCCGGCGAGCCCGAAGCGGATGCCTTCCTTCACGACGGTGAAGTCGCGCGCCGACTCGTTCACCGACGGCGGCAGGATCTCGATCCCGCGCGCCTGGGCGTGCGCGATGTAGCGCGAGAGCTTGTCGTGGTTGGCCGACTCGGTGGTCAGCACCGCGGCCATGTACTCGCGCGGATGGTTCGCCTTGAGATAGGCCGTCTGATAGGTGATCAGTGCGTAGGCCGTCGAGTGGCTCTTCGCGAAGCCGTAGCCCGCGAACTCGGCCATCAGCGCGAACACCTCTTCGGCCTTCTTCTTGTCGATGCCGCGCTCGACGGCGCCGGAGACGAAGCGCTCGCGCTGCTTCTCCATCTCCTCGGCCTTCTTCTTCCCCATCGCGCGTCGGAGCAGATCCGCCTCGCCGAGGCTGTAGCCCGCGAGGCGGTTGGCGATCTGGAGCACCTGGTCCTGGTAGACGATCACGCCGAGCGTCTCGGCGGTGAGCTCCTCGAGCTCGGGCAGCAGGTACTCGATCTTCGTGAGGCCGTTCTTCCGGTTGATGTAGTCGTCGACCATCCCCGAGCCGAGCGGGCCCGGGCGGTAGAGCGCGACGATCGGGATCAGCTCCTTGAAGGCCACGGGCTTGAGCTTCACCACCAGCTCGGTCATGCCCTGGGATTCCACCTGGAACACGCCTTCGGTGTCGCCGGCGCCGAGCATCTCGTAGGTCTTCGGCTCGTCGTAGGCGATCGAGTCGATGTCGAAGTCGGGGTCCGTCGTGTCGCGGACGCGACGCTCGGCGGCGTCGATCGTCGTGAGCGTGCGCAGGCCGAGGAAGTCGAACTTGATCAGCCCGATCTTCTCCACGCAGCGCATGTCGAACTGGGTGATGATCTCCTTCGACTTCGGATCGCGGTAGAGCGGCACCGTCTCGATCAGCGGCTTCGTGCCGATCACGACGCCCGCGGCGTGGGTGCTCGCGTGGCGGGTCAGACCCTCGAGCCGCAGCGCCGTGTCGAAGAGCTGCCGCACCTGGCCGTCGGCCTCGATACGCGCGCGCAGCTCCGCCGACTGCTCGAGGGCCTCCTCGAGCGAGATGCCGAGCGTGTCTGGGATCATCTTCGCGAGGCGGTCGACGTCGCCGAAGGACATCCCGAGCACGCGGCCGACGTCGCGGATCGCGGCCCGCGCCTGGAGCTTCCCGAAAGTGATGATCTGCGCGACGCGCTTGCCGTCGTCGCCCTCGCCGTCGTACTTGTCGGCGACGTACTTGATGACCTGGTCGCGCCCCTTCATGCAGAAGTCGACGTCGATGTCGGGCATGGAGACGCGCTCGGGGTTCAGGAACCGCTCGAAGATGATGTCGTACTCGATCGGGTCGACGCCGGTGATGCCGAGCGAGTACGCCGCGAGGCTGCCCGCCGCGGAGCCGCGCCCCGGCCCGACCGGAATGTCGTTGCGCTTCGCGTACTGGATGAAGTCGGCGACGATCAGGAAGTAGCCGGCGAAGCCCATCGAGTTGATGACGCCGACCTCGTGCTCCATCCGCTTCACGTAGTCGGCGTGCTTCGGTGGAACGGGCTCGTCGGGCGCGAGGCCGAGGCGCTCGCGCAGCCCCGCCCAGGCCTGGGCTTCGAGCACCTGCTCGCGGGTCGTTCCGGCCGGGACCTGGAACTCGGGCATGTGGTAGTTGCCGGTGTCGATGCCCAGCTCGAGGTCGCAGCGCTCGGCGATCTCGAGCGTGCTGGCGATCGCGGACGGGTGATCGCGGAACACCTCCGCCATCTCGTCGCCGTCCTTCACGTAGAAGCCGTGGCCGTCGAACTTGAAGCGGTCGTGATTGTCGAGGTTGGTGGCGGTGCCGATGCAGAGCAATGCGTCGTGATGGGCGTGGTCGTCGGCTTCGAGGTAGTGGGCGTCGTTGGTGGCGACCAGTGGCAGATTCATGTCGATCGCCATCTTCGAGAGCTCGGCGTTCACCGTGTCCTGGAGTCCGATGCCGTGGCGCTGGATCTCGAGGTAGTAGCGGTCCTTGAAGATCCCGGAGAAGTCCTCGACCAGCTTCCAGGCCGTGTCGAGCTGCCCGCCGTTGATCGCGCGGCACACCATCGAGGACAGGCAGCCGGACGTCGCGATCAGGCCCTCGCTGTGGTCGCGCAGGATGTCCATGTCGATGCGCGGCTTGTAGTAGAAGCCCTCGAGGTAGCCCTTCGACACGAGGTACATCAGGTTCTGGTAGCCGGTCTCGTTCTGGGCGAGCAGCAGAAGGTGGTTGATCGCATCGAAGCCGCTCTCGTCGCGCTCGCGCTTCTCCTTCTCGAAGCGCGAACCCGACGCGATGTACACCTCGCAGCCGATGATCGGCTTCACGCCGTTGCGGCGCGCGGCCTCGTAGAACTCGACGGTGCCGAAGAGATTGCCGTGGTCCGTCAGCGCCACGGCCGGCATGTTCAGCGCCTTCGCGCGCTGAAAGAGCGGATCGATCTTGATCGCGCCGTCGAGGAGCGAGTACTGGGAGTGGAGATGGAGATGGACGAACGGTTGCGGCACGGACGGCCTGGTTCCTTATTCGTTGCTCGGTCTGCCAAGGGAGTGGGTTGCCAGGCGGCGCTCCGCTCCTTTTTCCCTTTCGACTTCGCTCGGCTTCGCCTCGCTGCGCGCCGGCTCCGCCGGCTTGCGGGGCCTTCGGACTTCGCTCGCCTGCGGCTCGCTGCGCGCCAGCTCCGCTACTCCCATTCGATGGTGGCAGGGGGCTTCGACGAGATGTCGTAGACGACGCGGTTGACGCCCTTCACCTCGTTGATGATGCGCGTGCCGATCGTCTGGAGCACTTCGTGGGGAAGCGGCGCCCAGTCGGCGGTCATCGCGTCGACCGACGATACGCAGCGCACGGCGATCGCGTTCTCGTAGGTGCGCTCGTCGCCCATCACGCCGACGCTCTGCACCGGCAGGTAGACGGCGAAGGCCTGCCAGAGCGAATCGTAGAGACTCGCGCGGCGGATCTCGTGCACGACGATCGCGTCCGCGCGGCGCAGGATCGCGAGCCGCTCGCGGGTGACGTCGGTGATCACGCGGATCGCGAGACCCGGTCCGGGGAACGGATGGCGTCCGACCAGCACTTCCGGCAATCCGAGCACGCGCCCCACCTCGCGCACCTCGTCCTTGAACAGCTCGCGCAGCGGCTCGACCAGCGCGAGCTCCATCCGCTCGGGCAGGCCGCCGACATTGTGGTGGGTCTTGATCGTCGCAGACGGTCCGCGCACCGACACGCTCTCGATCACGTCGGGATAGAGGGTGCCCTGCACGAGGAAGTCGGTCTCGCCCAGACGTCGCGCCTCCTCCTCGAACACCTCGATGAAGGTGTGGCCGATGATGCGGCGCTTCTTCTCGGGGTCGATGACGCCGGCGAGCGGGTCGAGGAAACGGTCTTCGGCGCGCACCGTCACGAGCGGGATCTCGAGGTGCTCGCCGAACAGGCGCTGCACCTCCTCGCGCTCGCCCTCGCGCAGGAGCCCGTTGTCGACGAACACGCAGGTGAGCTGCTCGCCGATCGCCTTGTGCACGAGCACCGCGGCCACCGAGGAGTCGACGCCGCCGGACAGTCCGCACACGACGCGGCGGTCGCCGACCTGCTCGCGGATGCGCTCGATCGCCTCGTCGATGAAGGCCTGCATCGTCCAGCTGCCAGAGCAGCCGCAGATGCCGTGCGCGAAGTTGGCGAGGATCTGGGTGCCGGCTTCGGTGTGCACCACCTCCGGGTGGAACTGCACGCCCCAGATCGGGCGGTCGGCGTGGCGCACCGCCGCGAAGGGCGACCCCTCGCTGGTGCCGAGCACGGTGAAGCCGTCGGGCAGGCGCAGGACGCGGTCGCCGTGGCTCATCCACACGACGCGCTCGGCACCGCCCGGGAGATTCGCGAAGAGCGGGTCGTCGCGGTCGAGCTTGAAGAGCGCGCGGCCGTACTCGCGGTCGTCCGCCTTCTCGACGACGCCGCCGAGGCGGTGGGTCAGCAGCTGCAGGCCGTAGCAGATGCCGAGGATGGGAAGGCCGAGATCGACGATCGCCGGGTCGACGGTCGGCGAATCCTCGTCGAGCACGCTCGACGGACCGCCCGAGAGGATCAGGCCCGCCGGGTCCCATTCGCGGATGTCGGAAAGCGACATCGTCGGCGGGTGGATCTCGCAGTAGACGCTCTGCTCACGGATGCGCCGCGCAATCAGCTGCGTGTACTGGGAGCCGAAATCGAGGATGAGGATGCGATCGCGCTCGGCGTCGCCCGAGGGAGCGGAAGTCACCGGGGGGTCCTTCTCCGACGCTGCGCGGGTGCGAGGTCGGGGCGGGCGGTCGGGAGGTCGACCCTGTCTGTGGGGGGAGAAACGAAACGGTTGGGGAAAGAGGAGAAACGGATCGATCCGATCGATTGCGCCGATCAGTCGATCCGGTAGTTCGGAGCTTCCTTCGTGATGATCACGTCGTGGACGTGGCTCTCCTGGAGCCCGGCGGCGGAGATGCGCACGAAGCGCGCGCGGTCGCGGAGCTCGCCGAGGTTGGGCGCGCCGACATAACCCATGCCCGAGCGCAGCCCGCCGACGAGCTGGTGGATGTTGCTCGTGAGGCTGCCGCGGTAGGGAATGCGACCCTCGATGCCCTCGGGCACGAGCTTGCTCGCGTCGGAGACTTCGCTCTGGAAGTAGCGGTCCGCGCTGCCCTGGGTCATCGCGCCGACCGAGCCCATGCCGCGGTAGACCTTGTAGGAGCGGCCCTGGTAGAGGACGACTTCGCCGGGCGCCTCGTCGGTGCCGGCGAAGAGCGAGCCGATCATGACCGTGGAGGCGCCGGCGGCGAGCGCCTTCACGAGGTCGCCCGAGAACTTCACGCCGCCGTCGGCGATCACCGGGATGTCGGCGCGCTTCGCGACGCGCGCGGCGTCCATCACGGCGGTGAACTGCGGCACGCCGACGCCGGCCACGACGCGCGTGGTGCAGATCGACCCCGGCCCGACGCCGATCTTCACCGCCGACACGCCCGACTTGATCAGCGCCTCGGCGCCCTCGGCCGTCGCGACGTTGCCGCCGATCAGTGGGAGGTCGGGGAAGGTGCGCCGCAACTCGGTGACCGTCTCGAGCACGCCGCGCGAATGACCGTGCGCGGTGTCGACGACGACGACGTCCACGCCGGCGTCGATCAGCGCCTGGGTGCGTTCGGGCGTCTCCGCGCCGACGCCCACCGCCGCGCCGCAGCGCAGGCGCCCGTGGGCGTCCTTCGAGGCGTGCGGGAAGCGCTCGCTCTTCTCGATGTCCTTGATCGTGATCAGCCCGCGCAGCTCGCCGCGCTCGTCCACGACGAGGAGCTTCTCGATGCGGTGCTTGTGGAGCAGCTCCTTCGCCGTCTCCATATCGGTGCCGGGCGGCACCGTCACGAGACCGTCGCGCGTCATGAAGCGCGAGATCTCCTGGTGCGTATCGCGGACGAAGCGCAGGTCGCGGTTGGTGAGGATGCCGACCGCCTTGCCGTCGCGCGTGATCGGGACGCCGGAGATCTTGTACCGGGCCATCACTTCGAGCGCTTCGACGATGCGCTGCTCGGGACGCATCGTGATCGGGTCGGAGATCATGCCCGACTCGGAGCGCTTCACCTTGTCGATCTCAGCCGCCTGCGCCGCGATCGAGAGGTTCTTGTGCACGATGCCGATGCCGCCGTTCTGGGCCAGGCAGATCGCCGCTTCGTGCTCGGTGACGGTGTCCATCGCCGCCGATAGCAGCGGGATGTTCAGCGAGATCCCGGCCGTGAGCCGGGTGCTGACGTCGACGCCTTCCGGCAAAACGGCGCTTTCGCCGGGCACCAGCAGGACATCGTCGAAGGTCAGGCCCTCGCGGATGTCGGGAGAATCATCGCGAGAGTCAGCCACCTCTCGCGAACCACGCGCATCGGAGTCGCTCATACAATTCACCCGTCGACCGGTTGGGGTTTTCGGTCGCGGCTCTCGCCCCCGGAGCCGTGCCGCAGGGTAAATCCAGCGCGAGACGCGGTCAACCGACAGGGTCGAACCCGGGCGCGAGAAGCCGCCTGCGCCGCGTCGCCGGACCGGTGCCCGCCGTCGCGCCCTAGGGAAGCAGGTGGGCGATCAGGTCGTGGGTCGTGTTCGGCGCGTCCAGGGCGTCGTCGCTGGCGATGGCGACGACGCCGCGGTCGTCGAAGAGTCCGAGTCGCTCGCAAAGCACGTCGCCACCGCGGCGTCCCGTGCCGTCCTCACGCTTCCCTTCCAACACGATGTGGAGGCTGCGCGTCCACGGGGCCATCGCAACGGTGCCGATCGCGGCGCGCAGCGCGGGCAGCGACGCGTCGATGTCCTCGCCGTGCACGAAGATCGTGGCCAGCGCTCCGTGTACCGCGAGCGGCCATACCGCGGCCCAGCGTTCGGCCGCCGGGACGACGGTGATTTCGAGGGCGATCTCGTCGTCGACCGGGATCCGCAGCACCGACCAGACCCCCGCGGCTTCACCCCGAGGGGCGGCCTCGGCGCCTGGCCAGCCTGCGAGCCGGTTCAAGAAGGTCTGCTCCGCCCCGGTGTCCGAGGCGATCACGACGATCTTCGCGTCGAGCGGCGCGGCGTCGCGCGCCCGGCCCTGCTCCAGCCAGTCGCGCAGTCGGGCGACCCACTGCGGCGCGAAGAAGGCGCCGGCCGGGGGCTCGGGTCGTGCCGATGCCGCGGACACCTCGACCATCCCCCGCCGGATCAACATCTGCAGCGTGCGCAGCACCTGGTAGTCCGGGAACGGCACGCGATCGAGGACGTCCGTGACGGTCTCGGAGAGCTCGAGCACGAGCAGCACCTCCTGGGTCAGCGGGTGCAGCACGTTGGGGAGCGACTCCCGTCCGACGCGCAGGGACACGCGCGCGTGCGGCGCCGGGAGATCCTGGCCCAGACGCTCCCACTCCTCGGCCTGCCTTCGCGCCTCGCGCAACAGCGCGCGCGTGGGACGCTCGATCTCGCGGGCCCCGCCGTCGTCCTCTTCGCGGAATCCGAACTCGCCGCGTCGCCAGGCCAGCAGCCGGAAGAGCGCCTTCTCGCCCGAGACCCCGCCCGTCTCCGCCGTCACGACGTCGCCTTCGCGCAGCTGGATCCGGCCCGACTGGGCGCGCCGTCCCGAGCCCTGGCGCAACGCGATCACGCCGCTCTTGCGGTTCACGTGGAAGAGCTCGATCAGCTCGCTTAGCGCGATCTGCGAGAGCTTACCCTCGACACCCGGGGCGTCGCCGCCCGCACCCGTGACGCGCGCCTCGGGCCGCCGCTTCTGGAGCATCACCTGCACGAAGCGCGCGATCGTGTCGGGATCGGCGTGGCCGGGAAGCACCTGCCCCGCGGCGGTGGTCGTCCCCGTGCGCTCGTCCTGATCGCCCCCGACGAAGAGCATCGCCATGGAACAGGTGTGCGGATTCGCGTGAAGGATCTCGGCCAGACGCGTGCCGTCGATCAGCGGCAGGTCGGTCTGCGCGACCATCGCGATCGGATTCTCGGCGAGCGCGATCTCCAGGGCTGCCGCGCCGTGGCTGACGCGTCGCGCGTCGATCGAGAGCGCGGCGCAGGCGGCGGCGATCTTCCGGCCACGTTCCGCGTCGGCGTCGGCGATGAGCACCATTTCGTTCACGACCCGATCCTCGGGGCGCCCAGCTCGCTTTGCAGGCGGAAGGCGAGCCATTCAGCGAGCGATCGCTCGCTCGAATGGAAGAGACGCGGCGCCTCGGATCCGGTCGGCTCGTCGGCGACGAGGACGTAGGGCGGACCGTCGCCGAAGTGCACCGCGAAGGGCGGCGCGTGGGCCATGCCCTCGGCCGGGACGAACGTGACGCCCTCTTCGCTTCCCCCCAGGCCCTCCGGCTCGCCGAGCACGACGAGATCGGTGTCCGCCTGCAGGTCGCGGCGCAGTCGCAGCCCCTCGCGAACCGCGCGGCCGAACTTGTCGCCGGGGCTGCAGAACACGAGGTTGCGCTCGTGCGGACGTCGACCGACCTCCGACACCGCGAAGCGCAACAGGGAGGCGACGCCGTCCGCCGGCTCGCGCGACGCACCTTCGACGAGTCCCGCGAAGGCCTCGGCGAGCGGCATCTCGCCGAGGCGCCGCTCGCGCTCCTGCGCGCGGCGGTCGTCCGCCACCCGCGCGTCGAGCTCGCGGAACAGCCCCTCGCCTTCCCGCGCATCGGCCGGGAAGCTGACCGCCCCGAGGCTCACGCGCGGTCGGACGTCGGGTTCGGTGCCGGCGATCGGCTCGCTCGCTTCGAGCGCGCGCCGCGCGCGCTGCTTGAACATCGCGGTGCCGATCGCATCGCTCTCCGCGAGCATCACGAAGAAGCGCGCGTCGCCGTCCGAGGCGACCAGGTCCGTCGCGCGGAGCAGGCGACCGAGATGGTGCGCGAGCGCCGTGCGCCATGCGTCGAAGCGGTCGGAATCGAGTCGCTCGCGCAGCGGCGCGATCGGGTCGATCGCCACTTCGACGAGCCCGAAGCGCCGCCCGAAACGATTCGCCTTCTCGATCTCGTTCGCGAGGACGTCCTGGAGGTATTCGATCCGGTAGACGCCGGAATCGGGATCCTGGAGCGTGCGCCGTTCGAGCGCGCGAAAGCGTTCGGCATTGCGGTAGGCCGTGTTCGCGAAGCGCACGAACTTCTCGGCGCAGGCGCGATCGACATCGTCGAAGCGCTCGCCGCCGAGCTTGTCGGTCAGGCGCAGGACGCCGACGAGCTCGTCCCGGCGGTGCAGCGCGACCAGCAGCGCGGGCCGCGGCAGACCGTCCGTGTCCTGCCAGTCCGTGCAGACGGTGACGGCGCGCAATTCGCGCACGTCGGCCGGAAGCGCGTCGTCGTCGATCCGTTCCGGCTCCTCGGCGATCCGCACCAGGCCATGGGCTGCGGCCAGTCGGAAGCCGTGGTCGGCCTGGGCGTCGCGCCACCAGAGCACCCCGCCCTGGGCGCCGGTCTCGCGACAGAGCCCGTCGAGGACCTTCTCCGAGAGCGCTTCGATCGACGTGGCGGAGAAGAGGCCGAGCGCGCGCTCGAACAGCGAGCGCTCGCCGAGGTATTCGATGTTCTCCTCGAGCAGACGATCGCGCTCCTGCCGCAGCCGGGAGCGTTGCAGGGTCGCCTCGAGTGCGGCCGCGAGCGTCGCGCGGTCGAAGGGCTTGAGCAGATAGTCGGTGGCGCCGACCTTCATCGCGTCGACCGCGCTGCGCACGTCGACGACGCCGGTGACGACCATGATCTCCTGGTCCGGGTCGCGTTCCTTCACGCGCTGCACGAGGTCGCAGCCGTTCATGCCCGGCATCACGAGGTCGGTGACGATCACGTCGAAGGAGGCGTGGGCGAGCACGCGCAGGGCCTCTTCGCCGCTCGAGGCCGTCTGGACCTCGTAGCCCTCCTCGACGAGCAGGCCCTCGATCAGCTCGCGGAAATAGCGCTGATCGTCGACGGCGAGAATCCGGCCTCGACCCATGGGCCCCCCGTGGTTGCACGCGTCTCCGGGCGCCGGGGGGATCGCCTAGAGCCGTGCGTTGCGGCCCTTCTCATCGGCCGTCGGAGCGCCGGGCTTCAGGAACTTCCCGCCCCCCGCCCCGCGCACGGACGACACCGGCTCGCCGATCAGCGAGCGAGGTGTGGCCTCGACCAGATGCACCCGGACGAGGTCGCCGGGTCGGCCGGCGGCTTCGGCGCGCCCGGTCAGATTGACCACTCGGTGATAGGGGTCCCGGCCAGAGAGCTGCCCGGGCCGCCGGGCGCTGCCGCCTTCGAGCAGGACCTCGGTCTCGCTCCCGACCCGGGCGCGGTGCGCCGCCATCGTGAGCGAGCGCAGCATTTCCTGGAGCTCCGCGAGCCGCTCCTGGGCCAAGGCCGGGTCGACGGCTTCGGAGAGGACTGCGGCCTTCGTGCCGGGCCGGGGCGAGTACTTGAACGTGTACGCGTCGACGAACCCGACGTCCCGCACCAGCGCGAGGGTCTCGCGGAAGTCGGCGTCGGTCTCGCCCGGGAAGCCGACGATCAGGTCGGTGGTGAGGGCGATGTCGGGACGCGCCGTCCGCAGGCTTTCGGTGAGCGCGCGGTATTCCGCGGAGGTGTAGGGGCGTCGCATCCGCTCGAGGACGCGGTCCGAGCCGCTCTGGGCCGGCAGGTGAACGTGGGGGCAGAGAGCCGCCACCTCGCCGTGTGCCCGGACGAGGTCGTCGTCGAAGAACGCGGGATGCGGGCTCGTGTAGCGGATGCGGGCGATGCCCGGAATCGCGGCGAGCCGTCGGACGAGCGCGGCGAAGCTCTCGGTGCCGGCCTGGGCGGCCTTGCCGCGGCGGACGTCGTGGCGCCCGTAGGCGTTGACCGTCTGGCCGAGGAGCGTGATCTCGCGGACGCCGCGACCGGCCAGCGCCGCGACCTCCTCGGCGATGTCGACCGCCTTCCGGCTGACCTCGCGACCGCGCGTGTTCGGGACGACGCAGAAGGTGCAGAACATGTCGCACCCTTCCATCACCGTGACGAAGGCGCGGCCCGGAGTCGCGTCGGGGAGATCGGGGTGGCGCTCGGGCAGGTCGAAGCGCTCGAGCGAGCGGGTCTCGTCGATGCGCAGGCTGCGCTCGCCCTGCTCGGCCGCCGCCACCAGCGTCGGAACGAGGCGCAGATTGTGGGTCCCGTAGACGAAGTCGACGGTGCGGAACCGGCGCAGGATCGTGTCGCCCTCCTGCTGCGCGACGCAGCCGGCCACGCCGAGGATCCGCCCGGGGCGCTCCGCCTTCCACTCACGCAGCAGGCCGAGGTCGGTGTAGAGGCGGTTCTCGGCCTTCTCGCGGATCGAGCAGGTGTTGACGACGAGCAGATCCGCCGCACCGTCGTCGTCGGTGGCCACCCAGCCGGCGTGGGAGAGCAGGTTCGCGACCTTCTCCGCGTCGTGGACGTTCATCTGGCAGCCGTAGGTGCGGATGTGGAAGCGACGCTTCGGGGCCAAGGGAGTCCTCTTCGGCGGCCGGGCCGGGGCGGCCGGACGGTACCGGATGCGCGGGAGGCCGGCAGCGCGTCCCGGGCGCGCCAAACCCTTGATCCAGTCTCTCCAGGAATGGTTCGAGTCGTCCGGAAACGCGACGATTTCCGACTTCGACAAGCCCCGGTCGTCGCGTTCCCATGGAAGTGGATTCTTCGAGAAATAGCGTTTGACAACCGGCCCGACCCAGACCACAATGCAGGAGCTAGATCCCGTTTGTATGGAGCGGCGGTGGATCTGGCACATTTCCTAATCGAAATGTCCAACCTCTCACCCCCCATCATCCATCCACCGCCCTCCCCCCTTTGAAACGCCCCGTCGGAGCTCGTCTCCGGCGGGGCGTTCCTCTTTCTGGACTTCGCTCGCGTGCGGCTCGCTGCGCGCGCCGGCTTCGCCGGCGTTTGCCGGGGTGCCGGACAGACGAGCACCGGCGCATAGATGCGGTGTTGGAGCTCAGGTGGATTGGAGGATCGATGTCGAGTGAACCGGTGGTGTCGGTCGAGGTGGACGACGCCGTGGCGACGGTCACGATGAACCGGCCGCGCGCGATGAACGCGTTGTCGATGCAGCTCCGCCGGGAGTTGGAGCAGACGTTCGTCACGCTCGCCGACGACGACGCGGTGGACGTGGTGATCCTGACCGGCGCCGGCGAGCGCGCCTTCACCGCGGGCCTCGACCTCAAGGAGCTCGCGAGCGCACCGGACGGAGGCGCCGAGGCGTCCGACGCGGTGTCCGGCGGCGGCAATGTCGTCGCGGCGATCGAGTCGTTCCCCGGGCCGGTGATCGGCGCGATCAACGGGTTCGCGATCACCGGCGGCTTCGAGCTCGCGCTCGCCTGCGACCTCTTGATCGGCTCGACGAACGCGCGCTTCTCCGACACCCACGCGCGCGTCGGCATCATGCCGGGCTGGGGATTGAGCCAGAAGCTCTCGCGCCTCGTCGGTCTCTCGCGCGCGAAGGAGCTCTCCTTCACCGGGAACCATCTCGACGCGGAGACCGCGTGCGCCTGGGGCTTGTTGAACCGGGTGGTCGCGCCCGAGGAGCTCCTCCCCACGTGCCGGGCGCTCGCCCGCGACATGCAGAGCTGCGACCGCACCCTGCTGCGCAACTACAAGCGCGTCATCGACGACGGCTTCGCCCTCCCCTACGGCGACGGTCGCGCGCTCGAACGCGAGCGGTCGCGCGCCCATGGCGCCGAGGTGACGGCCGAACGGGTGGCGGCGGTGCAGGATCGGGGTCGCGGGCAGAAGGCCTAGGAGCGCGACGCGCTCCACGCGCTCACAGCAGCAGGCTGTCGACCACCTTCGAGAGCTGGCGCAGGTTCCGGCACTCCTCGGCGACGTCGGTGTAGGGCAGGTACTTGTCCATCACCGAGTCGCCGAAGCCCCAGGCGCTCGGGTTCTCCGGGTTCAGCCACACGACGTTCTTCGCCTTCGTGTGGATCTCGCGCAGGCACCAGGCGCGCGGGTCGTTGTAGTTGTTGCGCGCGTCGCCGAGGATCAGGACGGTCGTCTTGTTGTCGATCGCGCTCAAGAAGTTCTGCCAGAAGTGGTGGAACGCGAAGCCGAAGTTCGATCGGGTGTAGACGTTGATGACGTCGCCGCCGTCGAGGGCCTCCTCGATCGCGTCGTTGATGTCCTTCTCCTGGAAGAGCGGCGTCACCTCGCCCAGCTCGGCCACGAAGACGAAGGCGCGGATCTTCGTGAAGGCCTCCTGGAGCGTGTAGACGAATTGGAGCATGAAACGCGACACGTTGGCGACCGAGGACGAAACGTCCGTCAGGATCACGAGCTTCGGGCGATCCTTCTTGCGCTGCTTGAAGACCAGCTCGAAGGGCGTGCCGCCGTGGGACATGTTGCGGCGCAGCGTCTGGTGGAGGTCGAGCTTCCCTTTCCGGAGCCGTCGCCTACGGATCGAGAGGATGTTCTTGATCCGCTGGGCGAGGCGTTCGACCACCTCGCGCATCTTGCGGATCTCCTCCTCGGTGAGGTGATAGAAGCTCTTCTCCAGCAGCGTCTCGCGCCGGAACTTCTCCATGTAGTCGTGGTTCTGCTTCTGCAGCTCGCGCTCGGTGAAGGACCGGACGCTCTTGCGCAGGGCCTCCATCAGGCCCTCCATCAGGCCGCGCAGCGCCTCGATCTGCTCCTGCGACATCCCGGCCGCCTCGAGCTGGGCGGCGAGGTCTTCGAGCTCGTTGCCGGCGCCCTCCATGCCGAGCTGCTCGAGCGTGCGGCGCGAGAAGAAACCGACCTGGAGGAAGTTCTCGATGCGGTCGACGCCCGCCTGCTCGGCGGCCTGACGGATCAGGTTCTCGAGCTGGGTGAGGTCCTGCGTGAGCATGGCGCGGGCCAGCTCGGAGAGGTCGCCGAGATCGCCGCCCTCCATGTTCTGGAGCATCTCGGCGATCTGCTGGAGGAGCTGCTCGAGGTCCACTCCTTCCGGGAGCCCGCCGCTCGCCTCGCCGAAGGAGTCGCGCAGGTTGTCGTAGAAGCCCGACCAGAAGAGGTCGAAGAGCTGGTCGTAGGTGGGCACCTCTTCGCCGCGCTTCACCATGGTGGCGCGCAGCGCGTCCTTGAAGACCTCGCGATCGTCGATCGAGAGCTCTTCGAGGGCGGTGAACGAGTCGATCGCCTCGGCGGTGGAGACCCGGATCCCGCTCTTTCGCAGGATGTTGGTGAACTCCAGGATCTTCTTCTGCAAGGGGATGGGCCTTTCGGCGCTAGTGCAGCGCGCCCTTCTTCGTGGCGGCGGGCGCGGGATCCGGCGCGCCGGCCGGCTTCTCGACCTTCGCCTCGGCGGCCTTCTTCTGGAGCAGCTTGTCGAGCTCGCCCTGCGCCTTGCGCACGTCGCCCTCGTACTTGAGGATCACGTTGAAGGTCTGGTTGACGAGATCCTCGTCGAGGTCCTGGGCGTTCAGGGCGAGCAGCGCGCGCGCCCAGTCGAGCGTCTCGCTGATCGACGGCGTCTTCTTCAGGTCGAGCTCGCGCAGGCGGTGCATCATGCCCACGAGATCGTCGACCAGGCCTTCCGCGGCCTCGGGCACCTTCGTCTCGAGGATCCGCTTCTCGAGATCCTCGGTGGGGAAGTCGATGAAGAGGTGGAGACAGCGGCGCTTCAGGGCGTCGCTCATCTCGCGGGCGTTGTTCGAGGTGAGGAAGACGAGCGGCTTGCGCTTCGCCTCGATCGTCCCCAGCTCGGGGACCGTCACCTGGAAGTCCGAGAGCACTTCCAGAAGGAACGCCTCGAACTCCGGATCCGACTTGTCGACCTCGTCGATCAGCAGCAGCGTCGGCTCATCCGATGTGATCGACTGGAGCAGCGGGCGCGGCACGATGAAGTTGTTCGAGAAGAAGACGCTGTCCTCCTTGCCGACGCGCTCGGCGGCGTCGCGCAGCGAGGACGCCCCGGCCATCGTCTCGGTGAACCTCTCCTTGAGGATCTGCGTGTAGAGCAGCTGCTTGCTGTACTCCCACTCGTAGAGCGCCTTCGCCTCGTCGAGGCCCTCGTAGCACTGGAGGCGGATCAGCTTCCGCCCCGTGGCCTTGGCGACCACCTTCGCCAGCTCGGTCTTGCCGACGCCCGCCGGGCCTTCGACGAGCACCGGCTTCTCGAGCTTGTCGGCGAGGAAGACGACGGTCGCGATCTTCTTGTCGCCGATGTACTGCTGGGCGTCGAGCTGTTCGAGCACCTGGTCTACGGATTCGAACATGGGGTCTCCCGGGGCGAGCGCTAACTCATGAGGTGAAGAACGTGGCCGAGCTTCTCTTTCTTCGTCTTGAGATACTCGAGGTTCTTCTCGTTGGGCGTGATCTCCAGCGGAACGCGGTCGACGATCGTGAGGCCGTAGCCCTCGATGCCGGCGCGCTTGCCGGGGTTGTTGGTGATCATGCGCATCTTGCGCACGCCGAGGTCGACGAGGATCTGCGCACCGACGCCGTAGTCGCGCAGGTCGGCGGGGAAGCCGAGGCGCTCGTTCGCCTGCACGGTGTCGAGGCCTTCCTGGTCCTGCAGGCCGTAGGCGCGGATCTTGTTCTTGAGCCCGATGCCGCGACCTTCCTGGCGCATGTAGAGCAGGACACCCCTCCCCTCGGCCTCGATCATCCGCAGCGTCGCGTCGAGCTGCTCGCCACAGTCGCAGCGCAGCGAGCCGAAGGCGTCGCCGGTGAGGCACTCGCTGTGGACGCGGACGAGCACCTCGTCGTCGGGCCCGATCTCGCCCTTCACGAGCGCCATGTGATCGATGTGGTCGATGTCGTTCTCGTAGACGATGCACTGGAAATCGCCGCCGGCGCGCGTGGGCATCGTGGAGATCGCGGCGCGCCGCACCAGGCGCTCCTTGCGGAGGCGGTACTGGATCATGTCGGCGATCGTCACGATCTTGATGTCGTGCTGGCGGCCGAACTCGATCAGGTCGGGCATGCGCGCCATCGTGCCGTCGTCGTTCATGATCTCGCAGATCACCCCGGCGGGCTTCAGCTCGGCGAGGCGGGCGAGGTCGACGGAGCCCTCGGTCTGACCGGTGCGCCGCAGGATGCCGCCCTGCCGCGCGCGCAGCGGGAAGATGTGGCCCGGGCGCGAGATGTCGCTCGGCTTCGCGTCGTCGGCGATCGCGGTCAGCACCGTCGTCGCCCGGTCGGCGGCGGAGATCCCGGTGGTGACGCCGCGCCGCGCCTCGATCGACACGGTGAAGGCGGTGCCGAACCCGGAGGTGTTCTCCCAGTCGGGCACCATCATGCCGAGGTTCAGCTTCTCGAGCTGTTCCTCGGTGAGGGAGAGGCAGATCAGCCCGCGCCCGTACTTCGCCATGAAGTTGATCGCCTCGGGCGTGACCTTTTCGGCGGCGATCGTGAGGTCGCCCTCGTTCTCGCGGTCGGCGTCGTCGACGAGGATGACCATCTTGCCGTTGCGGATGTCTTCCACCGCGGCTTCGACCGACGCGACCGCGGCCCGGATCTCCTCCGGGTCCTGGGCGAGCTTGAGCTGAGGCTTCTCGGTCATGGGGGCCACCTCCCGTCCGGACCCATCGTGGGGTTCCGGCGGGCGCGCGGAACTTTGTCAGGGTGGGTGTCGCAACCTATCAGTGGCCGATTTTCCTGTCAAACCAGCGCGTTCGCGGCGATTTCGCAGGTCGCGAGCTTCCCTCAGAACGCGAAACGCAGGCCTGCGACGAGCGAGAGGGTGTGGGCGTCGTCGCCGCCCTCGCGGGTGAGGTCGGCGGTGTTCCCGAGCGCCTGGATCCAGCTCACACCGAGATAGGGCGCGATGCCGCCGGGCGTCTCGTAGCGGACGCGGAGGCCCAGCTCGATGTCGTTGAAGCCGCGCTCGACGCCGAAGCGCGGGACGTCGTGGGCGGCGACGTTCACCTCGAAACGCGGCTGCGCGATCAGGCGCTCGGCCAGCGGCACGTCCGCGACCGACGTGAGACGCGCGGAGAAGTCGCCGTCGTCGCTCAGGAAGACCGCCGGCGCGAGCTCGATCGCAAAGGGCGCCGCGATGACCGCATCGACCGCCGCGAAGGTGCGGTCGAGGTCGGGGCCCGGGCCCCAGAAGCGATCATGGCGAACCCCCGCCCGCAGCTCGAAGGCCGGAGTGGGGAGTCGGCCCACCGAGAGCTGCAGCTCGGCTTCGCCTCCGACGCTGCCCTGGGTGCGGAGATCGCCCGACGTGTCGAAGGAGACGCGATGGACGTGATCGCCGAGCCAGGCGCCCTGCTCCCAGTGGATCGCGTCGGGGCCGTTCTGCCCGCGGAGCTCGAGCTGATCGATCAACACCTCATGCGAGATCTCGGAACGCGCGGCAAGTGCCGGGAGCAGCAACGAGAAGAGCATCGCGGCACGTGCGGCGGGTGTTCTCGTCCACGATCTCGCGTTCCAGCCCATCGGCGGCACGATACCGCGCGCGCATCCGGTGTGTCAGAACCAGAGGCGCACCCCGGCGACGAACCCGAGCACGCGGACATCCTCGCCCCCGGCGCGCGCGAGATCCGCCGTGTTGCCCAGCTTCTGCCCCCAGTTCACGCCGAGGTAGGGCGCGAACTCGCGCCGCACCTCGTAGCGAAGGCGGACGCCGAGCTCGACGTCGTCGAAGCCGCGCGCCACGCCGAACTTCGGGACGTCGTGGGCGGCGGCGTTCAGCTCGAGGCGCGGTTGCAGGACGAGGCGCTGGGTGACGAGCACGTCGGCGTGGACCGTGAGTCGCGCGGAGAGGTCGCCGTCGTCGCTGAGGAAGAGCGCCGGCGTCACCTCGAACCAGTACGGCGCGAGCCCGGTGACGTCGAGCACGGCGAAGCTGCGGTCGCGGTCGGGGCCCGGGCCGAAGAGCCGGTCGTGGCGGACCCCGCCGCGCAGATCCCAGAACGGCGCGACGTGCCTGCCGTAGAGGAGCTG